>JBOFGW010000161.1:0-54280 GCA_051649325.1 Burkholderiaceae bacterium | reverse complement strand
GGTCTGCGTAAGACAGGAGGCTAACATCGCATGGATGAACCCACCGACATCGATGCAACCGCCTGCTGAGCACCTCAAACGCCGTGTGCTCATGGCCATCCTGGCCCTTAGCTGGATTGGCTCGGCAATCGGTTGGGCGCTGATGGAATCGCTCGGGCAGGCGTCTGCCGTGCTGCGGGTCGTGTTTGGCGTGAACGTGGTATTTCACCCGGTGATGTTTGTGATCCTCTGGAAGCGTTTGCTGCCTGCGCGTTTCGTTGAAATCTCCTGCCTGTGGTTTGCATTTAGCCTCTGCGCCGCGTGTATGGCGCTGCGCCTGTATTCCCCCACCTATGGCGCCAGTATCGACCTGCAACCGCTGTACTTGTGGATCCCGATGATCTATGTCTTCGCATTCATCCTGGAGGATTACCGCCGCGGCCTGCGTATTTCGCTGGCGATGCTGGGGGTCTTCGTTCTGATCAGCGTGCCTTACCTGATTGAAAACACCGCATCATCGAACCGTAATTTCACGATTCAGTTGCATGTGGTGTCTGCAGTACTCATTGCAGCGCTGTACTTTTTTGCGAGTCATCAGCACCGGCTCCAGTTAGCGCAGTTCTCTGTGGAAGAGATGGCGCGGCTTGCCAATACCGACGAACTGACCAAGCTGGCCAACCGTCGGCGCATGACCGAAGCGATCGAATCTGAACTGCTCCGGTTTGCACGCTATGGGCACGCGTTCTCGATCATTCTGATGGACATTGATCATTTCAAAACGATCAATGATCGATTCGGACACGGCGTTGGCGATACTGTGCTTGTAGCGCTCGCAGAGCGGGCCCAGTCGCTGCTGCGCGAGGTTGACACACTGGGCCGCTGGGGCGGCGAGGAGTTTGTCGTGATCCTGCCGCAAACACCGTTTGATGAAACCATGCGCAAGGCCGCGGCGCTGTGCACCCACGTGGCCGCCACGCCCTTAGCCGGCAACCACGCCATCACCATGAGCTGCGGCGTTGCGACTGTCGTCGCAGGCGACACCGCCGGCACGCTGCTGCATCGCGCAGACAAGGCACTGTATGCCGCTAAACATCACGGGCGCAACCGGGCCGAGGGTGTGGTCCAGAAGCCTGCGGCTTCCGCTTGATCAGGCGCTTGTATTTGTTCCGTTGGTCTTTCCAATGATCGTGCGTTTCAGCGCGGGGGCTTGGAATCTTAGGTAACGCAACGAGAAAGAACGTTCGCGCATCGCGCGCTCTGGTAATCAGCCGCCGGTGCATATGACGTGCTGTCAAAACCAATTCAAAGATGCTCTGCGCAATATCCATGCGCTTTTTCAGTCACTTTTGCTCTGAAAAGCTCATGAATACTGCGTAGCGGCAGATTCAATGCAATGCGCGGCTTGTGCGAACGATGGGCGGTGCGTGCGGCAGTAAGCCTTGCTCGCGATGCACGACTAGATATGCAAGCGACGCTGAAGGCCCTGTATGTGGGCGGTCGTTGCGTTGCCCCGTTCACCACCTTTTTGCAAGGGAGTTTCTCCAATGACAAAGCCAGCACTTTGCGCCGTGGCGGTTGCCACTGCCTTTATGACCCTCAACGCCTCCGCGCAATCACCTGCAGCCGCGCCGGTTGACCCGAACACGTTTCTGAATCAGTTTGAATCCACCTTCGGCAAGTTTGAAGGCTTTCGCCGCTCGGGCGCCAAAGGCGTGTGCGCGATGGGTGAATTTGTGGGCACGGCGGATGCGCGTGCGCTCTCCACCGCCTCTGCCTTTAGCGGCAAGCCGGTGCCAGTGATCGTGCGTTTTTCGGTAGGCGGTGCCAACCCCAAGGCCCCAGACAACACCAAGACCCAGCGCAACTTGGCGCTGCAGTTCAACCTGCCAAATGGCGAGACATGGCAGATGGGCAATATCTCCGCGCCGGTGTTTGCCGCATCATCGCCCGAACAGTTCTTGGGCCGCTTGGCATCACTGCAGCCCGACCCAGCCACCAAAGCGCCTGACCCGGCCAAGGTCAAAGCCTTTGCCGATGCCAACCCCGAAGTGCTGCTGCAAGGCAAGCACTACGCATCGCAACCGGTGCCGGCCAGCTTTGGCACGGTGAACTACTGGGGCGTGCATGCGTTTGGCTTTGTGAATGCCAGCGGCACCAAACAGTTTGGCAAGTGGGTGTTTGAACCCGTGGGCGGCGTGCAAGGCCTGACGGATGACGAAGCCAAAGCCAAAGGCCCCACCTTCTTGTTTGACGATCTGCGCCAGCGCGTGAAAGACGGCAAGGTCGCCTTCAACTTCAACCTGGAGCTTGCGCAGCCCGGCGACAAAATCGACAGCGCCACTGTGCCGCTGCCCGAAGGCCGCAAGAAAGTGAATCTGGGCATGCTCAAGGTCACCTCTGTAGCCGAAGACGGCGGCGGGCCATGCCTGACCATCACCTACAACCCGATGGTGCTGCCCAAAGGCGTAGAGCCGTCTGCTGATCCAATGATTGCCGCGCGCTCGACACCCTATGCGGTGGGGCTTGCGCGCAGGTTGACGGAGGGGGCGAAGCAGTAACAAGCAGGCATTGCATCAACACATTGATCAGGGCCGCTTAACGTTGAGCGGCTCTGGTTCTGCGCTTACATATTCAATAGCATCTACGCAATATCCATGCGCTTTTTAGCTTCGCAGAAACGCAAAAAGACGATTTTTTGATGGGCGTTTTCAGCCATTTTTGCCTGAAAAGGCTTATGGATATTGCGTAGTCTGTTTGCAAACCTCAAACCACACTTGCTTTTTCGAACCTACCTCCTATTCGAACTCACTCGAAATTTGAAGCTGTCATTCCGGCGAAAGCCGGAATCCAGGTGGTACCTACAGAGTGCGGTACAGCTCCTGGGTCCCGGCCTGCGCCGGGATGACAGCAATACTTTGAAGTTATTTCTGAATTTGAGATGGGTTCTAGATTCGCTCACGCATCACCGCGCCATTGCATCCACCATGCGCGCTGGCAAGCGCAGCGCGAAGAACAAATCATGCAGCTCAGCAACGCTCAGATAGCGCCCTGCCGCGCCATCTTTACCCATCACTTTGAGCAGCACTGGCCACTCACCCTTCATGAGCGCACGGTCTACTGCCCGGCGACGCCCTTCTGCGCGCTTGAAGTTTGCATCCATATAACGCGTGATCTCTTGAACATCAAGACCCAGCTCAGTGTTGCCCGCAGCATCTGTTTTGTCGCTGGCAAATTCCTTCAGCCGCTCGAACTCCGCCTTGTTGATGGTGCCTGTAGGTGTGATGATGCCCGAGCCCACGCCCCGCTTGTCCAGCGGCCCGCCGCGCAGCGCATTCAGCCGCAGCCCGCCACTGCGGTTCTTGGCAATCTGCAACGGGCTCAGTCCATTGGCGATTAAGGCAATCGCATAGATGGCGGCATACGGCAAATTGGGATGCCCCTCGCCCGCCTTGGCCGTGGCCACAATCGTTTTAGCGACCGACTCCAGCGGCTCCACATCGTCTGCCAGCATTTCAGCAGCCACCAGCGCGCGCAGAAACGGGCAGGGATTGTTGGCTGATACCGCGTGAGCCGCAGTTGTCTTTTTGGTTGCCATGGGTTTTGTCCTTTGCGCTTGCGCGTGCGAGAACCGCTGTTGTACACCTGATTGCAGGTACATGCAGTAGCCACCAGCCACCCGCCAACAGATTTGCTAAGGTAAGCACATCTTCTGTAGGAGAACGCGCCATGCTCGCCACCCTTACCGTCGTCGCCCTCATGCACTGGGTTGTGCTTGCTACGCCCGGCGCCAACGTGCTGCTGATCTCGCAGCTAGCCGCGAGCGGAGACAAACGCGCCGCCTGCTATGCCAGCGTTGGCGTGAGTCTGGTGGCGCTGCTGTGGGCCAGCTTAGCCGTGCTGGGCGTGCACGCCGTGTTTACCGCCCACCCGCACCTGCGCCAGACCATGCAGGTGGCCGCGGGCCTGTACCTGTGCTGGTTCGCGCTCAAGCTTTGGCGCTCACGCGCGGGCGGCGCAACAGGCGATGCGCACGCCGCGCGCATCACCCCCGCGCAAGCGCTGCGCCTAGGCGCATTGACCAACCTGCTCAACCCAAAGTCCGCCCTGTTCTTTGGCAGCGTGTTTTCTACCGCGCTGCCCGCGCAGCCATCCACTGCGCTACTGATCGCCGTCGTGCTGCTGGCCTTTGCCAACGCACTCGCGTGGCATCTTGCACTTGCTTTCGCCTTTTCAACCCGCGCGGTGCAAGCCGGCTACGCGCGGCAACGCACCTTGCTCAACCGATTTGCGGCGTTGGTGATTGGTGGGTTTGGGGTGCGGTTGCTTGCGAGTACGGCGGAGGAGTTGCGGGGCCGATGATCGAATACAAATTTGCCAACGGACCTCAAAGATGTCAATGCTCTGTAACATAAGAAAATGCAATTTCACCTTCTTCCTGGGTTTCTGATATTTCTCGGCTCCTATCTTCCTTTGGCCATTATTCTTGCAATACAAGATATCCCGCGCACTTGGTGGGATAGATCAATTTGTACTGCAGCCAATCTGCGCGCAGGCGATTGCCAGTTCATACCATTCGAGAACCCCGTCCTATCTATCGGCTTTTTGGGTTTTGCTACCGTAGCAATGTTTCTCGCAAAAAGCTCTCTTGGACGTATTGCATACCCGTTTTCTGTAGAAGTTAAACGCTTGAAGGCGACTCCTAACGAGATCATCAACTACACGTTCCCATACGTTGTCTCATTCATGGGCATTAGCTATGGAGAGCCTCAAAAGTTGCTTGGGTTCGTTGTTTTCTTGCTTTGGATGTTTGCTATTACGCTGAAATCTGGTCAGATTCTCATGAACCCTTTGCTGCTTGTTTTCGGATGGAAGCTTTATGAAGCCACTATCGTGATCAACGACGAAGAGAAAGAAGTGAGGGTTCTCAAGCACGGATTACTCGAAGTTGGGAGTCAGAAAGCACAAACGATTCAGGATTTCTACATACTTAGGGATTAGTAAATGCAACAGACGTTTGCATCGCTCAGGACATTTGATTTCTCACAGTGCTTAATTCACCTTTGGGTTTACAAGCGAAGTAGTACGGCGCACAAATTCTCAGCTCATTATGTCCAAACAGATCCGGCTCTAAACAACCTGCTTCGCGGAGTTGTTCAGAACGAAATGAACCGAATCACTGAGTTTGAAAGCTATTCGTACTTGGCAGAGACGAATGAAAATAGCTGCTTGGCTTCTCTGTTAGAGGGCAGTGATTTTGAGTACTTAAAGGCACGTGTTGATCGCCCTGAGCCTGATTGCCGCGTTCAATCAATTAAAGATCTCAAGAACGCAGAAGGCTATGTCGTCAAATTTGTGCACAACAACCAAACCGTATACGCCGTAAAACGTTCCACGAGTAACTGGAAAACTTCATACCTAAAAACTCATATAAACATTATTTTTCGTAACGGTGAACTCTCTGCGGCGGAAAATGATGCCTTTGCCATAGAGAAAAACTTTGATTTCTACGCTTATGAGACAGCCATCTTTATAGCGAGCAAGCGAGCATTCGAATCTGCGATGAAGTACCGAGCTTCCTATGAGCAGGCATTTGTAACTCTCCGCGGAACGACAGTTTTCTCAAGCTTATTTACAGATATGCAACCACTGATTGATTATGTTGGAACAAACTCAATCCAACTTAGGAGAATGGCACAAATTGAAAAGCGCGCGCTGTTTAATAACCCAGAGTTTCTCCGCGCAATTCAGACAGTTAACGCGCAAAGAGGATGGGGATTGAATTTTGACCCACAAACGCAAAGGTTAATTCCTTGCGAACAAACGATAAAAACGATTATGCAGGTATTGCTTGATCATCGTCTATTGAGCGAAGTTACGAAATTTGTATACGACGTGCCAAACGCCACCCAGATATCAAATCAATAGAGATCGGTCGGCAAAGGCTGTAAGTCAATTGTGCTGGGCTATTTTGCGCTGCATTCATGTCGCTCATCACGAAGCAGGTTTTATGTCTGCCACGGATTAATCACTTTTGCCCCTGCCGCCTCAAACGCACTCGTATCCCGCGTAGCCACAGCCAAACCGTTAGCTGCCGCAATAGCGGCGATGTAGCCATCTGCACTTGCAACAGCAAGCCCCGCCACACGTGCCTTGGCCAGCAGTTGCGCATACGCTTGCGTGCAGCCGAGATCAAAGGGCAGCACGCGGCCGGCAAACAGGGGTAGCACTTGCGTTTCCAAACTTTCTTGCAGGCCGGTGCGGCGTTTGCCTGCAGGCAGCAGCGCTACGCCGGCGCGTAGCTCGGCCACGGTGATGGCGGAGAGGTAGAGTGTTTCTAGCGCCTGCGCGTCGATCCATGCGATCACGTGCGGGTCGGGCGCGGGGCGTAGTGGCTCGGACACCACGTTGGTGTCTAGCAAGATCATTGAATAGCGCTATTCAAAGTTGATCGGGCGCGCGGGCGCTTTGCTGCGCACTTGGTCGAAAACGGCAAACTCGTCATCGGTGAGTTTGGCGCGCTTGCCCAGGCCGGCCAGCAACGAGCCGAGCTTGACGCGGCCTTCTGGGCTGACCGCGGATTCCAAGATGTCGCGCACCTCAGCCTCCATGCTGTGGCCGTGCTGCGCGGCGCGCACGCGCAGGGCGCGGTGCACTTCTTCAGGAAGGTTTCTTACGGTGAGAATAGCCATCTTCAACTCCTTGCGATGCATTCAATGCATGCATTTTATATGTTTGACTGCATTTGCGCTAGCCTGATGCAAGTTGATGTTCGCTGCAGAGCAATTTTTTGATGTTTTGGATAGGGTCTACGCAGTATTCATGAGCTTTTTCAGGCATTTTTGCTTGAAAACCCGCATGGATATTGCGTGATTGTTGAGAGCCCCTAGCCTGTCGAAGGGCTTCGTCATTAAAGGATTGATTTGGGTTTAGCGTGGAGGGCTTCGACAGGCTCAGCCCGAACGGATGGGGAGAGTTCTAGAGGCTGCTGCTACCGGCTCGACGGCCCGCGCAACCCAATACAGTTGCCCCACGGGTCACGCAGCTTGCACATGCGCTTGCCGTTTTCTATGTCGCCAGGGCCGCGATAAAGCGTGGCGCCGATGCTCTGCATGTGTGCAAGCGCGGCTTCAAAGTCGGGCACATACCAATCCACCAGCGTGCCAGCTGCGCCACTGGCGACTTTTTCATCTGCGGGCACGATTTCTAGCTGCACGCCGTCTACATCCAAGTACGTAAAGTCAATCGGCGCGGTAATGTGGCGCACTATGGCGTGCGGAAAAGCGCGCTGGTACCACGCGAATGCGGCGGGCACATCGGGCACGTGCACCATTACGCCCGCAATAGGGCCGGTAGGTTTCGCCACGCAGCTTTAAGCCGCCTCTCGATACTGCGCGCCCCACACCCGCGGCTTACGCTTGGCCACGGCCTGCGCAATCGCAGCTATATGCTCTGGCGTGGTGCCGCAACACCCGCCGACCAAGTTCACCAGGCCGTCTTTGGCAAAGCCATCGAGCAGGTGGCTGGTGTCTGCCGGGGTTTCGTCAAAGCCGGTATCACTCATGGGGTTGGGCAGGCCGGCGTTGGGGTAGCAGCTCACGGCCACGTCGCACACTTTGGCCAGCTCGGCGATGTAGGGGCGCATGAGGGCGGCGCCCAGCGCGCAGTTCAGGCCGAAGGTGATGGGCTTGATGTGGCGCAAGCTGTTCCAAAACGCTTCTACGGTTTGGCCGGAGAGAATGCGGCCAGACGCATCGGTCACGGTGCCGCTCACCATGACGGGCAGTTTGATGCCGTGCGCTTCAAAATATTCGTCAATGGCAAACAGCGCGGCCTTGGCGTTGAGCGTATCGAAAATGGTTTCGACCAGCAGGATGTCTGCGCCGCCATCGACCAAGCCGCGAATCTGCTCGGTGTACGCGGCGTGCAGTTCATCAAACGTGACATTGCGCGCGGCGGGGTCGTTGACATCCGGGCTGATGGATGCGGTTTTGGGCTGCGGGCCGAGTGCGCCGGCGACAAAGCGCGGCTTGTCCGGCGTTGAAAATTTGTCACAGGCGGCGCGCGCGAGTTTGGCGCTGGCCAGATTTAAGTCGTACGCAATGGTGGGGTGCAGCTTGGGCAGGCCATAGTCGTCTTGCGCGACGGTGGTGGCGCCAAAGGTGTTGGTCTCAATAATGTCTGCACCGGCGGCGAGGTATTGCTCGTGAATTTCACTGATCACTTCTGGCTTGGTGAGGGAGAGCAGTTCGTTGTCGCCCTTGAGATCTTTGGGGTGATCTGCAAACAGCGTGCCGCGAAAATCTGCCTCGGCAAGTTTGTAACGCTGAATCATGGTGCCCATGGCGCCATCCAGAATCAGGATGCGCTGATTCATCAGGTTTTTGAGTTGCAAGGTGCAATCGGGACGCGCTTGTTGAGCCATTTTTGCCTGAAAACCCGCATGGAACGTGCGTAGACGGGTTTGAAAAGTGAAGTCAGTGTGTATTTTAGGTGGTTACGGGCGCGGCTATAGTGGTGTTGGACCATAAAAGCTTATGCGGCGTTGGCGCATAGGTTCTTCCCTCACCCCCGCCCTCTCCCGCTCGCTGATGCGGCGGGAGAGGGAGCAAATCAAGAGCGCTATACGCGTATGACGCAGCCAATCTGGAAAAAACCCATCTCCACCACGATTCTGCAAACGCAGCATCGCGCCACGGCCATTGATGCGCTGGGCATTGAGTTCACTGAGGTAGGGCCGGACTTTATTGTGGGCCGCATTCCGGTGGATGATCGCACGCGCCAACCTTTTGGCCTGCTGCATGGCGGTGTGAGCGTGGTGCTGGCGGAAACGCTGGGTTCGTGCGGGGCCAACCATGCGTGTGGAGAAGGCTTTTACGCGGTAGGGCTGGACATTAATGCCAACCACCTCAAAGGCGCCACGCAGGGCTGGGTGACGGGCAAGACCTGGCCGCAGCATATCGGCCGCAGCACGCAGGTGTGGGCGATTGAGCTGCGCAATGAGGCGGGCGATCTTACTTGCGTGTCGCGCCTGACCATGAGCGTTTTGCAGCAACGCAAATAGCGGCGGGTCAATTGAATATGCCGGCCAACACTCCCGCGCGGCCTGCACATGCTTTAGGATAAGCGCATGAAACATCTTTCCCCGCCAGAAGCCTGGTCACTCGTGCAGTCCAACCCGGACGCGCTATTTGTCGATGTGCGGATGGAGATTGAATACATGTACGTAGGCCACCCGCCCGGCGTAATCAATCTGCCCTGGTATGAATACCCAGACATGACACCGGACCCGGTGGACTTTGTGCGCCAGGTGGAGCGTGAGGCACAGGGCAATAAGGCGCGCCCCGTGGTGCTGATCTGCCGCTCCGCCAAACGCACGCTGGCCGCCGGCGAAGTGCTGGAGCAAGCCGGATTTACCAACGTGATCAACGTGCTGGAAGGGTTTGAAGGTGATTTGGATGACAACATGCACCGGGGGACAGTGAATGGGTGGCGGCAACGTGGGTTGCCATGGGAGCAGATGTAGCGCTATGAGAAGCCTGTGCTAACCCCTTCCCCTTCAAGGGGGAGGCTGGGAGGGGGATGGGTTGCGCACTTGAGTAGAGCCGGTTAGCCCCATCCCCACCCTGACCCTCCCCTTGAAGGGGAGGGACTTCTGCGACCACTCGCTCAGCTAAACCTCCACCGCCACAGCCCGCTTCTCCACGCGCGCCGTGCGATTCATCCACAACCCAGCCTGCTCGCGCGCGGTGTTGGCCAGCGAGCGGGTGCGGGCGTAGCTTTGGCGCAGCCAGCGCGCATCGGTCATGCAATGCTCCACCTGCCAGTACAGCGAGGCAATTTCAAGCTCGGTGTCGAGCCACTTGGACATCGGCGCGAGTTCATCGAGCAACCACAGCAGATGATCACGCAAGCGCATGGTGGGCTGGCCATCGGCGCGGATGTAGTCTGCAAACAGGCCAAAGCGGCACGCGCGGAAGCGGTTGACGGCGTACACCGCGTCGTTATGCGCGCTTAAGTCTTGCGGGTTTTCTGACAGCCAGGCCGTGAGCGTTTGCGCAAATGCGGCGAGCGCGCAGGCTTTCTCTACCGTGAGCGGTGTATCGCACACGCGGATTTCTAGCGTGCCAAACTCGGGCTTGGGGCGGATGTCCCAATACAAGTCTTTCACGCTGCCAATCACGCCTTGCTGTTTGGCGCGCAGATAAAACGCTTCAAATTCCATCCACTCGTTAAACACCGGCATCGGCCCCGTCATGGGAAAGGGCGAGACGTTGTTCAGCCGCGCGCAGGCAAACGATGTGTCTTCGCCTTCCACAAACGGGCTGGCGGCAGATAGCGCAATGAAGTGCGGAATGTACGGATGCAACTGGCCGATCAAGCGCACCGCAGCGTCGCCCGAAGGGCAGCCCACATGCACATGCTGGCCAAACACGGTGAACTGCTGTGCCAAATAGCCATACAGGCCAGCCACATATTCAAAGCGCGGTGAGTGGCTGATGGTGCGGTGGCGCCAATCCTGAAACGGATGGGTGCCGCCGCCGGCGATTTGCACACCGAGCAGGCGCGCCATGCTGGACAAATCATCGCGCACGGAAAGCAGATCGGCACGCAGCGTATCCACGCGCGCATGCACGCGAGAGTTGATCTCCAGCATTGCTTGCGTGATCTCAGGCTTAATCTGTTCGCCCAAATGTGTGCCGTGCGTGGCCGACAAAATCAGCGGCGCGGCGCCGTGCAAATCACCCGTGACGGGATGAATAAGTTGAAGCTCAAGCTCAACGCCCAGGGTAAAGGGTTCTGAGAGGGTGAAAGGGAGATGACGTTCCATCTTGACCTCCGGCGAAAAACAGCGTTGCACGGGCATTGGCACGGCAAGCCGCACCAATGGGTTCAGGTTGCGTAGCGGCAGTGCCTAACTACGCGATTTGCTTATTTGCGGCTTTCAGGGAAAAGCGCCGCGATGGGTTACAGATTTAAGGAAACGACTGCCGCAGCGTAGAGGTCCATTGTTGGTTGTGTTGCGGACACCTACTTTAGGCTGGCGTGACAGTACGTCAACTTAGGCCTGCATTGCAACAGAAAAGTTCCACTTTTTTAGTGATGCTTTGATCGCTTATTTCGCATCTACCCAATGAGTGATTGCGCATGATGGAACTGCGCCGCGATGTCATCAAGGTTTCACACAAGACGCGTTTTGAAACTGTCATGTTTCACGCGCCGCGGCGGTGGATCTGTATACAGATTTACACTGCGTGTATATGACTTTTCCTCCCCTGCGGCTTGCCATTGCAATCTGGGGCCTGGCCGCCACGTTTTACCTCTTCGGATTTTTTCAGCGCGTGACGCCCGGCGTATTGACCGCCGAGCTGATGCGTGATTTTCAATTGTCCGCCGCGGGCCTGGGCAATCTATCCGCGTTTTATTTTTATGCGTACTGCGCCATGCAGATTCCCACCGGCTTGATGGTGGACCGGTTTGGCGCACGCACCCTGCTGCTGGTGGGCGCGGTGCTGGGCGGCGTAGGCGCGATTGGATTTGCGCTGGCGGATAGCGTGCTCATGGCCAGCAGCGGGCGCGCACTGATCGGCGCGGCGCACGGCGTGGCCTGGGTGAGCATGCTCACACTAGCGGCGCATTGGTTTGATGCACGGCGCTTTGGCACGATCTCCGGCTGGTCACTGGCAGTGGGCACGCTGGGCGCGGTGCTGGCGGGCACGCCACTGCGACTGCTGGCAGAACAAGTGGGCTGGCGTGATGTGATGTTTGGCTCCGGCGTGTTTGCGCTGGCGATTGCAGCGGCGATGTTCTTTGTGCTGCGCAATGACCCGAGCGAGCGCGGCTACTTAAGCTACCGGCCGGAAGAAAAGCGCGGTGATGCGATGCCGATGCTCGCTGGCCTTGCGCAAATCTGGCGCTACCGCAACACGTTCTGGCTGGTGCTGGTGCCCAGCGGCATTTGCGGTGCGGTCTTGAGTTTTGCCGGCCTGTGGGGCGTGCCGTTTTTTGTGCAGCAGCATAGCCTCGCCACGCGTGATGCGGCGTGGATTACGTCAAGCATGCTGGTGGCCTTTAGCCTGGGCGGCATTGTGTGGGGCAGCCTGTCTGACCGGCTACACACGCGCAAGATGCCCTTTGTGGCCGGCAGCATGTTGATCGTGATTGCCACCGGCGCGCTCGTGATCGCACCAACTTCGCCGCTGCCTGCTTTGATCACGCTGCTGGTGCTTGGTGCATTTGGCGCGGGCAGCATGGTGCTGATGTTTGCCTGGGCCAAAGAGTCCGTGCCGCCGGCGCTGGCCGGCACGGTGACAGGGGTGATGAACGCCGGAGTGATGCTTGGCCCGCTGCTGCAGCAGCCGCTGATGGGTGCGGTGCTAGACCGTTATGTGCCGATGATCAACGACGCCGGCGTGAAGGTGTATCCGCTGGCTGGGTACAAGGCTGCGTTTGCGGTGCTGGCTGTGTGGGCGCTGATTAGTTTCGTGTGCCTGCTGATGGCGCGCGATACGCACGCCAAGCAGTCAGCATAGGAGAACAGCTACACAATCCGTTCGCGTTGAGCCTGTCGAAACGCATTTACGAACATTGAATCAAAACAACGGTTTGCAAATGGGCTTCGACAGGCTCAGCCCGAACGGAGACCTGATCAACTCCTCTTCAGTGCACGATGACGGAGTGGTGCATCAGGCCGTCAAACTGCGTCAGGAACGCGTCAACATCTTCCTGATCGGGCTCGGACTCCATCAACTCGCGTACCTTGGACTGAAACGCTTGCGCGACTTCGCCGCCGATATAAATCTCGCGCTTGAGCTGCTTGTCCATAATTTCAAAGCCCGCGCCGTTGGGCGCGTCTGGGAACACCACAACGCAGTAGTTGTCGCTGTTGTAGATAGTTTGCATGGACTTGGCTCCAATTCACCGGCAGGTGGTTCGTTTCAAAGCGCCGGTAACTCCTTAACGCTTCAGGTGGGGCCTAGGTGGTCAGGTTCAACCCACACCGTGGTAACAATGCAACCACAAAGCGTGCCAGGACACGGTGAAAGGTGGAATGTGAGCGTCTACTTGCGCCAGAACGTAGGCGTGAGAATGACCAGCACCGAAAACAACTCAAGGCGCCCAAGCAGCATGCAGACGGTGCAAATCCAGGTTTGAAAGTCAGAAAGTGACTGAAAGTTGCTTGACGGCCCGACCTCGCCAAGGCCAGGGCCGGTGTTGTTGATGCTGGCGATGATGGCGGTAAATGCAGTGACGGCATCCAGCCCGGTGAAGAGCATCAAGAGCGTCATGAAAATGACAATGCCGCCGTACAGCAGCATGAAGGCCAGCACCGCGAGCACGACCTTGTTTTCCACCACGTCGCCGGAAAGCTTGACCGGGTTGACGATGCGCGGATGCAGAATGCGCGTGACTTCGCGCTTGCTCTGCTTGAACAAAATCACCGCGCGCAGCATTTTGATGCCGCCGCCGGTGGAACCCGCGCAGGTTACAAAGCAGCACATCAGCAGCATCAGCACCGGCGCAAAGATCGGCCACTGCGCATAGTCCACGCTGGCAAAACCGGTGGTGGTGGCAATCGACACCACATTGAATGCAGCGTGGCGCAGGCTTTCCAAAAAGCTGGGATAGACGCCGCGCAAATACAAAAACACCGTGATCACGGCACCGCCTGAATACAGCGCCAGCAGGTACCAGCGCGCCTCTGGGCAGAAAAAGTAGGGCCGGATCGAGCGCTGCCGCCAGGCGAGAAAGTGCATGGCAAAGTTAAAACCCGCCAGCGTCATAAACACGATTGCCACCGCCTCGATGGCCGGTGAGTTGAACTGGCCAAAGCTGGCATCGTAAGTAGAAAAGCCGCCTAGGCCCATGGTGGCGCACATATGGCAAAACGCATCAAACCAGCTCATGCCGGCGGCGCGGTAAGACAGCCAGCAGGTCAGCGACACGCCCACGTACACGGCATACAAGCCCTTGGCGGTTTCTGTAATGCGCGGGGTGAGCTTGGCGTCTTTCATCGGCCCCGGCGTTTCGGCCTTGTAGATTTGCATGCCGCCTACGCCTAGCAGCGGCAAGATCGCCACGGCCATCACAATAATGCCCATGCCGCCGAGCCACACCAGCCAGCAACGCCAGACGTTGATGGAGTGCGGCAATTTATCCAGCCCGGTGATGACAGTGGCACCGGTGGTGGTCAGGCCACTCATCGCCTCAAAATACGCATCGGTGAACGAGATCGGCACGCCGGCCTGGCGAAAGTACAGTAGCAGCGGCACCGCAGCGAAGGCCGGCAAGGTGGCCCACACCAGCGAGACGAGCAAGAAACCATCGCGCGGCTGCAGCTCGCGCTTGTGCTTGCGCGTGAGCGCCCACAGCAGCGCGCCGCAGATGAGTGTGAAAAACAAGGACTCGTTGTAGATCGGCAGCGCAGCGTCGCTATTCACCAGCGCCACACCCCAAGGCACGAGCATGGTGAAGGCAAACAGCAGCACCACAAAGCCCAGCACGTTGATGACGGGAAGTAGGTGGCCCATCGTGCTTACAGCATCAAATTAAACAGTGAGTACGCAATATCGATGCGGATTTTGAGCCATTTTCGCCTCAAAACCCGCATGGATATTGCGTAACCTGTACGCGCAACTAAGATATTCCCTCCCCCTGCGTGCAGGGGGAGGCTAGGAGGGGGTTTTGGCCAATACCGATATGCCTGCATATAACCCCACCCTAACCCTCCCCTGCGCGCAGGGGAGGGGACAAAAACAGTTGCACAAACTGGGGAATCAGTTTCAAAAGAACCCCACACCGACTTGAAACAGCTTTTCCACCTTCTGGATTTGCCGCTTGTTGGCCACAAACACGATCACGTGATCTTCTGATTCGATCAGCGTGTCGTGGTGGGCGATGACAACGCGGCTTTCCGTGCGGCCACCACCGGCATCCACCTCGCGCACAATCGCGCCGATGGTGGCGCCTTTGGGCAGATCAATCTCTTCCACGCGCCGGCCCACGACCTTGGAGCTTTTCACATCGCCGTGCGCAATCGCTTCCAGCGCCTCGGCCGCGCCGCGCCGCAGTGAATGCACCTGCGCCACATCGCCACGGCGCACGTGCGTGAGCAAATCGCTGATGGTGGCCTGCGAAGGCGCAATCGCAATATCAATGCGGCTGCCCTGCATCATGTCAGCATAGGCTTTGCGGTTGATCAGCGCGATCACGCGGCGCGCGCCCAACCGCTTGGCGAGCAGCGCGGCCATGATGTTGTTCTCGTCATCGTTGGTGACGGCGATGAACAAGTCCATCTCCGCTACGGCTTCATCCACCAGCAGGTCTTCATCGGTCGCATCGCCGTTGAGCACCAGCGTGCTGGAGGGCAGCTCGCTGGCCAGATATTCAGCACGCGATTTGCGCGGCTCGATCAGGCGCAGATTCACCTTGGGCCCCAGCTCGCGCGCCAAGCGCAGGCCGATGTTGCCGCCGCCGGCGATCATCACGCGCTTGACCGGCTTGTCCATCTTGCGCAGCTCGCGCATCACCACGCGAATATGCTCGGTGCCTGCAAGAAAAAAAACCTCATCGCCCGGCTCAATACGTGTATCGCCATCGGGCACCAGCACACGGTCGCGCCGGTAGATCGCGACGATGCGCGTATCGACATCCTTGGGCAAATGCGTCTTGAGCTCGTGAATGGAGTGGCGCACCAGCGGTCCGTCTTCCACCGCGCGCACCGCGATCAGGCTGGCCTTGCCATCCGCAAACTCCAGCACCTGCAGCGCTTCGGGAAACTCCACCAGCTTAAGAATCGTATCGGTCACGCTCTGTTCGGGGCAGATCACCACGTCTGCCGCAAACGCGTCTTGCGTCACCTCGGGATGCTCTTGAAACTCGGTGGAGCGCACCCGCACGATGCGGGTGGGAATATTGAACATGTCGCGCGCCAGACGGCTCACGACCAGATTCACTTCATCACTGGTAGCGCACGCAATCAGCAGCTCTGCGTCTTGCGCGCCCGCGTCCCGCAGCACCGTGGGGTGGCTACCGGAGCCGACCACGCCGCGCAGATCAAGCCGCGCCTGCAGCTCGGCAATGCGCGCCGGATCGGTGTCGATGACGGTGATGTCGTTTTCTTCAGAGACCAGAGCTTCGGCCACGGATTCGCCGACCCGGCCTGCGCCAACAATCAGGATTCGCATAAAGGCTTAGTTCTTTGCACGCTTACTCTGTGCCACGATTTCACCCTCATCCCTACCCTCTCCCGTCGAGGGAGAGGGGGCTCTGTTAGGTCGGCTCGCGGTTTTTGTCCTTGCGGGCCAGTTCGATGCCCAGCTGCTTGAGCTTGCGGTACAGGTGCGTGCGCTCCAGACCGGTTTTTTCCGCCACACGCGTCATGCTCCAGCCTTCGCGCGCGAGATGATGTTCGAAGTACACGCGTTCAAATGCATCGCGCGCTTCGCGCAGCGGTTGGTCCAGCGGCACATCAATGCCGGGCGGCGGCGCGGCCACCGCCGGCGCTTCACTCACCAAAGCCATTTGCGAAAAACTCGGCACCACCGGCGCAGCGCCTGCGGGTGCAAACGGTGGGGGCGCAAAATTCATCACCGGGCGCGGCGGCATGCGGCCGCGATTCAAGCCCGCTTGCACCGAGCGCAGCAGCTTTTGCAGCGTGATGGGTTTTTCCAGAAAGTCGATCGCGCCGATGCGGGTGGCCTCCAGCGCGGTATCAATCGTGCCGTGGCCGCTCATCATGATTACGGGAGTGGTCGCGTATTCGCGCTGCGCCGCCCACTCTTTGAGCAAGGTCACGCCGTCGGTATCTGGCATCCAGATATCGAGCAGCACCAGATCCACCGGGCCCTGCGCGCGCATGCTGCGCGCCTGCGCTGCATTTTCAGCAGCCAGCACCTCATGACCTTCGTCATTGAGGATTTCACCCAGCAATTCGCGAATTCCGATTTCGTCGTCAACAACGAGCACTTTCGCCATACGGAGCGCACATCCTCTTCATGTTCATCCAGCGGTGCGGGAACCGAAGTCCGCTATACAAGCCGCGTGAACGTAATCTCCACCTCGGCTCCGCCGGTGTCAAGATTGCGGATGTTCACGCGTGCTGCATGCTCATCCACAATCCGCCGCACAATTGCCAATCCCAAACCGGTTCCACCGGCCTTGGTCGTGACATAGGGCTCAAACGCCCGGGCCAAAATTTTGGCCGGAAATCCGCTGCCCAGGTCACTGACGGCGAACTTTACACGTTTTTGCGCAGGCTTTGACAAATCGTCAACTCCGCGTACCGAAAGTAGGGTGCTCACGGTCACGCAGGGCCGTGCCGCCGAGCCGGCTTGTTCACAAGCGTCAAGCGCGTTCTTCACCAGGTTGTGGATCACCTGGCGCAGCTGCGCGGCGTCGCCCTCAATCAGCGGCAGCCCCTGCGCCAGCGCCAGTGCAATGCGGCCGCCCGGCGCGCAGTCTGCCTCGTACAGGCGCAGCACATCTTCGATCAGCGCATTCAAATCCAGCGGCGCCAGCTGCGCATGCGGCAGGCGGGCATAGTCGCGAAACTCATCGACCATGCGTTTGAGCGCCGCCACCTGGTTAACAATCGTTGAGGTGCCTTTGGCGAGCATTTCCACGTCCGGCCCCTGCAGCTTGTCGGCCAACCGGTGGGCCATGCGCTCGGCGGAAAGCTGGATCGGCGTGAGCGGATTTTTGATCTCATGCGCCAGGCGGCGCGCCACCTCGGCCCAGGCAGTGGCGCGCTGCGCCGCGATCACATCACTGACATCGTCAAACACTACCACGCGGCCCGGCGCATTGGCGCTTGCCGGCACGGCTGCATCCGCCAGTGGCAGCGACGCGCCGCGCACCAACAACGTTTGCGTATGGCCTTCACCCTTTTCCAGGGCAACCTGCTGCTGCCAGTGGTCTTGCGCATGCGCATCCTGGATCGCGATCAAATGCGCCAGCGGTTCGGGCAGCGCGTCTATCATGGTTGCGCCGCGCTTGTTGGCCAGCGATTGGCCCAGAATGCGCACGGCGGAATCGTTGTAGGTAGCTAAGCGCTGATCGCTGTCAAACACCAGCACGCCGGCCGACAGATTAGTCAGCACGCTTTCTAGATACGCGTTGGCATCCTGCAGCGCACGTTGGCTGGCCTCGTTAGCAGACTGCGCATCGCCCAACTGCCGGCTCATGGTGTTAAAGCTTGCCGTCAGGAGCGACAGCTCATCGTTCGCCGGCGGCAAAGGCAGCGGCCGAAAGTCGCCGGAAGCCACCGCGCGCGTACCGTCGGCCAAGGTGAGCAGCGGCGCGCTCATGGCATTGGCCAGCAAAAACGCGATGCTGATGGATGCAAACATGGCCAGTAGCAGCGCGAGCGTTAAAGTGAGCCCGTACATGCGCGACAAGCCTTCGCGCGCAAGACTTAACTCTTTGTAGTCCTGATAGCCTGCGCGCACGGATTCTGCGTTTTGCGCCAGCGCAGCCGGCACCGGTTGCAAGACTTGCAGATAGCGTGGCTCTGTATTGAGCGCGATCACGCTGCCTGCGGCAAGCGGCAGCACTACCCGCATGCGCAGCGGGCCGCTGGCCGCCGCTTCAGTGCCTTCTGCGGCCTCACTTTCCAGCGTGGAGGACGAGCCGTTCGTGCGCACCTGCCGCATCACGTTTGCACTCGGCAGCTCGGGCCGCAGACTGAGCAAGTTGGGGCCGACGGTAGCAAGCACCTTGCCGCTGCCAGTGAAGATCGTCACTTCCGACAGCACGAAGGTTTCGCGCAAGCGCGCCACTTCGCTGGCAAGAGCGCCCTCGGGCACATTGACCAGTTGCGAAACCATGCCGCGGCTGCGGTTGGTGGTGTCAGCGAGCAGAGAATCGAGCGTGGATTGCGTGAGCTTTAAGCCGGATTCCAGCGCCGAATCCACCCGCGTGTTGAACCAGCTTTCAATCGAGCGCGTCAAAAACAGCGCCGACACCACATAAATCACAATGCCGGGCACCAGGCCCATGGTCGCAAACGCGAGCGCAAAGCGGCCGGTGAGCTTGGCGCCAAAGCGGTTTTGCAGCCGCCGCCGCACCAGTCGCCACACCAACGCAAACACCACAATGAACAGCAGCGCGCTGAGCACCAGATTGGCCGCGAGCAAGCCGTTGTAATGCTTGGCAAACAGCTCGGTATTGCTCGTGCCGGCCGCGAGCAAAAACAGCAGCACCCCGGAAACGCCGATGGCGCCAATCAGCGCGTAGCGAAACGAACGGTTCATACAGGCAGATTACTTGCCGCCGTTGCCGGCCACTGTAATGTATTTAATGTCGGAATCCAGCAGCCACTCGCGCTGCGTGAGGGCGTTGAGCTGAAACGGCTTGGGCAATTGCGCGGTATCCAGCCGCAGCCGTACACCCACGCGGTAGCGCTCGCCCGGTTTGAGCGCACCGGGTTCGGCCACGCGCTCGCGCCGCACGCGCGACATGAAACGCAGCGCCTCTGGCAGCGAGCTGAATGTCAGTGCGGTCAGGCTGGCACCCTGGCTGGACAGCGCCAAGCGGTATTCGCGCGTCAACGCGTTGTATGAGAGCCGGTAAGTAATGCTGCCGCGCGCCACGTCTTCATCCCACCAGTACCAGCGGCGGCGGTTGATTTCATAATCGAACACAAAAAACAGCGGCACCGCCTGCAGCGCGTCTTCCAGCCGGGGAGAAACTTCAATCAGAAATTCGGCGGTGAGAACGTAGCCGTCTTCACGCGGGGTGAGCGTAATTTCCCGCGGTTCAATGCCTTCCGCTGCAGCGAACACGGGCGCAGACAGCCCCGCCAGCGCAAACGCGCCGGCCACGCGGGCACCCGCAACGAGGATTCGCCGGCGCGAGGGACTGAGCGGGCGGGCAGTGGACCCCGCCGTAAATCGGCGATGCATGTTTGGCATCAGATGGTTTTTTCGAACAGCGCATAAAAGAAGCCATCATGATTGTCCCGTTGCCCCGCAGTTGGGAGCAACTGACCGGGAGCATTTAGACGTTTTGCGTCGTGCTTTCGTTGCACAAATGCCGACGCTTGCGCCTCGCCCTCTTCAGGAAAGACCGAGCACGTCACATAAAGTAAACGCCCGCTAACTTTAAGCAACGGCCACAGCGCATCCAGCAACGTGCGCTGCAGGCTCGCCAGGCGCGCAATATCGGCGTCGCGCCGCAGCCAGGCGATATCAGGGTGGCGCCGCACAATGCCGCTGGCGCTGCAGGGTGCGTCCAGCAAAATCCGGTCAAACAGCGTGCCGTCCCACCAGGCGCTGGGCTGCGCGGCATCACCGCGCACGATGCTTGCCGCGAGCTTTAAGCGGGTTAGATTTTCACGCACACGAGCCAGCCGCTGCGCGTCCACATCCAGCGCGACCACGCTGCAGTCAGTGCGCTCCAGTAGGTGCGCGGTCTTGCCGCCGGGCGCGGCGCAAGCGTCCAGCACGCGGTGGCCGCTGTGTGCATCCAGTAGCGGCGCAGCTAACTGAGCGGCAGCGTCTTGCACGGAAAATGCGCCTTCTTTGTAGCCGGGCAGGCTTGTGATCGGCTGCGCCTTGGGCAACACCACAGCGGTTTCGCTGATGGCTTGCGCTTCAATGCCGGCTGCAACGAAAGACTGCGCCAGCGCGGCAGCGGAGTTCACACGCAGGTTGGCGCGCAGCGTCAGCGGCGGATGTTCCTGCGCTGCCAGTGCAATCGCTTGCCACTGCTGCGGATAGGCTTTTTGCAGCCGCACCAGCCACCAGGGTGGCAGATTCCACTGTGCAGTTTCAATGGTTTGCGCCGCCGCAAACCGGGCCGCTCGCTCGCGCAAAAACGTGCGCAGAATGCCGTTGACCACGGACTTGACGCGATCTCCACCGGGCAACGCCGCAGCCGCGCGCACGGCTTGATCGACCAGCGTGTGGTCTGGGTACTTGGGCGATTTGGTGTCTGACAGCAAAGCCAGCGCGACCAGCAGCAGCGCATGCACCTGCGCATCCAGCGGCCGGTGCGCCAGCTGCTTGAGCAGTTCGCTGGCCAGCCCGTAGCGCCGCAAGGCGTAGAACGACAAATCCTGAATCGCGCCGCGCGCGCCTTGCGCCTGACGCACAAACGGATCGTCCAGCGCGTCATTCAGAGAGCGGCCAGTGGCTACTGCATCAATACAAAACGCCGCGCGATGCAAGGCCAGCGCGAGCGAATCGGCGGCAAGGCTGGTGGCCGCAGAGGGCCGGGAGACTACTGTCATGCATGCATTGTAAGAAGCCCCTGTGCTGCAACGCGCGCAAGGCCGGCTCCGCAGTGCATCGCGTACCCATACACTGCCCTGATGGAAAAACGTTTATCCCTCACCACAGTACTGATTTGCGGCGGCTTGCTCGTCACCTTATCGATGGGCATCCGCCACGGCTTTGGTTTTTGGCAGTTGCCGATGACGCAGGCTAACGGCTGGACGCGTGAGACCTTTGCGTTTGCGATCGCCATGCAAAACCTGCTGTGGGGCATCAGCCAGCCGTTTGCCGGCATGCTGGCCGACCGGTATGGCGCAACCAAGGTCTTGATCGTCGGCGCTCTGCTCTACGCCGCCGGGCTGGTGGTGATGGCATTGGCCTCAAGCGGCGTGGTGTTCTCCATGGGCGCGGGCGTGCTGATTGGTCTTGCATTGTCTGGCGTGACCTACACAGTGGTCTATGGCGTGATTGGCCGCACCGCGCCACCAGAAAAGCGTTCGCAGTCGCTTGGTATTGCCGCTGCGGCCGGCAGCTTTGGGCAGTTTTTAATGGTGCCGGTCGAGCAAGGGTTGATCAGCTGGTTTGGCTGGCAAGAAGCGCTTCTGATTCTTGCTGCAGTGGCGCTGCTCATGGCGCCGCTGGCCGCCGGTCTGCGCGAGCCGGCGGTTGTGCCGGGCAACTCGCAGCAGAGCATCATGCAGGCGATTCGCGAGGCATTCGGCTACCGCAGCTTTCAGTGGCTGATGGCGGGCTATTTTGTGTGCGGCTTTCAGGTGGTGTTTATCGGCATTCACTTGCCGGCGTATTTGAAAGACAAAGGCATGGCGCCGAGCGTTGCGGTGGCGGCGCTGGCGCTGGTGGGGCTGTTCAATGTGTTTGGTACCTACGGCGCGGGCATGCTGGGCGCGCGCTTTCCCAAAAAGTATTTGCTGTCTGGCATTTACCTCGCGCGAGCAGTGGTGATTGCGCTGTTTTTGCTGCTGCCGCTGTCGCCCTGGAGCGTGTACATCTTTGCTGCGGCGATGGGCCTGCTGTGGCTATCAACCATCCCGCTGACCAAT
Source organism: Burkholderiaceae bacterium (assembly GCA_051649325.1). Lineage (GTDB taxonomy): Bacteria > Pseudomonadota > Gammaproteobacteria > Burkholderiales > Burkholderiaceae_C > JBJOQV01. Next base: position 32,028 of record JBOFGW010000161.1, on the reverse strand, counting down.
GGCGTGATCGCCACCGTGTTTGGCGTGCAGTACTTGGGCATGCTGGGCGGCTTTGTGTTCTTTAGCCACCAGGTCGGCAGCTTTTTGGGCGTGTGGCTGGGCGGGCGCTTGTACGACCAGTTTGGCAACTACAACGTGGTGTGGGGCATTACGATTGCGCTGGGGGTTTTTGCGGCGCTGGCGAACTTGCCGGTGCGCGAGGCACCGATTGCGCGCGGCGCACCTGCCACAGCATAGTACGCAATATCCATGCGGCTTCTGAGGCAAAAATGGCTGACAACGCCCGTCAAATAAGCGTAGTCGCCTTTAAATGGCTAGCTGTGCTGATGTTTTTGGCGCTGCTGGCCGCCACATTTGCCGCGTACTTTCACCCGGACTTTCGCGCCGAACTCGCCAATTTCTGGGCGATGTGCGTGGCGGCGCTGCGTTAAGGTCAGGTCAAGTCTAAGAATTCACTGCGGCGCGGGCCGCGGGCGCGGCGAGCATGGCGCGCACTTCTGCGTCCTGCGGGTAGCCGGCGCGCCCGCCATTGCGCTGCACTTTGACGGCGGCAGCAGCAGCAGCGTACAGCAGTGCATCCGCATCAGACTCGCCGCTGGCAATGGCTAGGGCAAATGCACCATGAAACACATCGCCCGCGCCCAGCGTATCCGTCGCGCGCACGGCAAAGGCGGGAACGTGCTGCGGCGTAAAGTCGTTCTGGCTCATCCACCATGCGCCATGCGCGCCGTTGGTCACGCAGGCCATGCGTGCGCCGGCGGTCAGCGCGTGCTTGAGTGCGCGGGTGGTGTCGCCCGTGCCGGAAAAATGCGCGAGGCCGCGGCGCGAAAAAATCGCGTAATCGGCCAGCGCAATCACGTCTGCCCACTCGTCAGTGGCAGTGTTGCTGCTGGTGGGATCAATATCCAGAATCACCGGAACCTTGGCCGCGCGCGCCACTTGCGCGAGCGCGGCGCAGCCTTTGATCCAGCGCACGTCCGCCAGAATGGCTTGGCTCGCGCCCACCTGCGCCAGCGGCAGCCAGCTTGGGTCGCTCGAGATGCCCTGGGCCGGCACATTGATGATGGTGCGCTCGCCGCGCGGGTCTACCAATACGACGCTATGGCTGGAAATTGCACCGGCGACCGTGGGCACATGGCGCGTGTTCACGCCGTCTGCCGCCAGGCCGCGCAAAATGGCGGCGCCCAGCTCATCATCCCCCACGCTACCCAAAAACGTGGCGCGCCCGCCCAGCCGCGCAATTGCCACTGCGGCGTTGGCCGCTTTGCCGCCGCCGGTCTGCACCGCATCATCGGCAACCTGCTTTTCCGACAACTGCGGCGCCTGCGACAGGTGGTACACGCGATCAATGGTCGCGTTGCCCAGGCAGAGAATATGTGGCGAAGATTTCATGGACGAGCCGTCAACTTAGCGCATCGGCAAATGCTGCGCTTCCCGTATTTTGAGCATGCGTGATTTGAGCCCAGATCAGCCGCGCAGTTGCTGACGGTTCGCAACAAAACGTTACGGGACGCATTTAGCCTAGCCGAGCGCCCGCTGCCAGCGGCTGCGCGCGCAGCCAATCGGCCACGCTTTGCCGCTTGCCGCCGGGCCGCTGAACGTGGCTGACCTGCAACAACCCGCTGCCGCACGCCACGATGAAATGGTCCTTGCCCACCGCCATCACCGTGCCCGGCTCGCCGCGCGCGGGTGACGCAACCGCCATCGCGCCCCAAATCTTCAAATCGCTGCCATCCAGCACCGTGACCGCGCCGGGAAAAGAATCAAACGCGCGGATGCGCCGGGCGATCTGCTGCGCATCGTCGGCCCAATTAATCAGCGCTTCATCTTTGCGGATTTTTTCTGCGTAAGTCACGCCCTGCGCAGGCTGCGCCGCGGGTTTGATCTGCCCACTCACAATCGCGGGCAAGTGCTGCGCCACCATGCGCGCGCCCAGCAGCGCAAGCTTGTCGTGCAGGCTGGCCGTGGTGTCTTCTAGCGAGATGGCGATGCGCTCTGTGACAAGCATCGGCCCAGTGTCCAGCCCCGCGTCCATCTGCATCAGCGTGATGCCAGTCTCAACATCACCCGCCTCAATAGCACGATGAATCGGCGCCGCACCACGCCAGCGCGGCAACACGCTGCCGTGAATGTTCACGCAGCCATGCGCGGGAATGTCCAGAAAACTCTGCGGCAGAATCAAGCCGTAGGCCGCCACCACCATCCCATCAACTTTTGATGCGCGCAGCGCCTCATGCGCAGCGCGCGCTTCATCAGGAAACTTGCCATCCAGCCGCAAACTTTTGGGCTGCAGTACCGCAATGCCATGCTGCTGCGCAAGCTGCTTGACCGGGCGAGCCGAGAGCTTGAGCCCGCGCCCGGCCGGCTTGTCCGGCTGCGTGAACACGAGTGGAATGTGATAGCCCGCATCGATCAACGCCTTGAGCGCAGCCGCGGCAAATTCTGGCGTGCCGGCAAATGCCACGCGAAGGTTTTGAGCTTGCATGCAGGCATTCTACGGCCTGCGCGGGCAAGCACCAAAAGCCTCTACGCAATATCCATGCGCTTTTTCAAGCAAAATTGTCTGGAAAGGCGCATGGATATTGCGTAGTCTAATGTAAGAAAATCGCACGTCGTGCAATACTGGGGCGATGAATCTCAATCAGGCAACCGTTGCTGTAAGCGACATCCCCCGGTCTATCGATTTTTATTTGACGCTCGGACTCAAGCTGATCGTGCGCAGCGATCACTACGCGCGCTTTGAATGCGCCAACGGTGCAACGTTCAGCATTCATCAAACGCAATCCGTCACGCCTTCGCAAACAGTTTTGTATTTCGAGCGCGAAGACTTGGACGCTTATGTCACGCGCCTGTCCAACGCCGGTGTAGTGTTTGAATCCGGCCCGCAACACATGGCTTGGCTATGGCGCGAAGCGCGTTTACGCGACCCCGACGGAAACCCGATCTGCCTCTATTTCGCCGGAGAAAACCGCTTGAATCCACCGTGGCGGATTCAGTCTTAAGCTCACATCTGCCGAAACAGATGCACATACGCACGCGATACCACCAGCTCCTTGTCGTGCCCCTTCACCTTCACAAACAGCTTGCCGCTTTCTTCGCGGCGCGTGGCGGTGACGTGCTGCATGTTGACGATGGTGGAGCGGTGGATTTGCCAGAAGTTTTCCGGGTCCAGCTCTGCGCCTAGATCTGCGAGCGGTGTGCGGATGAGGTGTTCTGCGCCGCTGCTGGTTTGCACGACTGTGTATTTGTCGTCGCTTTGGAAGTACAGAACCTCTTCCACTGGCACTTGAAACGTGGTGTCGCCGCGGCTGGCGCGAATCCAGCGCAGGTATTTGGCTGCCGCGCCGCCGGCGGCAAGGGATGCGGGCAGCGCGCGGGTGAGCTGGTTGAGAATTTTCGACAAATCTGGTGACGGCGCATGTTCCACCAGCGCTTTTTTGATACGCGCAATCGTTTTCCCGAGCCGCTCATCGGTGACGGGCTTGAGCACATAGTCCACCGCCTCACGCTCAAACGCTTCCACTGCAAACTCGTCGTAGGCGGTGACAAACACCACGCGCGTATCGGCCTCGATGCCTTTGGCAACTTCCAGCCCGGTGAGGCCGGGCATTTTGATATCCAGAAACGCCACGTCGGGCGCGTGCTGCTCGATCAGCTTGGCGGCCTCGATGCCGTTTTTGGCCTGCGCGACGATCTGTAGATCAGGCCACAACAGCGCGAGCTTGCCTTGCAGATAGGTGCGCAGATGTTCTTCGTCGTCGGCGATCAGAGCGGTGGTCATACGCTTACGGATTATTGATGGTGATGTTCTTGCCGTCTTTGACAATGCGCACACTCTTGCCGTCAGCGCTGATTTCTACCAGCTTGCCGTCTTTGACAATACGCACGCCTTGGCTGGCGAACTCACCGGCAAACTCGCCAGCCAAAGCCGGCGGCTCAGGCGGCTGCGGCGGTAGTGGTGGCTGGACAGGCGCGCCGGCTGCATCTTGGGGCTTGGCTGATGGTGCCGCTTGATACGGCAAATCCAGCAGCACTGCCGTGCCGGGCTCGCGCGCCTGAATTTCCACCCGCGCATCGCCGTCATACAGCACTGCCAGGCGCTCGCGCAGATTTGCCAGGCCCACGCCGCCGCCAGCGCCTTCTTTAAAACCCATGCCATTGTCTTCCACCTGCGCAAACACGCGGTTGCCAGCGCGCCAGGCACGCACTTTGACGTAACCGCCCTCAACGCAGCACTCAATGCCATGCTTGATGGCGTTTTCCACCACCGGCTGCAGCAGCATTGGCGCCATGGGCTGCGCGGCAACATCCGGCGCAATATCGATGCTGTAGGTGAGCCGCTCGCCCATGCGGATTTTGAGCAGGTCAAGATAGGTGCGCAGCAAATCAGCCTCTTGCGCAATGGTGCCCTGTGTCGTGCGCGAAGAGGCAAGCGAAGCGCGCAGATAGCTGATGAAATTCTCCAGCATCAGCGTGGCTTTGTCCGGCGCGGGCTGGATCAAACTGACCACGTTGGCCAATGTGTTGAACAAAAAGTGCGGCTCAATCTGCGCCTGCAGCATGCGCATCTGCGATTCGACCAGCTGCTTTTCGGTCGAGAGCGTTTTGATTTTTTCCTTAGCCAGCAGCTCGGCGATTTTTTTCTCTTCCCACTGCCGACCAAACCACATGGAGGGGCCCCACACGCTAAACGCGTGCGCAGCGAGGCCAATGCCCCAGCCCAGCATGGGAAAGATAAACCAGATTTTGTTCGGCGAAGTGAACAAGTTGATGGTCGCCAAGCCCACATTGACCGCGGTGTAGGCCATCGCGTGGCCATAGAAGCCCTTGATGTCCTCGACCTTTTTTTTCGCCTCGAGATAGGCATCCATTTGCTGGCGATTGGCAAAACCGCCCGGTGCGGAGCCGGCCGCTTTTTGAAAGCGCACCAGGCCCAGCATTTGGCCTTCTTCCGAGCCATCGGCGTTCTTGCGGTAATTAATTAATGCCACGGAGTTTCCTTGTCAAGGCTTGTGCTGCTCTTGCTGGCGGCGCATGACTTCTTCGATCTTGCGCGCTTCCCAATCCTGCGAAAGCCAGCCGCGCAGCATAAAAGTCTGCACCGCCTGCACGCCAAGAACCAGGCCCCAAATTCCCATCACCATCAACGACCAGTAGCCGCTTTGCGGGACGAGCAAAAAATTCACCAGCAACATGATCGGCACGGCAATGCAATACACGAGCAGGCTGCGATAAAAATCCGCTCGCCGCCGCACGCGTTCGCGAATCTGCGCCTCGCGCTGGGCGAGATCAATCTCGGGGGTGGATGGTTGCTCCATGACCGAAGCTTAACTGGCGAAGCAGTGCGCCGCAGCGCCCGGGCGTCGAATCGACTGCAGCGCGGCGCGGATTGCGTGTAGGCCGCGCGAAGTGCATTTTAGGTGCCTCTACGCAATATCCATGCGCCTTTTCAGGCAAAAATGCTTGAAAAGGCGCATGGATATTGCATAGAGCAATGTAGGAGCCGCTATTTCCGCATGATTTGCGCTGCTGGGGCTGCGGTTAAGCCGCCTTCTTGGCGCGCTTTTTGAGCTTGGTCTTGATGCGGTCTTGCTTCAGGCCGGACAGGTATTCCACAAACACCTTGCCCTGCAGATGGTCCATCTCGTGCTGCACGCACACCGCCAGCAAACCCTCCGCATCAAACTCAAACGGTTTGCCGGCCACATCCAGCGCGCGCACTTTGACCTTGGCCGGCCGCGTCACGCCGTCGTAAATCTCCGGCACCGACAGGCAGCCTTCTTCGTATTCAAACAGTTCTTCGCTGGCCCAAACGATTTCGGGGTTGACCAGCGTCATCAGGCCGCTTTTGTCGTCGGTCACGTCCAGTACGATCAGCCGTTCGTGCACGTCCACCTGCGTGGCTGCGAGGCCGATGCCGGGCGCGTCGTACATGGTCTGCGCCATGTCTTCCGCAAGCGTTGCCAAGCGCGCGTCGAACTTGGTGACCGGCTTGGCAACGGTTTTCAGGCGCGGATCGGGCCAGACGAGAATAGGGAGCAAAGCCATGTTTTTAAGTGCATTCAATCAGTAAGGCGTGACACATTTGGGGTAGCGTTTGAGTAAACGGCAACACTCCGGTTCCAAAACGTCCAGCGCGAGCAACGGTTTATCTTGCAATTTAGGCAAAAACATTGCAACTTCAAGATGTTACCTGCCACAATTTAACCAAAATCTAGATGTAGTCCGCGTGCTTTTGAGCATGCGCCGTGCGGCGCCTTGGGGCAACGCACTCCAGAGGGAATGAAACCATGACAAAAAGTATGACGGCCCAACCACAGCGCTCCATGTTGCTTTGCGCGATCGGGCTGGCACTTGCCACTGTATTTTCCTCTAGCCATGCCCAGTCGGGTCCCAATTTTCCGATCACCCCAAAGCAGCGCAGCACCGCTGAGCAGGTGGCGCAAATGGGTGTGCCGCTGTCGGAGCTGGCAGCCAATGCACCCAGCCAGTACACGGTCAAGCGCGGCGACACGCTGTGGCGCATCTCTGGCCTGTTTCTGAAAAGCCCATGGCGCTGGCCCGAGCTGTGGGGCATGAACAAAGATCAAATCCGTAACCCGCACCTGATTTTCCCCGGCCAGACGCTGTATTTGATCAAGCGTGATGGCCGCGCCTTCCTGTCTACCGAACCCGGGCCGGATGGCACCGTGCGCCTATCGCCCCGCGTGCGTAGCGAGTTGCTCGATAAAGACGCGATCCCGGCGATTCCGGCCGGCGTGATTGAGCCGTTCCTGTCTAAACCGCTGATTGTCGAAGCAGACGGCCTGAACAGCGCACCGCGCATCATTGCGTCGTCTGAAACAGGCCGCGTGTTCATGGGCCGTGGCGATATCGGCTACGTGCGCGGCATTACAGATACAGGCGTGACGTCGTACCAGCTGTTCCGCCCGGCCAAGCCGCTCAAAGACCCGGAAACAGGCCAGATTCTGGCCTATGAAGCGTTTTATCTTGGCACCGGCGACATTACCCGCCCCGGCGACCCGGCCACGCTGACGATCACCAGCTCCAAAGAAGAGATGGGCGTGGGCGACCGTCTGCTGCCGGCAGAAAAAGAAGTCTCTGTGAACTATGTGCCGCGCGCGCCGGAAAAAGATGTGGTTGCACGCGTCATGTCGATCTACGGTGGCGTAGACACCGCAGGCAACAGCTTTGTGGTGGCAATTAACCGCGGCAAGGCCGATGGCCTTGAAAACGGCCACGTGCTGCAAGTGTGGCGCACCGGCGCAACGGTAGAAGACAAAACCACGCGCGCAACCGAAGGCATGGCCAAATTCATGGGCAAAGGCGAAATGGTCAAACTGCCCGATGAGCCCACCGGCCAAGCTTATGTGTTCCGCACCTTCGACCGCGTGAGCTACGCATTGATCATGGGCGTTTCGCGCCCGGTCACCGTGGGCGACACGCTCAAGAGCCCGCGCTAAAAGCCTAGGTCACTTTCTTCGTGAAAAGGCGTGAAGCTTTGCTTGACGCCTTTTTTCATTCCTGAGCTCGCTGCGCGCCAACCGTTCTGAGTTATTCACTCCCATGCCTCTCACCCACGACCATGATGAACTGTGTGCGTGGCTGACACTCACGCTCACCGAAGGCGTTGGCCCCGTAACAGCACGCGAACTGCTTGGCGCGTTTGGCCAGCCGCAAGAGGTGCTGGATGCGCCAGCCTCAAGCTTGGCGCAGATCGCCGGCGCTGCCGTGGCTCAGCGACTGAAGGAAAGCGATACCGCACGCGGCGCAGCAGTGGACGCAGCGCTTGCGTGGGTCAATCAACCAAACAACACCATTCTCACACTGGCCGATGTGCAATATCCGCAAGCGCTGCTGCAAGCGCCGGATCCACCGGTGCTGCTGTATATCAAAGGCGATCTTGCGCTGCTTAATCGGCCCGCGGTCGCCATCGTTGGTAGCCGCAACGCGACCGCGCAAGGGCTTGCCAACGCGGAGCAATTTGCGCGCGCGCTTTCAAACGCAGGGATCACCATCATTTCCGGCCTTGCACTGGGCATCGACGGCGCGGCACACCGCGGCGCGCTGGATGGCGCAGGTTCCACCATTGCCATTACCGGCACCGGGCAAGATATCGTCTACCCCAGCAAGCACCGCGATCTAGCGCATGAGATTGCGCGGCGTGGGCTGATCCTGTCGGAGTTTTCGCTGGGCACCAAGCCGCTGTCGGGCCACTTTCCGCGCCGCAACCGCTTGATCGCGGGGCTCGCCCGCGGCGTGCTGGTGGTAGAGGCTGCCACGCAAAGCGGCTCGCTGATCACGGCGCGCTTGGCGGGTGATTTGGGCCGCGAGGTGCTGGCGATTCCAGGCTCGATTCATTCTCCGCAGTCACGCGGCTGTCATCTACTGATCAAGCAGGGCGCAAAACTCGTGGAAAGCGCGCAGGACGTGATTGAAGAGCTGCGCATGGACGCAGCCGCACCGCTTACGCAGGCACCGCGCGCACCCAGCGCGCTGGAACAGGAGCTTGCAGCGCTGCTGGATGCACTGGGCTACGAGCCCACCGACCTGGACACGCTGGCGCTGCGCACGGGCTTGCCTACGCAACACTTGCTCGCTGAACTCACCGCGCTGGAACTCGAAGGCGGCGTGGCGCGGCTGCCGGCGGGCCGCTGGCAACGTCTCTGATCCGCCACGCCAGCAAAGGGTGACTCAAGCGCGCGACTTGCGCTTAAAGGTCTTCTGGGGTAGTTTTGCGTTATGGGTCTACTTCTCGTGGAAGCACTACCCGCAGAGTTCCATAGCCGGATCAACCACTAGATGCGTGGCCGGCTCGCCGGCGTTCCATCTGGCAACAGCATTGAGGAGGCCGCATGTTTGATGTGCTGGTATACCTGTTTGAGAACTACCGCACGCCCCAGCTCTTTCCTGAAACCGATGCACTTGCCAAGAAGCTCACCACGGTGGGCTTTGATGAAGACGATGTAGACCGCGCCATTGACTGGCTGCTCGGCTTGGCAAACGCCACCCAAAACATCACTCTTGTCTCGCACGCCGCAGAAAGCAGCACCCGCGTCTACGCGGAGCAAGAACGCGCGCAGCTGGGCGAAGAAGCGATCGGCTTCCTAAGTTATTTGGATGCCGCCGGCGAACTTGCCAGCCCACATCGTGAGCTGATCATCGAACGCGCACTCGCAGTAGGCGAGTCGCCACTGCCCATCGAGCAGTTGCGGATCATTTCTCTGATGGTGCTGTGGAGCCAAGAAGTAGAGTTCGGCTCGTTGCTGCTGGATGAGCTACTGGCAGGCGAAAACGACGCCAGCAGAGCACACTGACGCAATGTGTTTCAATCTTGATCAAAGAAGCAGACTTCAAATCCCTGGTCACAACAGGGGTTTTGAGTTCTGTTGAGGAAAAGTCAGCACGCAGCGCGCAACTGCTGACAAAGGCTGGCGCTGATTACCTCGGCTAAATCTGCGGCGATCCCCGCCAAACCACCGCTCGTCGGCCTGACCTCCCCGAACGAGGGTATCTGGCGGAACTCTTTACCAATGTGGCGCTCTGTTACTGCAGCGAGGCGGCGACCGTTCGCCGTTATGCACAGTTCTTTCAGGGGCTCTTCACATGGTTTCGCACATACTTTCTGGCTTGGCTCGTCCGGCAAAGATGGCGCTTGCGGGTGGCATTCTTGCCATTCTTGCGGCGTGTGGCAGCGGTAATAAAGATGACGAAAGCGGCGGCGGCACACCACCCCCGCCAGTCGCGGATAAACCTGCGTCAACCACCGAAGCCGCGCGTTTTCTTGCGCAGGCCACGATGGGGCCGACTGAGGCTGCGACAGCGGAGCTCATGAACGCCGGGTACTCCGCCTGGTTTGACGCGCAATTCGCCAAGCCGCAAAAACTGCATAAAACCTATGCAGACGAGCGGCTCGCGGCGCTGCGCGCGACCGATCCAAACGCCAATATCAATCAAAACACCTTTTTTGAAGGCTGGTGGCAACAGGCGATTACCGGTGACGATCAACTGCGGCAACGCGTGGCGTTTGCATTGTCGCAGCACTTTGTGATCTCGTTCCAGGATGCCAACGTTGGCCAATACCCGCGTGGTGTAGCGTCTTATTACGACATGCTGGCCAAGAACGCCTTCGGCAATTTCCGCACGCTGATGGAAGACGTCTCGTTGCACCCGATGATGGGCTTGTATCTGACAAGCCGCGGCAACCAGAAAGAAGACCCCGCCCGTGGCCGCGTGCCGGATGAGAACTACGCGCGCGAGATCATGCAGCTGTTCACCATCGGCATCTATCAGCTGAACAACGACGGCACCGTCAAGATGAACGGCTCCACGCCGCTGGAAACTTATACGTTTGAAGACATTGCCGGTCTGGCCAAGGTGTTTACCGGCTTCTCCTGGTACGCAGGCCCTGCTGCCGCTGACCGCACGGATTCGCGCTTTTTTGGCGGCAACGGACAAATGGACCGTGACTGGCAGCCGATGCAAAGCTACGCCAAGTTCCATTCCACCTCTGAGAAGAAGTTTCTTGGCACGACCATCGCAGCGCAGGGCACGGCTAACCCAGAGGCGAGCCTGAAGACCGCGCTGGATACGCTGTTCAATCATCCCAATGTCGGCCCGTTCCTGGCGACGAATCTGATCAAGCAGCTGGTCACCAGCAATCCTTCGCCCGCCTACATCGGCCGCGTTGCTGCTGCATTCAACAATAATGGCGCGGGCGTGCGCGGCGACATGAAAGCCGTGATCAAGGCGATTTTCATGGACTCCGAAGCACGCACGCTCTCTACAGCCGCAACCGCGGGCAAACTGCGCGAACCGGTGATGCGCCTGGCAAACTTCATGCGCGCGATGGGTCACACCTCACAGACCGGCCGCTTCACGCTCGGCGCGACGGATGATCCAGGCAATTCGCTGTCGCAAACGCCGATGCGCTCACCGTCGGTCTTCAACTTCTGGCGCCCCGGTTATGTTCCGCCCTCGTCCGCGCTTGCAGCAGCTAATGTGACTGCGCCAGAAATGCAGATTGTTCAGGAAGTTTCCGTACGCGGTTATTTCGAATTTATGCGCCAGGCGGTTGAGCAAGGCGTGGGCAGCAACGCGCCCGCGCCCGCCACGGGCCGCGACATCCGCACAACCTATGCACCTGAAATGGCGCTGGCAGACAAACCCGATCAGCTGGTCGAACGCATGAACAACAATCTGATGTACGGCCAGATGCCAGCCGCGTTGAAAACGGCGATCACCACGGCCGTGAATTCGGTGGCGATTCCAAGCGGCGCCAATGTAACGCAGGCACAAATCGATGCCGCCAAGTTGAACCGGGTCAGGATTGCCACGTATCTCACGGTGGCATCACCCGACTTTCTTACGCTGAAGTAAAGGGAGCGACCAAAATGACTAAGCTAAACGCATCGCGTCGCGAATTTCTGCGCACTAGTTCTGCGCTGTCCATTGCCGGCGCAGCCTCGGCACCGTTCGCGCTGAACCTGGCCACCATGGGCAGCGCCGCTGCTCAGACGGCAACCGATTACAAAGCGCTGATCTGTCTGTTTATGTACGGCGGCAACGACTCCGCGCACATGGTGCTGCCCACGGATACCGATTCCTGGACGCGCTATCTTGAGTCCCGCAACCAAGGCGCCGACCCGATTGCGCTGCGTGCCCCCGGCACGGCGCCGGACGCTGCTGCTGCAGCGGCCAGCCCCGCACGTCTGGGCGGCGTATTGCCGATCACGCCAAACACCGCGCAAGCCGGCCGCGCGTTTGCGCTGCACCCACTCATGACGCAGGCGCGCGATCTGTTTGAGGCGGGCCGCCTGGGCATCATTGCCAACGCCGGCCCGATGATCGTGCCGACCACCAAGGCCAACTACAACAGCGTGCAGCGTCCGCGCGGCCTGTTTTCGCATAACGACCAGCAATCCACCTGGCAAGCCGGTGTCGCCGAAGGCGCGCGCCAAGGCTGGGGCGGAAAGATGGCCGAGTTGCTGATCAGCCAAAACACCAATGCGATCTTCACCAGCATCTCCACCGGCGGCAACCACGTGTTTCTGTCCGGCCGGCAAGCGCTGCAGTTTCAAGTCGGCAATGGCGGCGGTGGTTTGAATATCGCTGGGCGGCCACCGGGCAATCTGTTTGGCTCCGCTGCTGCAGCGACGGCATTCCAAAACATCATCACCAACACCGGCGCGACCAATCTGTTTGAGAAAGACTACGCCGCGGTGGTGAAGCGCTCAATTGACTCGCAGGCGCTGCTCAACACGTCGTTGGCGGCAATTACACCCGCCATGGTTTTGCCCGCGCCGCAATATCAAGACCCGCTGAACAACAACGCGCTGGCCAACAACGGCCTCGCGCAGCAGCTCAATTCAGTGTTCCGCCTGATCGCGGCGCGCGATGCGCTCGGCGCTAAGCGGCAGGTGTTTTTGGTCAACATCGGCGGCTTCGATACGCACGACGGCCAAAACCGTGGCCTGGCAAGCATCTACGCGCGCATTAGCGCGGCGATGAAGTATTTCGACGACGCGGTGCGCAACATCAACGGTGTGGACATGAGCAGCAACGTCACGCTGTTCACCGCATCAGACTTTGGCCGCACCTTCACCACCAACGGCGACGGCACCGACCACGGCTGGGGCGCGCATCACTTTGTGCTGGGCGGCGCGGTCAAGGGCAAAGACATCTATGGCCGCTTCCCGACCATTGGTGTCAACGTCAACAATGGCTTCCAGAACCCTGATGCACTGGGTTCCGGCAATCTGATTCCCGGCGTTGCCGTGGATCAATACGCAGCCACGTTGGCCAAGTGGTTCGGCGTATCCAGCACTGATTTGGACACGCTGTTCCCCAACCTCAAGAACTTCGACGGCACCACGCCCGGCGGAGGCGCCACCAACTGGCGGGACTTGGGATTCATGGTCTGACGCAAGTTACTTTGCACCTCAAAAGCCGCAGAAATTGCGGCTTTTTTATGGCTCTACGCAATATCCATGCGGTTTTTGAGCCATTTTTGCTCGAAAATCCGCATGGATATTGCGTGTTGTATTCTTGATTTGCACAGGGACAAAGCCGCCGTCTATAGTGGCGCTCCTGTTTGACCGCCGCGCTGCGCTTTCTGCGGCACTTTCGCCACATGCCCAAAGCCATCACAAAAACTGCCGACAAGCCTGCCAAAAAAGCCACCAAGAGCGTGGCTAAAGCCGCTTCGTCCGCCGCTGCCAAGCCTTCTGCCCCACTTGCCGAAGGCATGAAAACGCTGATCATCGCCGAGAAACCGTCGGTGATGAACGACATCGCCAAGGCCCTCGGCGGCTTTGCCAAGCACGAAGACTATTTGGAAAGCGATGAGTATGTTGTCAGCAGCGCAGTAGGCCACCTGCTCGAACTGGTGGTGCCGGAAGAATATGACGTCAAACGCGGCAAGTGGAGCTTTGCGCATCTGCCAATGATTCCGCCGCACTTTGACGTGCAGCCGATTGAGAAGAATGAAAAGCGCTTGAAGGTGCTGGTCAAGCTGTTCAAGCGCAAAGATGTCGGCGCGGTGATTAACGCCTGCGACGCCGGGCGCGAAGGCGAGCTGATCTTTCGCTACATCGCGCAGTACGCCAAGGCCAAGCAGCCGGTCAAGCGCTTGTGGCTGCAGAGCATGACACCGCAAGCCATCCGCGACGGCTTTGCGCAGTTGCGTGACGATCCTGAAATGCTGCCGCTGGCCGATGCCGCGCGCTGCCGAAGCGAAGCCGATTGGCTCGTGGGCATCAACGGCACGCGCGCGATGACCGCCTTCAACAGCAAGGAAGGCGGCTTTTTTCTCACGACCGTGGGCCGCGTGCAAACGCCCACGCTGGCGATCGTGGTGGACCGCGAAGAGAAAATCCGCAAGTTCGTCTCGCGTGACTATTTTGAAGTGCATGCAGAATTTGTCTGCGCGCAAGGCATCTACACCGGCCGCTGGTTTGACGCCAAGTTCAAAAAGACCGAAGACCCGGAGCAAAAAGACAACCGCTTGTGGGCCAAAGCGGCGGCGGATTCCATCGTGGCGGCTTGCCGCAGCCAGATGGGCAATGTCACGGAAGAGACAAAGCCTTCCACGTCCGGCGCGCCACTGCTGTATGACCTGACCACGCTGCAGCGCGAGGCCAATGGCCGCTTTGGATTTTCCGCGCAAACGACGCTGTCGATCGCGCAGGCCTTGTATGAACGCCACAAGGTGTTGACTTATCCGCGGACCGACTCACGCCACTTGCCGCAAGATTACGTGAGCACGGTCAACAGCACACTCAACCAGCTGAGCGAAATCAATAACTACGCGATGTACACCGCGCAGATTTTGAAGAACAAGTGGATCAACCCGGCCAATAAACGCGTGTTTGACAACACCAAAGTGTCGGACCACTTTGCCATCATCCCCACCGGCACGCTGCCCAAGGGTTTGAGTGAGGCGGAGATAAAGGTCTACGACCTCGTCACCAAGCGCTTTTTGGCGGTGTTCTTCCCGTCGGCCGAATACATGCTCACCACCCGCATCACCGAGGTGAACAAGCATCTGTTCAAGACCGAAGGCAAAGTGCTGGTGAACCCCGGCTGGCTCGCGGTCTACGGCAAAGAAGAGCAAAAGAGCGACGATTCACTGCCTGCGGTGGCCAAAGGCGAGCGCGTGGTGACTGAAAAAGTCGAGACCGTGGCGCTGCAAACCCGGCCGCCGGCGCGCTACAACGAAGCGACGTTGCTCTCCGCCATGGAAGGCGCGGGCAAACTGATCGAAGATGAAGAGCTGCGTGACGCCCTGGCCGCGCGCGGCCTGGGTACGCCCGCTACGCGCGCGGCAACGATTGAAGGCTTGCTCGCAGAAAAATACATGCTGCGCGACGGCAAAGACTTGATCCCCACCGCCAAAGCGTTTCAGTTGATGACGCTGTTGCGCGGCCTAGGCGTAGAAGAACTCACGCAGCCCGAACTCACCGGCAACTGGGAAAACCAGCTCGCCCAGATGGAAAAAGGCCAGATCACGCGCGATGAATTCATGCGCGAGATTGCCAAGATGACGCAGATCATCGTCAAGCGCGCCAAAGAATATGACCGCGACACCATCCCCGGCGATTACGCCACGCTCAAAACACCCTGCCCGCATTGCGGCGGCGTGGTTAAAGAAAACTACAAGCGCTTTGCCTGCGAAGAGTGCGGCTTTTCCATGGGCAAGCACCCTGCCGGCCGCAGTTTTGAAATTGAAGAAGTGGAAGAGCTGCTGAAAAACCGTACCATCGGCCCGCTGCAAGGTTTTCGCAGCAAGATGGGCCGGCCGTTTGCCGCGATTCTCAATGTGGTGCCCGACACCGAGAACAACAACCTCAAGGTGGAGTTTGACTTTGGCCAGAGCAAAGAAGAAGACGGCGAAGCGCCCGACTTTTCCGGCCAGACGCCGCTGGGCAAATGCCTGAAGTGCGGCGGCAACGTGTACGAACACGGCATGAGCTACATCTGCGAAAACACCATTGCCAAGACCTGCGACTTTCGCAGCGGCAAAGTGATTCTGCAGCAAGAAGTGAGCGCAGAGCAGATGAAAAAACTGCTCGCCACCGGCAAGACCGATCAGTTGGAAGACTTTGTATCGTCACGCACGCGCCGCAAGTTCAAGGCGTTTTTGGCGTGGGATGCCAGCAAAGGCAAAGTCGGTTTTGAGTTTGCGCCGCGCGAGCCGAAGGCTGCAAAATCGGCAGGAAAGACGGCTGCTAAAACTGCTGCCAAATCCGCAGAGGCGCCCGCCGTCAAACCAGCTGCAAAAGCCCCGGCAAAAAAAGCAGCAAAAAAGGCCGCTTAGGGTCACTCTATAGGCAATCTACGCAATATCCATGCGGGTTTTCAGGCAAAAACGGCTGAAAACCCGCATGGATATTGCGTAGAGCATCTGCAATACTGTGCTGAACAAAGCGCATACGCTCTAGTCTTAGCCATACCAGCACGCGGGCAGCCGGCCCGCCGCCTTCTACAGGACTTTGCAAAGATGAATGCACAAGCTTTCGGTCTGACTGCCGCCGTCTTGATTGCAGCGCTGCTCGCAGGCTGCGGGCAAGGCAAATCGCCCGCCACCGCTCCGGCACCTGCCTCTGCGCCTGCAGCGCCGGTTGCGGCGCCAGCACCGAGCAGCGTTGAGCCGCTTGCGTTCAGCGCGCTGGGCGGCAAGATCACGCTCGCAGGCACCGTCACCAGCGAGGACGCAAAAAAGCAGTTGCTGCAAGAAGCCACCGGCGTGTATGGCGCGGGCAATGTGATCGACATGCTCTCGGTTGATCCCGGCGCGGCCAATCCTGCGTGGCTTGAGCAGGCCGGCACGCTGCTTGCCTGGCTTAAGCCGGGCCAACCGCTTTCCATCATTGGCGATGCAAGCTACCTGACGCTCAAAGGTATCGTGCCCACCGCCGCAGAAAAAACCGAACGCGGCAAATGGGCCAACGAGTTTTTCGGCAATACCGTCACCGTCACCAACAGTTTGCAGGTGCGGTCATAACGCTTGACAGGCGCTTAGCGCCACTACACTTGAACGCATGAAACGCTTTCTACTCGCTCTTGCCCTCGCGCTTTGCGCAAACTTCGCTTCCGCGCAAGAGCCCGCGCCGCTGCAGCCTGTGCCGTCTGTTGACTTAACCCGCTACATCGGCACGTGGTATGAGATCGCGCACTATCCCAACTATTTTCAGCGCATGTGCGTCTCCGGTACGCAGGCGCAGTACAGCAGCTTGCCAAGTGGTAATGTGCAAGTGCGTAACCGCTGCCTGAATGACAAGAAAGAAGAAGTCACCGTCACCGGCCAGGCGCGCATATTGCCAAATTCCGGCAACGCCAAGCTGCTGGTGCGCTTTGCACCGGACTGGCTCGCCTGGCTGCCGTTTGTGTGGGCGCCCTACTGGGTGATTCAACTGGCGGATGATTACCGCTACGCCGTGGTCAGTGAACCGTCGCGCGACTACTTGTGGATTCTCTCGCGCACGCCAACGCTGGCAGAGGCTGATCTGCAAACCATCAAAGCGCGCTTGAAAGAGCAGGGGCTGGACGCGGCCAAGCTCAAGTTCACGCCGCAGTAGCGGCGCAAGCGAGGCGGTAAAGCACTGCGTCATCTTCATCGCCACAGCCGGCAGCCACCGCCGCATTGAACGCGGCCAGCGCTTGATCGGCGCCTGCAACGTCGCACTGGGCGCTTTCCATCATCTCTACAGCCAGACCAACATCTTTCGTGAGGATATGCGCTGCGGCGCGCGGCGCGTAGTCACCCGCTAGCGAGCGCGGCAACCGGTCGCCGGCAATCCAGCTTGCACCGCTGCTGGCCTGAATCACGCTGAGCGCGACGTTTGCATCAAGCCCCAGCCGGCCCGCCAGCGCAAGTGTTTGTGCACTCGCGGCGAGCTGAATGCCGGCGAGCAGATTGTTGACCAGCTTCATTTTCATCGCATCGCCCGCACGGTGGCCCAGATGAAAGCTGCGGCTGCCGAGCACATCCGTCAGCGGCTTTGCGGCAGCAAACGCAGCATCGCTACCCGCCAGCATGAGCGAAAGCTCTCCGCGCCGCGCACGCGCCGGGCCGCCGGAGATCGGCGCATCCAGCGGCAAGCCGCCCGCGGCTTGAAGTTCTGCCGCAAAGCGCGCTGCGTCTTGCGGCGCCGTCGTGCTCATCAGCAGCACCGGCGTGTGCTGGCGCAGCGCGTGCGCAAGGCCTCCGGTGGCGTGAATCACGGTGTCAATCTGCGCCGCGTTCACCACCACGATCAACAACGCATCGGCCACGGCAGCCAACTGCGCGGGCGAATCTGCCAGCGTACAGCCAGCTTGCTGCGCCAGCTTCATCCGCGCTGGATCAATGTCACAGGCCGCCACCGCAAAGCCGCTCGCGAGCAGCTGCTGCGCCATCGCCAGCCCCATATTGCCCGCGCCGATGATGCCCACTGTCTTCATCGCCCCGCTCCTTGATACGATGTGGAACCTATCAACCTTACTGCATCGGCCGCCATGAACTTCAAACAACGTTTGCTTAAACGCGCACCGCTCACCGGCACCTGGCTCACCTTTGCCAGCCCGAATGTGGCCGAGGCGCTGGGTCATCAAGGTTTTGATTTTTTGGTGGTAGACACTGAACATGCGCCCGGCGATGCCATGGACGTGGTGGCGCAGTTGCAAGCCATTGGCAACACCGCCGCGCACCCGATCGTGCGCGTGACCGAGCTTTCGGGCATGCTGGTCAAGCGCGCGATGGATGCCGGCGCGTCGACGATCTTGTTCCCCATGATCGATTCTGCCGGGCAGGCGCGCTCTGCCGTGGCCGCCATGCGCTACCCGCCCCAAGGCGTGCGCGGTATGGCCGGCATTGTGCGTGCGGCCAAGTTTGGCGCAGACGCTGCGTACACCAAAACCGCTAACGATCTTGCCTGCTGCATCGTGCAGATTGAATCCAAGGCAGCGCTTGCCAGCGTGCATGAAATCGCAGCAGTCGAAGGTGTGGACTGCCTGTTCGTCGGCCCGGCAGATTTGTCTGCCAGTCTGGGCGTGAGCGCGCGCGATGACGCATTGTTCGACGCGTTAAAAGCAGTCGCGCAAGCAGCCAAGCAGGCCAGCAAACCCTGCGGCATCTTCGCGGGTGATCCGGCGTTTGCACGCAAGGCGCGCGACTTGGGCTACACGCTAATTTCGCTTGCTGCTGATGTGATGTTGCTCGCGCGCGGCGCTAAAGCGTTTCGTGAAGCGTTTGACGCGTAGAGATCAGTTCTAACTACGTCAGAACCAGATTATCGCGGTGTATCAGTTCCGCCTCTTCCACAAACCCCAACATCGCTTCAATCTGGCTGGATGGTTTGCGCGCGATCAGGCGCGCTTCGTTCGCGGCGTAGTTGGTCAGGCCGCGCGCGACTTCTGTGCCGTCCGGCGCGATGCAGCTCACAGCTTCACCGCGCGTGAAGTCGCCTTCTACACCAATCACACCGATGGGCAGCAGGCTTTTGCCTTCCGCCTTCAGGGCTTTGACCGCGCCGGCGTCGAGCAAAAATTTGCCGCGCAATTGCAGATGATCGGCCAGCCACTGTTTGCGCGCAGACAGCTTGGCGGTGGGCGCGATGAACAGCGTGCCGATGGATTCGCCTTTCGCGAGGCGCGTGAGCACTTCCGGCTCTCGGCCGCTCGCCACCACGGTGGAAGCGCCGCTCATCGCGGCGCGTTTTGCTGCGAGTACTTTGGTGAGCATGCCGCCTTTGCCAATGCTTGAGCCTGCGCCGCCGGCCATTGCTTCGAGTGCGGCATCACCAGCGCGCACTTCATGCAGAAACTTGGCCTGTGGATTTTTGCGCGGGTCGCTGTCAAACAGCCCTTGTTGATCGGTGAGGATCACCAGCGCGTCCGCTTCAATCAGGTTAGCGACGAGCGCGCCCAGCGTGTCGTTGTCACCCACCTTGATTTCATCGGTGACGACGGTGTCGTTTTCGTTGATGATCGGCACCACGCCGAGGTGCAGCAACGTGAGCAGTGTGGAGCGTGCATTCAGGTAGCGTGAGCGGTCGGCCAAGTCGGCATGCGTCAGCAGAATTTGCGCGGTTTGAATGTTGTGTTTGCGAAAGCAGCTTTCATATACCTGCGCAAGGCCCATTTGGCCCACCGCAGCGGCGGCCTGCAGCTCGTGCATCGCGGTAGGCCGCTTGCTCCAGCCCAGGCGCTGCATGCCTTCTGCAATCGCGCCGGAACTCACCAAGACCACTTCGCGGCCCATCGCGCGCAAGTCGGCAATCTGCCGCGCCCAGAGCGAGATGGCGATCAGGTCCAGCCCTTTGCCGTCATTGGTGACGAGGCTGGAGCCGACTTTGGCAACGATGCGTGTGGAAGATTGCAGAACGGTTGAATTCATGTGGAGCGCTGATATTTTTGTGCAATCAACAATGCTCTACGCAATATTCATGCGGTTTTTCAGGTATTTTTGCTTCAAAAGGCGCATGGATATTGCGTACAGCACGTTTATTGTTGATAAAAAGCGATCAATTACACCGCATCCGCCGCGCGATCAAAGCGTGCATCAAACGCTGGCCCGGCTTCTTCGCGTTTGATCTGCTCAAGGTAATCATTGATCTGCACCATCAGCGCTTCGCAGCCCTCACGCGTGAGCGCAGAGATCTCGAACACGGGGGATTTGTCACCGCGCTTTTTGTAGCGCTTGAGAAAGTCTTTCACCCGCGCTTCACGCTCTTCTGCCGGCACCATGTCCAGCTTGTTAAGCACCAGCCAGCGCGGCTTGGCAGCCAATTGCGGATCGTACTTTTCCAGCTCTTTCACAATCGCTTTGGCTTCTTTCACCGGGTCAACCTGCGGATCAAACGGCGCCAGGTCCACAAGATGCAGCAACACGCGCGTGCGCTGCAAGTGGCGCAAGAATTGGTGGCCTAAGCCCGCGCCTTCCGCCGCGCCTTCAATCAGGCCCGGAATGTCGGCGATCACAAAACTTTTTTCCGGCCCCACGCGCACCACGCCCAGGTTGGGGTGTAGCGTGGTGAAGGGATAGTCCGCAATCTTGGGCCGCGCGTTGGACACCGCGGTAATCAGCGTACTTTTGCCGGCGTTGGGCATGCCGAGCAGACCCACATCGGCGAGCACCTTGAGTTCCAGGCGCAGCATGCGCTGCTCGCCCTCTTTGCCGGGCGTGAACTGGCGCGGCGCGCGGTTGACGCTGCTTTTGAAGTGCATGTTGCCAAGGCCGCCTTCACCACCTTTGGCGAGCAACACGCGCTGACCGTCTTGCGCCAAGTCAAACAGCACCTGGCCGGTTTCTGCATCCGTCACCGTGGTGCCGACCGGCATGCGCAGCACAATATCGTCCGCTGCTGCGCCATATTGCTGCTTGCCGCGGCCGCCTTCACCGTTCTTGGCGATGTGTTTTTTGGCGAAGCGGTAATCGATCAACGTGTTGATGTTGATATCCGCCACGCCCCAGATGCTGCCGCCGCGCCCACCATCACCACCGTCCGGCCCGCCCTTGGGAATGAACTTTTCGCGCCGCATCGACGCAGAGCCGTTGCCGCCCTTGCCGGCGGTGACTTCGATGGTTGCTTCGTCGATGAACTTCACTATTTGAACTCTCGAATGACTTCAATTTTCCCAACGATATTGTCGTTGAGTTCTTCAAGCTGCTCTGCAGGAATCCACCACTCTGTGTGATGCGCTGCGCCGACTTGATGGGTTTTGTAGTTACGCATGAACGACATTTTGACTGCAAAGCGCGTGACATAGCCAGACCCGCTAGCGGGAACGTTCCAGTCGCGAGCAATTTCAACAGCGTATTGCTCGTTAGTCACTGGATAGAAAATGGGTTGGTCTGGCAGACGCGGTGGCCAACGGAGAAAGCCGCGCTCACGTACGAGCTCTAGCTCTTTCGGGCCAGTTGGGCGGTACATCGTGACAGTGTCGTTCACTTGCAAGTCCAAAAGAAAAGGCCCCGCACTGCGAGGCCTTTGTCTGCCACTGCAGTGCGAAGCGGTTTTACGCCGGGGTCACCGACACGGTGCGGCGCTTGAGGGCGCCTTTCACCGCAAAACTCACCTTGCCGTTTGTCAGCGCAAACAGCGTGTGGTCTTTGCCCATGCCGACGTTGGGGCCGGCGTGGAACTCGGTGCCGCGCTGGCGCACGATGATGGAGCCGGCATTGATCGCCTCGCCGCCATACACCTTCACGCCTAGGCGCTTACTTTCACTGTCGCGGCCGTTGCGGGTTGAGCCGCCGCCTTTTTTCTGTGCCATTTTTCAAAACTCCTTATTTCTTCTTGCCGCCATCCAGCTCGTCTTGCAGAGCTTTCAGGGCGTCAAATTTGCCGTCGCGTGCCAATGCGGCTTGCATCGGCCAGGTGTCGGGCTTGTGCGAGCCAAAGCGGCCGCCGGCTTTTTTCAGCATCTCGGCAATAGCTTCGACCTTGGCGTCTGCCAGCGCGGCAAACGTCGTAATGCCATTGGCGCGCAGGATTTCGGCGATCTTGGGGCCGATGCCTTCAACGATCGTCAGGTCTTCTGCCTTGGCGCTCACCGCAGGCACATCAGCCTTGGCTGATTGGCCGTTACCGGCAATCTCGGCGATGAACAGCTCGGTGAACCACTGGCGATGGCCTTGGTGCTTTTGATAATGCTTGCGCCGGCGCATCTTGAAGATTTTGACTTTGTCTGCACGACCGTGCGCCAAGACCGTCGCTTTCACGCTTGCACCTGCAACCAGTGGCGTGCCTACGGAAACCGTGTCACCGCTACCAATTGCCAATACATCGGAAATCGTGATCGTTTGGCCAGGTTCCGCAGTGATCTGTTCTACTTTGAGTTTTTCGCCAGCGGCAACGCGATACTGCTTGCCACCGGTTTTTATGACCGCGTACATGTTTGACCTCGGAATGAGTATTTACAAAAACCTCCGCTCAAAAAATAAGCGGAGCCTTAAATTGTGCCATAAATCAAGGACTTAGCGCAAGATTTGGGGTGCAAAAGTGCGCCTGCGGCGCCACAGCGGATTTACGCTGCCCGGCCCGCGATTTAGGGGCAAATCTCAACTTTGGCACGCCTGAATACGCAGTATCCATGCGCCTTTTCAAGGCATATGCCTGAAAAGGCGCATGGATACTGCGTGATGCGGCATATTGCCCCAAAAACCGCATGAACATTGCGTAATCTGGCCAATAGCAGTCGAATCTATAATACGTAAAACGTTGTCAACACGCTCCGTGCTCACTCTGCTCGCCCCACTTTCTGACGATATGCAACGCCTGGACGCGGTGATTCGCGCCCGCTTGGATAGCAACGTCGTCCTGGTGCGCACCATTGCGGACTACATCATCGGCGCGGGCGGCAAGCGTCTGCGCCCCGCGCTGCTCCTACTGGTGGCGCGCGCGCTGAAGGTGCAAGGCAAAGCCAGCGACGAGCTTGCAGCCGTGATTGAGTTCATCCACACCGCCACGCTGCTGCACGACGATATCGTGGACGAATCCACACTGCGCCGTGGCCGCAAAACCGCCAACGCCGTGTTTGGCAACGCCGCCAGTGTGCTGGTGGGCGATTTTTTGTATTCGCGCGCCTTTCAGATGATGGTGGGCGTGGACAACATGCGTGTGATGCGCATTCTGGCCGACGCGACCAACACCATTGCCGAAGGCGAAGTGCTGCAACTGCTCAACGTGCACGATCCAGATGTCACCGTTGCGCGCTACATGCAAGTGATCGAGTTCAAAACTGCCAAGCTGTTTGAAGCCGCGGCGCAATTGCCCGCAGTTCTTGCGGATGCACCGGCCGAGGTGGAAAGCGGTTTGGCCGAGTACGGCCGCAAGCTGGGTAGCGCGTTTCAACTGATCGATGATGTGCTCGACTATGAAGGCGACGTGGCTGCCACCGGCAAAAACCTCGGCGACGATCTGCGGGAAGGCAAAGTCACGCTGCCGCTGATCCATGTGGCCACGCAGGGCAACACGCAGCAAAAGGCCTTGGTTCGCGCCGCGATTGAAAATGGCGGTGCAGATCAGTTTGATGCCATCGTTGCCGCCGTGCACGACACCGGCGCGCTCACCGCCACCCACGCCGCCGCCGTCAATCAAGCCAAGGCCGCGAAAGCCGCGCTGGCAGCGCTGCCCGAGTCGCCAGACAAAGCCCTTTTGCTACAATTAGCGGACTTTTCGGTGGAGCGGGACAGGTAGTTTTTGCCCTCTGAAAACGCCGGAAAAGTATCGCGCTCAGCAGCTGTAAGCGCCGCGCAAGTAGGTCAACACGGGGTGTAGCTTAGCCTGGTAGAGCGCTACGTTCGGGACGTAGAGGCCGGAGGTTCGAATCCTCTCACCCCGACCAGTTTCGTAATTCAATCCCTTGCTTTTCAAATTGAACTACGCAATATTCATGCGGGTTTTGAGCCATTTTTGCCTGAAAAATCGCATGAATACTGCGTGCAGCACTTGTTACTCCGAACCAGCAGAACAGCTCGCGTATGCTCTGAGCCTTTGGTGGCGCGCTTGATCTGACATGGAAGCACTCCCTCTTTGGGCGCAAATCGGCCTGCTGGTATTTCTGCTAGCTTGCTCGGCGTTTTTCTCGATTTCTGAGACGGCGATGATGGCGCAGAACCGCTCGCGCCTGAAGCATGACGCGAAGAGCGGCTCCAAATCCGCCAAACTCACGCAGCGGTTGATGGACCGGGTGGAAAGCCTGCTGTCCACCATTCTGATCGGCAACAATCTGCTGAACACCGCGATCACGGCGATTGTCACGGCGCTGGCACTTTCAACTTTCGGCAATGAAGACAAGGTGCTGACGATTGCCACCTTGGTGGTCAGCGCGCTGATCATCGTGTTTGCGGAGATCACGCCCAAAGTGGTGGGCGCAACCTATCCAGACCGCATCGCGCGCCTGGCGGCGTATCCGCTGACGCTGTTCAGGTGGCTGCTGGCGCCGATTGTGTTTTTCACCAACGCTTTCGTCGGCCGGTTTTTGCGTCTATTTGGCTTGAATTTGAATGTGGAGGATGACGGCACGCAGCTCACGCAGCAGGAGCTGCGCTCCATTGTGCTGGAAAGCCAGCATCTGATTCCGGCCAAGCCGCGCACGATCTTGCTGAACTTGCTGAATCTGGAAGATTTACGCGTGGACGATGTGATGACGCCGCGCTCGCAAGTAGAGGTGGTGGACGTTTCACGCGGGGATGAACATTTGCGCTCGCAATTGGCCACCTGCTATCACAACAAGTTGCCGGTGGTGGAGGGCGATATGGGCCGCATTGTGGGCATGCTGCATGTGCGGCGCGCCCTGGGCGCAATGCTGGAAGATCCGCTGACGGTCGCTGAGGTACGCTCTCTGGCAGAGCCGCCGGTCTACATCCCAGCCGGAACGCCGGTGCTGCGGCAGTTACAACAGTTTCAGGAAAGCGGATCACGGCTTGGCCTTGTGGTAGACGAGTACGGCGAAGTGCTCGGCCTGGTAACGCTGGAAGATATCGTCGAAGAAATCGTGGGCGAGTACACCACCGCGAGCCCGCGGGCGGGTTTTCTGGCGCGCAGCGATGATGACGGCGCACAGCTCGTGGACGCCAGTACACCCGTGCGTATCCTGAACCGGCGCATGAAGCTGGGCTTGTCCGAAGACGGCCCGACAACGCTCAACGGCGTGCTGCTGGAAGTCCTGCAAGACCTGCCGGACGGTGAAACAGCGGTGCGCCTGGGCAATGTGGTGTTTGAGACTGTACAGGTGGAGGCCAACACCATTCGCACGGTGCGCGTGCGCAAGCTGGGCGGCGCCGGCATCCCGCGTTCAAAGTAGGGATGCCAGGGATAGCGGCGCAGCCGCATCCCCGGATGTTTACGAATGGTCAACAGGCGCGGCGATACAACGCGCCAAACCCTGATTTTCTTTACAACAGAATGGCTTAACGCTTACAGTGCAAGTGACTTATCAGCTTGCCGGGCTTGGTTTTGCCGGTTTCGTTGGTTTGTAGGGGCCCTTTGCATTCTATGTCTGCACAAGTTCAAAAAACCGCTGGAACACCGCTTGCCGGGCTTGCACGCGCATTGGTGCAATTTGGCGCGCTTAACGCTGCAGACGCAGAACGCATCAGCAAGCGCGCCACCGATGCTGGAACCCCTTTTATTGATGAATTGCTGAGCGTTGCGCCCAACGGATTGAATGCTGCGCAGCTCGCCAAGGTAATCGCCGAATCCTTCGGGCATCCAATGCTGGATGTAGCAACGCTGGACAGCACAGTCTTGCCGCTGGATATCATCGACAAGAAACTTGCCGGCAGCACGCAAGTGCTGGCGCTGAAAAAGCGCGGCAACCGGCTGTTTATCGCCACCTCTGATCCGACCAATCAGCAAGCGCTGAATCAGGTGCAGTTCCAAACCCAGCTGCAACTGGACATCGTCGTTGCCGAACATCACAAGCTCAAGGAGATGGTCGAGCGCCTGACGAAATCTTCCGGGCAAGCGATTTCTGAATTGGCGGGTGACAGCGATATTGATCTGGCCACGATTGAAGAAGGAGCTGCCTCAGTTGATGAGGGCTCTGAGGCTGACGAAGCGCCGATAGTTAAGTTTCTGCAAAAACTCATGATCGACGCGATCGACATGGGTGCTTCGGACCTGCACTTTGAACCCTACGAGAAGTATTACCGCATTCGTTTCCGTGTGGACGGCGTGCTGAAAGAAATCGCCCAACCCCCAATCAATTTACGGGAACGGATTGCGGCGCGCTTGAAAATCATTTCCAAGCTAGATATCTCTGAAAAACGCGTTCCGCAGGATGGCCGTGTCAAGCTTGCCGTTGGTACTGGCAAAGTGATCGATTTACGCGTCTCCACATTGCCCACGCTCTGGGGCGAGAAGATCGTGATGCGGATTCTCGATCCAGCGAGCGCCAAAATGGGCATCGACGCGCTGGGCTACGATCCCGGCGAGAAGCAGCTGCTGATGGATGCGATCAGCCGCCCCTACGGCATGGTGCTCGTGACCGGGCCCACGGGTTCCGGTAAAACGGTGTCGCTCTATACCTTTTTGAACCTGCTCAACCAGCCTGGCACCAACATTTCCACCGCGGAAGACCCTGCGGAAATCACGCTGGCCGGCATCAATCAGGTGAATGTGAATGACAAAGCTGGCTTGACTTTTTCTGTCGCGCTGAAGGCCTTTTTGCGGCAAGACCCAGATGTGATCATGGTGGGTGAGATTCGCGATCTTGAAACCGCGGATATTGCGATTAAAGCTGCGCAGACTGGCCACATGGTCTTCTCCACGCTGCATACCAACGATGCGCCATCCACACTCACGCGTCTGATGAACATGGGTGTCGCGCCATTTAATATCGCGTCGTCCATCGTATTGATCACAGCACAGCGGCTTGGCCGCCGCCTCTGTGTGCATTGCAAGAAACCCGCAGATCTTGAATATGACGCGCTGCTGAATGCCGGATTCACCGAGGACGATCTGGACAACACTTGGAAGCCTTACAAAGCGGTCGGTTGTGATCGCTGCGGCGGTAGTGGCTACAAGGGCCGCGTCGGTATCTATCAAGTGATGCCGGTGACCGAAGCGATTCAGCGCATCATTCTGACGTCCGGCAACGCGATGGAGATTGCCACGCAAGCCAGAGCGGAGGGCGTTAAAACCCTGCGCGAAGCGGGTCTATCCAAGGTCAAGCAGGGCATGACCACCATAGAAGAGGTATTCGCCGTCACCAACGAGTGAGGCGAGTACCAAATAGCAGGAAGAGGAAACACCTAAATGGCAACTGCAGCAGCCAAACGCATCCAGGATGCGCTCTATCTCTGGGAAGGCAAAGACAAAGCCGGCAAGCTGATCAAGGGTGAGATGCGCGCTGGCGGCGAAGCCGTAGTGCAGTCTTCATTGCGGCGACGCGGAATCTTGCCGGTCAAGGTCAAGAAGCAGCGCCTGTCCGGCGGTAAGAAAATCAGCGATAAGGATCTGGCTCTCTTTACGCGCCAATTTGCGACCATGCTCAAGGCCGGTGTGCCGATGCTCCAAGCTTTTGATATTGTCAGCCGGGGCCATTCCAATCCTGCAATGTCTCGTTTGCTCAACGACATTCGCGGAGATGTAGAGACCGGTTCCAGCCTTGCAGTGGCATTCCGCAAATTTCCGATGTACTTCGATGCGCTGTTTTGCAACCTTGTGGGGGCAGGTGAGCAGGCGGGCATTTTGGATAGCCTGCTTGAACGGTTAGCAGTCTATAAAGAGAAAACACTAGCGCTGAAGGGCAAGATTAAGTCTGCGCTGTTTTATCCGATTTCGATCATTGTTGTGGCATTCATCGTGACAGCCGTGATTATGATTTTTGTGATCCCCTCTTTCAAAGCGATTTTCACAAGCTTCGGTGCAGAGCTTCCGGCGCCTACGCTGATCGTGATGAATATTTCAGATGTCTTTGTTACGTATTGGTACTTGATCTTCGGCGTAATCGGCGGCGGCTTGTACTTTTTCTTCCAAGCATGGAAACGATCCCCCAGAGTTCAGGCCACTATGGATCGACTACTGTTGAAGGTTCCACTATTTGGCGATCTGGTCATGAAAGCCTCAGTAGCACGCTGGACAAGGACCCTGTCAACGATGTTTGCGGCTGGCGTGCCGCTTGTCGAAGCCCTTGATTCCGTCGGCGGTGCGTCGGGTAACCAAGTCTATTTTCAAGCGACCAAAACGATTCAAAACGATGTCAGCATTGGTACCTCTCTAGCCGTTTCAATGCAAAACACCGGCGTGTTTCCGAACATGGCGGTACAGATGACTTCGATTGGTGAGGAATCCGGAGCGCTTGACTCAATGCTCGAAAAAGTCGCGGACTTCTATGAACGCGAGGTAGACGAAGCAGTGGACGCACTATCCAGCTTAATGGAGCCGCTGATCATGGTGGTGCTTGGCACGCTCATTGGCGGCATGGTGATCGCCATGTACCTGCCGATCTTCAAACTCGGCGCGGTCGTGTAAGCGACGATTCAGCTCATTCATTCCATGCTAGATGCTTTTCAGAGCGAGCCGGCGCTGTTCGCCGGCTTCGCAACGCTCGTGGGGTTGCTCGTCGGCAGTTTTCTCAATGTAGTGATTGCGCGGCTGCCGCTTGCCCTGTCCGCCTACTGGGAAGCGTGCGAGAAACAGGCGATCGACGACTTAGCGCCTGTGCCGCACTGGCTACCCAAGTTGTGGCGCCCGGCGTCATCATGTCCGAAATGCGGACATCTGATTCGCTGGTATGAGAATATCCCCGTCATTAGCTGGATTGTGCTGCGCGCCAAGTGCAGCGCCTGCGGCACGCCGATTTCCGGGCGGTATCCGGTCATTGAGCTCGCGGGGGCGCTCGCGGCGCTCGGCGCTGCACTCACGTTCGGGCCAACAAGCAAATCGCTCGCGGCGATGGGTTTGCTGTGGGTGCTGATCGCGCTCACGATGATTGATCTGGATACGATGCAGTTACCGGATGTGTTGACGCTGCCGCTGATGTGGCTGGGTTTGCTGCTCAACATCAATGGCATGTTCGTCCCTCTCGCTAGCGCGGTGCTCGGCGCGGCCGCAGGATATGTGGCGCTCTGGCTGGTGTACTGGCTGTTTCGTTTGGTCGCGCGCAAAGAAGGCATGGGTTACGGCGACTTTAAACTGCTTGCGGCGCTGGGTGCGTGGATGGGCTGGCAGATGCTGCCAGCCATCATCTTGCTCAGCTCGGTGGTGGGCGCGGCGGTAGGTATTGCCATGATTGCGGGGCGCCGGCTTGGCTGGAGCCAGCCGCTTGGGTTTGGCCCTTACCTTGCAGGTGCTGGCGCACTCGCGCTGTTCGTCGGCCCACAAATCAACCAGTGGTACCTTGGACTCCTACGCTAAGAGCCAAGGCAAGCGCAAGTTTGCAATCGGCCTGACGGGCGGAATCGGTAGTGGCAAATCCACGGTGGCTGACCTGTTCGCCGCGCGCGGTACAAGCATTATCGATACCGACCTCATCGCACATCAACTCACCGCAGCCCACGGCGATGCGATGCCGGTGATCGAACGCGAATTTGGCGCGCAATTTGTACAGCCGGACGGCGCGCTGGATCGCACAAAGATGCGTGCACACGTTTTTGATCAGCCGCAGCATAAAAAACGCTTGGAAGCGATTCTGCATCCACTGATTCGGCAGGCGTGTGAAGCCCAAGCTGCAGCCGCAACCGGTGCGTACATCATGTTTGCAGTGCCTTTGCTGGTGGAATCAGGCAGTTGGAAAGAGCGCGTGGATCGCGTGTTGGTGGTGGACTGCCCGGAAGAAACACAAGTGTCGCGTGTGATGCAACGCTCGGGTTTAACGCGTGCGCAGGTGCTTTCCATCATGGCCGTGCAGGCATCGCGTAGTGCTCGGCTAGCGGCGGCGGACGATGTGATTACCAATGCAAACGGCATTGATGCACTCGCGCCGCAGGTGGACGATTTGCATGCGCGCTATTTGGCCATGGCACAGGCGCAATCAGGCTGATTTTGAGTTTTGCGCATAAACCAAGCACAATGCGCGCAGTTCACCCGATCTAGTGCGCCTTTGCCTTGTGTCTGTCCTTTACGAATATCCACTGAATGAACGCGTCCGTGCGCTGCTGCGCATCGAAGACCTGTTCGACCGGATGGCGCATCACCTGGGCGGTGAGCATGCGTGGGACCATCACGCCACGTTGATGACGCTGTTTGAAATTCTGGAAGTTTGCGGCCGTGGCGATCTGAAAAGCGATGTGCTGCAGGAGCTTGAGCGCAACAAGCAAAGCCTCGCAGCTTTTCGCGGTGCGAACGGTGTCGATACCGAAAAGCTCGAGGCCACGCTGCAGTCACTGGACCGTGCCTACGCAGACCTGGTGGCCACCTCCGGCAAGACCGGCGCGCATGTGCGCGAAAACGAGTGGCTCTCCGCCGTGCGCAGCCGCGCGATTATTCCGGGCGGTACCTGCGAGTTTGATCTGCCCTCGTATCACGCCTGGCTGGAAAGCCCGCTTGCGGCGCGCCGCGCCGATCTGAGTACGTGGATTGCGCCGCTCAAGCCGCTGGGCGATGGCATGCACGCACTGCTGCGCCTGCTGCGCGAAACCGGCGCGCCGCGCGACGTGGTGGCCACGGGCGGCGTGTTTTCGCAGGACATCAAGTCAAAGACTTATCAGCTCATGCGCGTGCGCGTCGATCCATCACTGGGAGCAACGCCTGAGATCAGCGCCAACAAATACATGCTGCATATCCGCTTTGTAGAGGCCGGCATTACCGCGCGGCCGGCGGCAAAAACGGTGGATGTGCCTTTTTCTCTGGCGCTGTGCAATCTGTAATGGCGCGCCAGGTTCGTTGCCCGATCTGCGGCACCACGCTTGAGTGGAGCGAAAAATCGCCGTTCCGCCCATTCTGTTCTGAACGCTGCAAACTGACCGATCTGGGCGCCTGGGCCTCAGACGCGTACCGCGTGGCTGCGCAAGAAGAATCGCCCAGCGATGCCGATGATTCCCACGGCACGCCGCCTACAACGCACTAACGCATCACTTACAGCCCGCGCAGTCCCGCAATGCCTTGCGCGCCGCGCTGCTGCGCCGCTGGCAAGTCTTCTGCACGCAGACCGCCCAGTGCGTAAATCGGAATCGGGCTTTGCTCAATCATGCGGCCAAATGCATCCCAGCCCAGAGGCGATGCGTGGGGATGCGAGGCACTCGCCGCCACCGGCCCCAGCAGCGCAAAATCGCAGCCGATGATGTTCGCATGCACAATCGCTTCGCGCGAATGCACACTGGCTGACACCCAGCGCGCTTGCGGGCGCGCGTGCGTGGCGAGCAAATCGCGCTCGGTCAGATGCACGCCATCGGCCGCCGCCCACCAGGCTTGCGGATGGCGGCTAGAGACCATCAGCGTGCCGCCGCACGCACGCTTCCAGTTCAGCGCGTGATCAAACACGGCTTGCGCTTCGTGCGGCGCAAGATCGGGCTCGCGCAAGAGCAGCCAACCATTTGATCTTGCAGCGAGCCGCGCCTGCCACGCATCCACGCCAAACACCGCCGCGCCTGAAAGCGGCAGCGCATCAGGTAGCGTGAGCCACGGCAGCATCGGCAGCGCGGCAGGCAGAATCGGCCCGACTTGCGGTGCTGCAGCGCTGTCCCATGCAAAGGCTTGCTGCTCCAGGCTTTGCAGCACGCCGTCAAACCCAAATATCTTGCAAAAGTGCAGCCGCACCGTGGCGTGCGGATAGGTAAACGTGCGCGTAATCCAGCGGCGCGCGCTGTGAATGTGAATGCCTAATTCTTCCTGCAATTCGCGTGCGAGCGCCGCTTCAACGCTCTCACCTGCTTCAATCTTGCCGCCCGGAAACTCCCACCAGCCCGCATACGGCTTGCCTTCCGGCCGCTGCGCGAAAAGCACTTGGCCTTGCGCGTTGAACAGCACGCCAACAGCCACTTCAGTTGGTGTTTTAGGAGAGTTTGTCATGCATTTAAAGTGCTCTACGCAATATCCATGCGAGTTTTGAGCCATTTTTGGCTGAAAATGCTCATGAATAAAGCGTCTTGCCTAGCCT
>JBOFGW010000160.1:0-4150 GCA_051649325.1 Burkholderiaceae bacterium | reverse complement strand
GACGGCCTCGTCATTGCTGTAAGCGCTGGCGCGACTCAAATCACGGCTAAATTTGACGCCGATTTGGGCGAAGGCGTGCGCGAATTGACATTGAGCGGCGCCCTCGAAGTCGTGCTGCCAGAAGCCGTATCCGGTGAGCTGGTATTTGGCACGCCAGAGCTGCAATAGCCATGCAAATTAGCCGCTCGTCTAGAGCAAGGACACCCCGCGTTAGGGGAAACACGGGACACGTGCCCCCGTGCGGCTATCTATTTTTGTCGCAATATGACGGATATATCGAATGAAATTCGATACGCACAAAGCAACGAATTTTGCGCTAGCAAACGCTTGGCCTAAGTACGACGTGGAAACGTGCGGCAATTGCGGGCTCGCTGTCCGAAAAGCAATCAATGCTGGCGGCATCCTCGGAAAATTTGGGCACGGATTTCAATTTGCAACCAGCTTGCCGACAGCCGGATTTCAACGCATCCCGCTTGCTGGCTATAAGCCCGAGCTAGGGGACATTGCGGTATTCGGCCGGACCTCGCGCCTGCCTCACGGGCACGTGCAAATCTGGTGCGGCGCGCAATGGGTCAGTGACTACGTGCAGCGCGGAATAGGCGATCACGGCGGCATATACCCCAGCAAAACTTGGCTGAAATCTGAGCTGACAGTGTGGCGACATAGCAATGTCGGATGACGCATATGCAGACAGATCCCAAGCCGAGCAAGAGCGCGTCGATGAAAAGATTCGCACTGCTGCTCAATCTGTGCGCGTACTTCCTGACGCATTTTTGCAGATCGTCGATTGCATCGAGTGCGAAGAGCCGATCACCGAAAAACGAAAGATGGCATTCCCGCACGCGATCCGGTGCACGGGGTGTCAAGTTGAATTTGAAAAATTTACGAAAGGAAGGTAGCTAATGTTGGAGCGATTCAAACGATTTTTTAAACGCGCTGAAAAAAGCGCAGAAATCATCGCGATGGAAGCACAAGCTGCGCTGGTAATCGCGTCTGAGAAGCTGGCGCTTGTGCTAGCAGACGCAGACAAAAACGGGCTGCCAGACGTCGCGGAAAAAGCCGCTCGGCATGCCGCTCAATTAGTCGCTGCGCTTGAGCTAATTCACGGACACGCGAGCGGTAGCGGAGCTGTCAAATTGACAAACGCAATGACCGAAGTCATGGCCGCAACACGAAAAGGGCTGGCAGTGTGGAATCTTGCGCGTCCATTCGTGGAAGCCGCGGTTAATTTGTTGCCGCGAAAGCGTGAGAGCGTATGAATGAGAGCGCTTTTAAACTCCCTCTTCTTGCGCTTGTTTGCATTGCTTCCGGCGCAATCGGCGGCTGGGTATATCGTGACCGATCCGCAGAGCAAGCAGCCACAAAGCAAGCCGTCGAAGCAAACAAATCTTTGGTATCGGAGCTCTCAGCAGTCAAAGACGCCGCGCCCGCCATTGCACTGCAAATCGCAGCGCTACAGAAAACTGCCGCAACGTCGAGAAAGCTAAATGATGAGCTTGCGAACAATCGCGAATTGCTTGTCGCTATGGCTGATTGTCCTGTGCCTGAGCGGCTGCACAGGCTTTCGCTTGAGCGTACCGACGCTATCAACTCCAGCGTTGGCGGTGCAGAGTGAGCGCGGCGCATTGGATTGCCCTTCTATTGATGGCGTCAATCCTCTGGATTACTGCCAACGCGTTGCACTTCCAGATTTACCGAATTGCGGAGCAGCTTACGAAGCTTGCGACGATCTTAGAGAAAAAGCAGCAATGTGTTGGGCAATGCACAAAGCGCTCGTCGAATGCGTCGAGCGACACAACAAAGGATTGAAATGATTAGATTGCTACTATTAATCGCACTAATCGCTAGCGCGCAGATCGAAGCCGGGGTCTTGAAATCGTGCGGCTCGGGAGTGATTTGCAGCTCACAAGGTGGGGGCGGCGGCATTGCGGCAAATGATACAAATTACAGCCCTATTGCTGGATCTGCAATTCCGCTACACCGCCCCGTATTGCTAGCCGCAGACGGAAAGGTGTACCCATATGCAAATGAGTCAACAGCACTTAGCGGCACAGCGACTTTCGCTTCGATAAACACGACAACAGGATTAGGCGGTATCGCTTCGGCGCGTATATCGGATAGCCGTTACATCACGCTTACCGCTAACGGCGCGCAAAGCATTGCGGCAGAGGTCTGGGACGTAAGCGCAACCGGAACAGTCACATTGTTTTCGACTACTAGTGTTACCACTCCGCAGCTTGCAGAAAATGGCGAGTTTGCAATTTCTGTAGGATCTGGAGGACGAGGCGTAGCTGTATACAAAGCTGGAGGCTATAAGGTTCGAGGCTTTAATGTGACTAGCGGAACTGTTAGTTGGGGCGCAGGCGAATCGAATCTAGTTAATTCAATGGTTAGGTTCACACCGATTCTTTTGCGCACATCGAACCCCAATAAATTCATCATGGCCGCCGAAGGGACGGGCGCAGCGTTCGTTACAGTAATTGATGCCAGCAACGTTAATGCGCCCACTCCTATCAGCGGCGCCCCTTTTGGTATTGTGGTCAGCACATCAAATTGGCGCGCTGTGCACGCTGGTTACATTGATGAGTCAGCTAACCAATTCTGGGCGCTTTATAGCCCAAACTCAGGCAGTTTTGCTCGATTTGCCAACTTTAGATTTAATGACACGAACAACACGATCACTATCGGATCGCTTGGGTCTGCCGAGTCAAACCTTCCAAATACTGGCGTCGGCCCTCTATTTGACGTAAAGAGAATTTATGAGGATTCTAACGATGTGTGGCTGGCGCTCGTCGGATCCGGCGCAACTCAAAACATTAGAGCGCTAAAAGTATCAAAAGCTACGGGAGCCATGACAAACAACGCGGTGATGGCCTTTACTGGTGACAACATCAGCGGTTATAACGTGGCTATCGCGCAGCACAAAGTGAACAAAAAATTCCTTGTTTCTTGGGCTCCCGATGGCTTCAATTTGAGGACTGCGGAGTACTTGCTCAATACAACTACAGGTGACATCACGCTAAGCACAGGGCCGTTTACTGTGAGCGTCCCCGACATCGGAGCAAA
The DNA here is from genome assembly GCA_051649325.1 of Burkholderiaceae bacterium. Classification (GTDB taxonomy): domain Bacteria; phylum Pseudomonadota; class Gammaproteobacteria; order Burkholderiales; family Burkholderiaceae_C; genus JBJOQV01. The sequence goes on along the minus strand of JBOFGW010000160.1, from coordinate 1,084 downwards.
TAACTATTCAATTAATGTTCCTAACGATCTAGCCCCAGGCTTTATTTTTGCACCTTGGGAAACCAACCAAGGTAAGCGAATCGGCACTGTTGGTACTTACGGGGATTTGGTTCGCCCTGGGACGTTAATCGGCGTCAGCAAAGCGCAGGGATTTGCTAATTCACCCGTTTCGGTCGCCCTAGATCGTGGCGTTGTTTCTGGGCTCTCTGGACTTACGCCAGGACCGGTATCTTGGACCGGATCGTTCGCGCTGACCCCGACTGTTACGCCGCTATCTGCCGGCGTCGCGCTTAGCACAACCGAATTACAGGTAAAAATTCAATGAAATATTTAGCAGCTATTTTTCTTGGCGTTTCGCTATCAACAGCAGTGCATGCAGCAGAGCTGTTCCCGGCTCAAACCGGGGCCGTCACCGGAGCAGACAACAAGGCGTTTTCTGTTTCTCCCAATGTAACTTTGATCATCATCGGCACTCTTGGCGCTGGCGAGTCCGTAACGTTGCAGCGGAGGCGCGGCAATGTGTGGGTCAATGAGGACGTAATCACTAGCGCAGATGAGCAAGACGGCGTCATAGGGCAGGCTGGACAGTACCGCATTGTCAAGACCGCGACCGCGCAGGCGGTAACAGTCGATCTCATTGCGCACAGCGACGGAAGGGTGTATTTCGACCGATGAACATTGAATCGTTAGTTTCCGAGCGATGCACTTACACGTCTGGTGTTTTTACGCTAACTGGAGCGTTGCCTGGCTTTGTCAGATTTTCACGAGAATATGCAAATGGCATAAGTCAAATTCCGGTGAAAATTGAACAATTCGACCGCCCAGATCTGTTCGAGTTTTCGCTCGTTACGTTCGCGGGCTCAACCTTGACACGAGACGCCGTGGTCCGGTCCAGTAACAATGATCTAGCTGTAGAGTTTACCGGGCCTTGTCGTGTGTTTGTTTTTCAGCCCGCCGAGACTGCTAAGCAGCATTCTGCGGACATTGCCGCACTGCAAACAGCAACGGCAGGAAAAGCGAGCGGATCTGCATTGGCATCAGAATCGGCTGCACGTATAGCAGCTGACGCAGCATTGCAAGCGGA
>JBOFGW010000159.1:0-1652 GCA_051649325.1 Burkholderiaceae bacterium | reverse complement strand
TAACTGTTGAGCTTGAGCTTGTAGCCGGGCCGCAAGCCGGCGTTTTCATCAAAGTCCGCCGCGAGCGTGGCTACTGGGCCGTCAAACTTCAGCTTCCAATGTTTGTATTGCGATGGATCGGTTTGATAATCGACGCGGGGATTGGCGCTCACGGATTGCCTCTTAAATGCAAAATAATGCACTTTCTAATTGACTTACGCAGCATAATGCATGAACCCGAGTGCGTCAATTGGTTTCAAACCGCCCTCACCCTAACCCCTCCTGCGCGCGCGAGAGGGACTCAAACATTCTTCGCGCGCCACCACCTCCCGTTCGGGCTGAGCTTGTCGAAGCCCATTTGTAAGTCAATCCAGCTTGCCGGGATCATCAAAAGCGTTTCGACAGGCTCAACGCGAACGGATTTTTTCAGTACTCGCAAACGAGCTTCGACAGGCTTGGCTCGAGCTTGTCGAAGGGCTCAGCCCGAACGGGTGATTAGAAATCTCGCCCGATCAGGGCACTACTGCGCAATCTGCAGCGCCTGCCGCACCAACCTCCGCAGCGCCGCAAACGTCGGCGCAAGCGGCTGCGCACTCGTATTCAAACTGAACTCCGCTTTTGAATAGAACGCCGCACGCCCGGCCAGAATGCCTTTGAGATCTTCCATCGCTTCTTTGCTCGCTGCCATCGGCCGCATGTCGCCCTGCGCGATCACGCGGTTCATGTGGTCTTGCGCGTCCGCCTGCAGCCACACGGTGGTGCAGTGTGCGAGCAGCAGATTGAACGTGGCCGGGTCTGACACCAAACCGCCCGGCGTGGCGATCACCGCTTCGGGATAGATTTGAATCGCTTCTTCGAGCGCGCGCCGCTCGTAGCGCCGGTACGCGTTAATGCCGTACAGCGCTTGAATCTCCGCAATGCCACAGCCGGCAAATTTTTCAATTTCGCGGCTCAGCTCCACAAACGGAAAGCCCAAATCTTCCGCCAGCATTTGCCCCAGTGTGGATTTGCCCGCGCCGCGCAGGCCAATCAACGCCACGCGCGGGCTGCGGGTTTTGTTGGCACCGCCGGTACCCAGCAGCTCGCCCACCGCCACGCGCACGCGGTGCAGTGTGGCTTCGTCTTGCCGCTCCAGCAGCTCACGGATCATCAACCATTCGGGCGACGATGTGGTCACATCGCCAATCAGTTCCGCCAGCGAACACTGCAGCGCATCGGCCACCTGATGCAGCACCAAAATAGATGCGTTGCCCACGCCATATTCCAAATTGGCCAAGTGCCGCTCAGACACGTCTGCCGCGACAGAAAGCGCCTTGCGCGTCATGCCCCGGCGCGCGCGCAGGTTGCGTACACGCTCGCCTAGCGCGCTTAAGAACGGGCTGCGCTCTTCAGCTTCGGTGGCAACCGCCTCATTTGCCGCCGATCCGCTTGCATGCAATATAGTGCTTGACATGAGTTTTCTTCGGTTTTATCGTTAGCAGGCACAATAATTCATCTCGCACCCCGCCGCAACCGGAAAATCACTGCAAACGCAGTCGGTTTGACGCTGCGCAAGGCGCAAGAGAGCACAGGAGACACGCCCTTGGTCACAGCAGCTGCCGCAGTTGCCCCGCCCCCACCCGCCCCCGGCGCACCCTTCAACTTTGCCCAGCACCTGATTGCCCGCAACGCCG
>JBOFGW010000158.1:0-2056 GCA_051649325.1 Burkholderiaceae bacterium | reverse complement strand
GGCGACAACTTCGGGGTGGGCTACTTTGAAGTGAACCAAAAAGCCGGTTGGCGCTGGAACGCGAGCAAGGCGTTTTTACGGCCCATCATGGCGCGGCCCAACCTCAAGCTGATGATCGACACCTCAGTCACGCGGCTGCTGTTCGAAGGCACGCGCTGCGTAGGCCTTCAGGCGCGCAGCGAAGACGGCACACCGCACACGCTGCATGCGCGGCGCGAGGTGATTCTCGCGGCCGGCGCGGTCGGCTCGCCCCAATTACTCGAAGTCAGCGGCGTCGGCCGGCCCGCTTTGTTGCAATCGCTCGGGATCGCCGTGCAGCACGCGCTACCCGGCGTCGGCGAAAACCTGCAGGATCATCTGCAGATCCGCATGGCGTTCAAGGTGCAAGGTGTGCCGACACTCAACACCCTGGCCGCCAGTTGGCTGGGCAAGCTGCGCATCGGCATGCAATACGCGCTGACCCGCAGCGGCCCGATGAGCATGGCGCCCAGCCAGCTTGGCGCGTTTGCGCGCAGCAGCGCTGCGCATGCGCGGCCTAACCTGCAATATCACGTGCAGCCGCTCACGCTGGAAGCTTTTGGCCAGCCCCTGCATGATTTTGACGCGTTTACGGCGAGCGTATGCAATCTACGGCCGGTGTCGCGCGGCTCGATTCATATCAACAGCGCTGCGCCGGAAGCACATCCCGTGATTGCGCCGAACTATTTGTCAGCGGTAGAAGACCGGCAAGTGGCCGCTGATTCGGTCAAGTTCACCCGCAATATCATCAAGCAAGCGGCGCTGGCCAAATATGCGCCGCAAGAGTTCAAACCCGGCGCAGAAATTGCAGACGATGAAGCCTTGGCACAGGCCGCAGGCAACATTGGCACCACAATTTTTCATCCGGTAGGCACGTGCAAGATGGGGCCAGCAAGCGATCAAACCGCGGTGGTGGATGCGCAGGGCAGGGTGCATGGCCTCGCGGGCCTACGTGTGGCGGATGCGAGTGTGATGCCCACCATCACTTCAGGCAACACCAATGCGCCGACCTTGATGATTGCCGAGAAAATCGCTGCGGCGATTGTTGCTGCTTAGCGCGCAGTCCGCGCCTGATCAATCGCGGCGCACAAGCGTGCCACTTCTTCCATCATGCGCGGTGTAGCGCGTGAGAATTTATCTGCATCCAAAATCAAAAACGCCTGGTTCTTTGCAGCGGATAAACCGGGCAGACCGCGCCACTGCGCAAGCGGGTCGCTGCTTTTTGTTTCAGCGGCTGATGCGCCGGCGCTGATCAGTTGCGGGTCGCGCTGGATCACACTTTCGAGCGTGACTGTGGGCGTGAGCGCGGCCACTTGCGCAAAGATGTTCACGCCACCGCAGAGCGTGACGGCATCGCTCATGATGTGCTGGCCGTTCACCGTCATCAGCGGCCGCTCCCAGATTTGATGAAACACGCGTACCGGCGCCGCGCCGCGCGCTTTGGCTGCGGTTTGCTGCTGCATGCGCGTAATTTCAGCGCGCAGTGCGTCGATGCCAGACTGCGCGGCGGGCAGTGTGCCCGCAAGCGTGGCCAGCGCGGTGATTTCATCTGCGATCGCGCGCAGCGTGCGTGGTTCGCTTTCAAACAGCGCAATGCCCAGCTTACGCAGCTGCGCGCGCGCCGCGGGTGAAACGCCGCTGGCCCAGCTCACCACCAAATCCGGCTTCATGGCGAGCACGCGTTCAATATCCACCGTGCCGGCTGCTGCAACTTTAGGTAGCGTTTTGGCCGCCGCTGGATAATCCGAGTACTCAGAAACACCCACGAGCTTGCTGCCCGCGCCGGCGGCGAACACCAGTTCAGTCGCGTGTGGAGAAAGCGTCACGATGCGCTGGGCTACGCCTTTGAGTGCGACGGTCTGGCCGATACCGTCTTTGACTTGCGCAAAGCCCGGTGCGGCCCACAGCAAGAAAACGCAAGCGGTGTACGCAATATCCATGCGGTTTTTCAGGCATTTTTGCCTCAAAACCCGCATGGATATTGCGTAGAGTGCTATTAAATGCTGTTTGAATATCGCTTGAAGCGTGTCTGCGTGCA
>JBOFGW010000157.1:0-1860 GCA_051649325.1 Burkholderiaceae bacterium | reverse complement strand
CACCCCTCACCCTGCCCTCTCCCGCAAGGGGAGAGGGGACTGAAAGCTCCTTAACTCAAATCTTCCTGCCTGATTCTGACTACTTTGCCCGTCAACGCGCGCAGCATTTCCATGCGCGAAATGGCTGTGTTGATCTGCTTTTCTTTCACGGTATGCGTGAGGATAATCAGGTCAGTCTCGCCCTCGCCTTCGCTTGCTTCTTTTTGCAGCACCGCATCAATGGAGATGTTCGCATCAGCCAGAATCCGCGTGATGTCAGCAAGCACACCGGCCTCATCGGCGACACGCAGGCGTAGGTAGTAGGCCGTCTCGACCTCGCCCATCGGCAGGATCGGAATGTCAGACAGCGACTCATGCTGAAACGCCAGCGCCGGCACGCGGTGCTTGGGGTCGGCGGTGATCAGGCGCGTCACGTCCACCAGGTCTGCCACCACGGCAGAGGCGGTGGGCTCGCTGCCTGCGCCAGCGCCGTAATACAGCGTGGCGCCGACCGCATCACCCTTGACCAGCACGGCGTTCATCGCGCCTTCAACGTTGGCAATCAGGCGCTTGGTGGGCACCAGCGTGGGATGTACGCGCAGCTCAATCCCTGCAGCGTGGCGGCGTGTAATGCCGAGCAGTTTGATGCGATAGCCCAGCTCTTCTGCATAAGCAATGTCTTGCGCTTGCAGCTTGCTAATGCCTTCCACATGCGCTTTATCAAACTGCACCGGGATGCCAAAGGCGATTGCGGCGAGAATGGTGAGTTTGTGCGCGGCGTCGATGCCTTCCACATCAAACGTGGGATCGGCCTCCGCATAGCCCAGTTGCTGCGCTTGCGCCAGCACCGTTGCATACGGCAGCTTTTTGCTGCGCATCTCGCTCAAAATAAAATTGGTGGTGCCGTTGATGATGCCGGCCACCCACTGGATGCGGTTGGCCGCGAGGCCTTCGCGCAGTGCCTTGATGATGGGAATCCCGCCGGCCACCGCCGCTTCAAACGTGATGGCCACGCCTTTGGCACGCGCAGCCGCAAAGATTTCATTGCCGTGCAGCGCCAGCAGCGCTTTGTTGGCGGTGACGACCGGTTTGCCGGCGGCAAGCGCAGCCAGAATCACCTCACGCGCGGTGGAGGTGCCGCCAATCACTTCCACCACCACATCCACGTCGTTCGCGGTCACGACCGACAACGGGTCGGAGACCTGAATACCTTCGCCGGCGATGCGGCTCACAATCTCAGCAGCCTTGGCTGCGTTACGCGCACCCACGCGCGTGACCACAATCTCGCGCCCGGCGCGGCGGGCGATTTCATTGGCGTTGCGTTTAAGCACGCTGAGCACGCCGCTGCCGACGACGCCGGTGCCGATTAAACCTACTCGAATTGGATTCATTGACTCAATTTAAAAACAAACTACGCTTATTCCATAAGCCTTTTCAGGTATTTTTGCCTCAAGAAGCGCGTAAATATTGCGTATCTACTACTTGAACGGTGCGCTGGTGGCGCTTTCGATAGCCTTCCAAGAACTTGGCGATACGGCCAATCGCGTCGGTCAGGTCATCCACGTTGGGCAAGAACACAATGCGGAAATGCTGCTGATCGATGTAGTTAAAGCCCGTGCCTTGCACGATCAGCACCTTCTGTTCGGCCAGCAGTTCATAGGCAAACTGCATGTCGTCTTCGATCGGGTAGAGCTTGGGGTCGAGCTTGGGGAACATGTACAGCGCCGCCTTGGGCTTGACCACAGACACGCCGGGAATCTCCGTCAGCAGTTGATAGGCCAAGTCCCTCTGGCGGCGCAGACGACCGCCCTCGCCCACCAGGTCTTTGATGCTCTGGTAGCCGCCCAGCGCGGTCTGGATCGCCATCTGCCCCGGTGTGTT
>JBOFGW010000156.1:0-3474 GCA_051649325.1 Burkholderiaceae bacterium | reverse complement strand
TTGGGCGTGACCGCGTAGGAAAGTGCCGCATCCAGCGCAGCGTAACCTGCGAGCGTGCGATTGCCGCGATCCGGCCGTGAGCCGGTCAGCCGCAGGGTGGAAGATGCCGTCCACGCGCCACCGGCATAGCCCACTGTAAGCGCACCGAACTGCTCTGCGCGGCGCAGCAGCGGCGTACCGGTGATGGCATTGCGCGGTTTTTGCGATGTTGCGCTGGCACGCAGATCAAGCCCGGCAAGCTTGGTTTCTGCAATCAATTCCACGCCGCGATTTTTGGCGCGGTTGATGTTGACGATGTTGAAGTTTTCGTCAAAGCCAATCAAGTCCTCGTACCGGTTTTCAAACGCAGCCAGCCGCACGCGCTGCCCGGCCTTGGCCCATTGCAGCGCGAGTTCTTTGGAGCGGGTAGATTCCGGCTTGAGAGCGGGATTGGAAAAGCCGGGAAAGAACAAATCATTGAACGTAGGCGCGTTAAACGCGCTGGAAGCCGCCGCGCTCACGCGCCAATCCTGCGCAAACTTGATGCCGTAGCCTGCGTAGTACGTGTTGGCGCTGCCAAAATCTGAGTAGCGGTCACGCCGCAGATTCACCTGCCAACCGTGCGGGCCGATGTCGCCGCGGTAGCCCAGCGCCAACGAACTAACGGTACGCAGATCGCGGTCATACACCGTGTCGCTGCTGATGCGCTGGCGCGTGCGCTCTGCATTGATTGATGCGACTTGCCCCTGTGCAACATCAACATCGTTCTGCCAACCCAGTTGCGTGGCCGAGCTGATCGCAAAAAACGGAAATGCCGTGATGCGCGCATCCAGCGCGTCGCGCACGCGCGAAAGCTGCAGCTGCGATTGCCACGGCCCAAACCGGTTGCGGCTTGCGAGCGTGGTGGTGGTGAGCGACTGGCGCGATTCGTCCGCCTGCGTGGGCGGGCCAAACTCGCTGTCGTACTGCACATCGCCGCGGCTGTGACGGTGTGTCAGTTTCAGGCTATGTTCAGGATTGAAAGCGAAACCCAACGATGCGCCAGCAGTCACACTGTCAAAACCGTCTTTATCTGGGTTGGCATTCGGTAATTTGGCGGGATCAAGCGCAGAAAAGCCATTTGTTTTGGTGCTGCCCAAATTCGCCGCGTAAGTAACGCCATTGGCGCCGCCGGAAAGCTGCGCGGCCGCCTCGCGCGTGCCGCGGCTACCGGCAAGCGCGGACACATTGGCGGCAAACCCTTCGCGCCCGGCTTTGGTGAAAATCTGCACCACACCGCCTACAGCCTGCGCGCCGTAGAGCGCAGAAACATTGCCGCGCACGATTTCGATCCGCTCAATGCCCACCGGCAGAATTTGCTGGAGCGTGGCTTGTGAAAAATTAAGCGTGTTGATCGGCACGCCGTCGATTAGCACCAAGGTCATGCGCGATTCGCCGCCACGCAGCGATGCAGAGGTCAGCGTGCCAATGCCGCCCAGTTGGGTAATCTGCACGCCTGCCTCGCGCGCGAGCAAACCCGCAAGATCAAGCGCGCCGCTGGCGCGGATTTGTTCTTCTGTGATGACAGTCGTGGCCGGCAATGCGTCTGCGAGTTTTTGCTCGCCGCGCGAAGCCGTGACGACCACCGGATCAAGAGAAGTTTGTGATTGCGCTGAAAACGCAGCAAAAATGCTGGCCAGCAAGATTGGCACTCGCGCGCCACAACGTAGTTTGAACATGAAAGCCCTCTTCCACCCACCGTGGAGTCAGTTGCGTAAAGAGGACGCGCAGAAGTTGCGCCATGAATCAAACCGCTTTCACGCCACCCACCGCAGCGCCCTCGCCTATTGCTTCACGGCCGGTATCCGGGCTTGCAGACTCTCGCACCGCCTTCCCGCGCTTTAAAAAAAAGCACAGTGGCTGTATTGGTGCGAGCACAGCGCACAATCCACCTATTGCGCCGCGTCTGCTTACCGTTGCGGGGGCAGCCCATGTTGGCGTTTTGGCAACGCTTCATGGTTCCCGTTTAACTGCCTGCAATGGATGTGCAGGCAGCACCGAAAGCAGGTGTAGTTTAACGCCTACGAATCTGCTGCGTCACTTGGCGTGAAAGTGCTGCGCGCATAAACTGCGTTGATGCAGACAGAACTCGACTCAATGGTGGACAAGGTGGGCCGGCTCGCGCAGGCAGTCAAAGAACTGCGCGAAGAAAACCAAACCTTGCGGCACGACAACCTTGCGCTGCGCACGCGCATTAGCGAGGCAACCGCGCATGTGGACGCGTTGATCGCGCGAATCGCGCAGGAGCAATAGCAGCAATGACCGGCGCAGTCACCGAGCGCTTCACCGCGCAAATCATGGGGCGGGACTACCAACTCGCCTGCACCGCAGAAGAAAAAGCCAATTTGCTCGATGCGGTAAAAATGGTGGACGAACGCATGGCCGCCGTGCAAGCGGCAGGCAAAGTCAAAAGCGCAGACCGCATCGCCGTCATGGTTGCATTGAATCTCGCCGTCGAGCTGCTCGGCTCCAAAGCGATGGGCGACATGGACATCGGCGAACTTAAGCGTAAGATCGACCGGGTGAACACGCTGGTAGATGAAGCGCTGTCACCGCAAGAAAAGTTGTTTTAAGTTTTTTTGAATCGCTGTGAAAGATATTGAGCTGGCGTAGCGAGCGGGATTGAGTTTGAATTGAGGAGCTCAGGCGTATACGAATACGCTGAGCACCGGAGATTCAAAATCAACCCGCGCAGTAGCCAGAATCGCTGTGAAACGTATTCAGTGGGCGTAGCGAGCGGGATTGAGTTTGAACTGAAGCGCGCAGCCGTATGAAAATACGGTGAGCACTGGAAGTTCAAAATCAACCCGCGCAGTAGCCCAATGAATACGTTTCCCTGCGGTGTTCGCGACAAGGCCTTCATATTCCTTGAACCAATGCGCATTGCGCTAGGGTTGGCAAAAAGGCTGCGGGCGTGATCGTCTCTTTACGTGAATTGCCACGTAAGTGTTGATGAACCCAAAGCAGCATGCGCCATCCCGCCCTGAACCCATGGTTCAGGATACGAGGTCATGGCGGCATTTGCGGGGAAATTTATTTTGCGTGTTTTGTTGCGCGTCAAAGCTATGTATTTATGCCTTGTATAGCGTGAAAAGTGCTTTACAGCAGCGGTGATATTGATTAGCGCAGTATTCGTGCGGGTTTTCGGGCAAAAATGCCCGAAAACCCGCATGAATACTGCGCTATATACTTTTTAACCCGGTGACGAACGCAGTGGCGTAATGCTCGTACCACGAATCAAGAATTCTGCACGTAACGTAGCATTGCCTTTCTCGTCCTTGAAGGTGTAACCCACCACGGAAACTTTGTCACCCTCCTTCAGAGGCTCGACTTTCCAAGACTCCATACGCGATAAAGGCGCGAGTTCTATTGTCCATGTACTGTCTTTACGCATGGGTACAGTGGCGCGGGTTAATACAGAAGTGGTTTCTACAATCGCAGTTTGCTTAGGCACTT
>JBOFGW010000155.1:0-2447 GCA_051649325.1 Burkholderiaceae bacterium | reverse complement strand
GTTTTATGACCGACGTTGCGCTCAGCCATTGGCCAGACGCGCTCGAAGCGCTCTTGGCCGGCAAGTGCGAGATTGAGCACCGCGCCAAGCTGCGCGCCCGCGTCATGCGTGGCGGGCGCGAGGTGTTTAACGCGCCGGCGCTCAATGATGTGGTGGTGAGCCGCGGCGCGTCCGGCGGCATGATTGAGCTGGTCGTCAAAGTAGATGGCGAGCTGATGTACCGCCAGCGCGCCGATGGCTTGATTGTCGCCACACCCACCGGCTCCACCGCCTACGCGCTCTCTGCCAACGGGCCGATTCTGCACCCTTCGCTGGCCGGGCTCACGCTCGTGCCAGTCGCCCCCCAAACCCTGAGCAACCGGCCGATTGCGTTGCCAGACGATTGCGTGATTGACATCGAACTGGCCGGCGGGCGCGAGATGGCGGTTCACTGCGACATGCAGAGTTTTTCTGAGCTGCAGGTGGGCGACATTGTGCGCGTGGCCAAGGGGCCGCACCACTTCACGCTCTTGCATCCGCCCGGCTACGACTACTTTGCCACGCTGCGGCAAAAGCTGAACTGGAACCTCATTCCTGCGTAATCCCCATGCTTCAATCGCTCCAACTCACCGATTTCGTTCTAGTCACCGAAGCCACGCTTGATCTGTCTACAGGATTCACCGCGCTCACCGGTGAGACTGGCGCGGGCAAATCGATTTTGGTCGACGCCATTGCGCTTGCGCTCGGCGGCCGTGGCGATGCCGGCGTGGTACGCCAGGGCGCAGCCAAAACGCAGATCACCGCCACATTCGCCGTGCCCGCAGCCGCGCGCGACTGGCTCGCGCAGCATGAGATTGACGCAGACGACGCCCTGATTCTGCGCCGCGTGATCGATGCGCAAGGCAAAAGCAAGGCCTTCATCAACGGTGTGCCGGCGCCGGTAGCGCAGCTGCGCGAGATTGGCGATTTTCTGGTCGACATCCATGGCCAGCACGCGCATCAAGTGCTGCTCAAGCCCGCCGCGCAGCGCAGTCTGCTGGATGATTTTGGCGGCCATGATGTGCAAGCCGTTGCGACGCCATTTCGCGCGCTGCGTGAGGCGCAGCAACTGCTGGCCACCGCGCAAAGCGGCGCGAAAGCGCTGCAGCTTGAGCGTGAAAAACTCGCCTGGCAATTAGACGAACTAGATCGTCTGGCGCCCAAAGACGGTGAGTGGCAGACCGTGGAAGCAGAACACAAGCGGTTGGCCCACAGCGCCGCGCTCATGGCAGCGGCGGGCGAGGCGGTGACCGCGCTCAGTGAGCGGGACAACGCGCTCACCTCCGAGCTTGATCAGTTGCACGACTCACTGGCCGCGCAATTGGCGGTTGATCCGCGCCTGAAAGATGTGGTGCAGGCGCTGAACGACGCGCGCATTCAAGCGCATGAGGCTGCGCACATGCTGGCCAGCTATGTGGAGCGCGCGGATCTTGACCCGCAGCGTTTGGCTGAGGTGGAAAGCCGCCTTTCAGCTCTGCACGCCACCGCGCGCAAGCTGCGCGTGCCGCCGGAAAATCTGGCAATTATTTGGCACGATACGGCGCAGCAACTGAAGTCGCTCGACCAAGCTTCAGACGTGGATGCGCTTGAAAAACGCGTAGAACAAGCGCGGCAAGCCTATGACGCCGCCGCAGCTGCGCTCACCAAAGCCCGCAAGGACAGCGCAAAAAAACTCGGCAAAGCCGTCACGCAGGCCATGCAAACGCTGGCAATGGCCGGCGGCAAGTTGGATGTGAGCGTGCAGCCCGGCGAACCGAGCGCCAGCGGCAGCGACGTGGTGGAGTTTTTGGTCGCCGCGCACGCGGGTGTGGAGCCGCGGCCTTTGGCAAAAACTGCCTCTGGCGGCGAGCTGTCACGCATCTCACTGGCGATCAGCGTGATTGCGAGCACGGCTTCATCCACACCCACGCTTATCTTTGATGAAGTGGATTCCGGCGTGGGCGGCGCGGTGGCAGAAACTGTGGGCCGCTTGATGCGCGAACTGGGCAAGCGCTGCCAAGTGCTTGCAGTCACGCATCTGCCGCAAGTGGCCAGCTGCGCGCATCATCAACTGCGGGTTGAAAAAACTACGCAGTCCGGCAAGACCAGCACCGCGATCAAGCCTCTGCCCGACAAAGAGCGCGCAGAAGAAATCGCCCGCATGCTCGGCGGCCAATCCATCACCGACACCACGCGCAAACACGCTAAAGAAATGCTGCGTTTGGCTGCGGCTTAAGATAGTTTTCAAATACGACTACGCAGTATCCATGAGGCTTTTGAGGCATTTTTACCTGGAGAAGCGCATGGATATTGCGTAAAGCATAGAAAAATACTGTCATTCCGAGTGCAGCGAGGAATCTCTTGCAGCGCGGCGAAAGATTCCTCGCTGCGCTCGGAATGACAGCTTGGGATAGACCACGCAATATCCATGCGCTTTCCCAGGCAAAAAT
>JBOFGW010000154.1:0-9964 GCA_051649325.1 Burkholderiaceae bacterium | reverse complement strand
CTTGCGTTCGCGCGGCATCCGTGGAGCGCGCGGCACTGCCTGGATGGAGGCTTGCACCTTCGCATGACGCTCTTGATCCGTATGTACCCAGCTTAACCCCGCGCCTTGTACGACGATCTCAAGTTTTGAGGTATCGAGCGGTACCGGCTTGATGTCGATCCGTACTTGCGGAGCGCGATAGGCAGGCGCTGGAGGTGGCGGCGCAATCTGCGTTGGCTGCGGTGCCAGCACTGGCGCAGCCGGAGCAGGCGCAGTAAATACCGGTGTTTCAATGCGAACCGGGATAGTATCTGCGAATGCTGCCGCTACATAAGGCGTTGCGGCTTGCGTGGGCAATTCTTGAGTAGCGGCATACATCGGTTGCAGCGTCGCGGAGGTCTCAGGCGCAGCAGATTGTGGCGCTTGCGTATCAACGCCTGCGCTTTCTTCGCGCTTGTCGCCACGACGGCGGCCACGACGCCGGCGGCTCTTGCGCGCTGGGTCGGTAGAAGATTCTTGTGATTCAGCATCTGGCCGTTCAGGCAGTTGCTCTTGCGCAGAAGCGCCGTTCATCACGGGGGCGAGTGCTGCCAATTCTTCTGGAGTAGTACCTGCGAGAGGGGCGCGCTGCGTGTTTCGATCCCCACGCTCTGGTCGGCCGCCGCGTTGACGGCCTTGCCGCTGTTCGTTGGGCCGATCGGTCGTTTCCAGTGCTGACACGCCTTCTGGCTGCGTCGCCATAGCGGTGCGGGTTACGTCACCTGCCGCACGCTGATCTTTACGGTCACTACGCGGCTCAGACTTGCGCTCACCATCACGCCGATTGCCGCGCTGATCTTGATTGCGATCACCTCTGTCGCGGCCACCGCGCCGGCCCCGGTTGCCATCGCGGCCTTCGCGTGCAGGCCGTTCAGCTGTAGTGCTTGCAGCCGTCGCGCTTTGACTTGCGACCGTTGCGGCGGGTGCCTGAGCCGGTTTTTCTTCACTACGGAAGAAACCAAACAAACGGGAGAAGAACCCGGGCTTTTCAGCCGCAGGAGTGTAGGTGCGTTGCGACGGTGCAGCGGAAACAGGTGCAGCCACCGGTTCAGCGACAGGCGGCCGAATCGGCGCGGGTTGATCTGGCGTGATGCCCTTGACCATGGCAATCTGGCGCGGCTTTTCGTCTTTGTCTTTCTGACCGAACAGAACGTCTTCCTGCACCGGTGCATCGGGCAGTGTGTAGCTGGCGCCCATGTCTTCCAGGCGCGGATCGTCGTGGCGCAAACGCTCCAGCGTGTAATGCGGCGTTTCGATGTGCTTGTTGGGCACCAACAGCACGTTAACTTTCATGCGCGCTTCGAGTTTGGCGATATCCACGCGCTTCTCGTTGAGCAGGAACGTAGCCACATCCACCGGCACCTGTGCATACACAGCCGCGGTGTTGTCCTTCATCGCTTCTTCTTGAATGATGCGCAGGATATGCAGCGCAGAAGATTCAGTATCGCGAATCACACCGGTGCCATTGCAACGCGGGCAGGTGGTGTGGCTGCCTTCGTTCAGGGCAGGGCGCAGCCGCTGGCGCGAAAGCTCCATCAAACCAAAACGGCTGATCTTGCCCATTTGCACGCGGGCACGGTCAGAATGCAGCGAATCGCGTAGCGTTTGCTCAACCGCTTTCTGGTTCTTGCCTTCTTCCATGTCGATGAAGTCGATCACGATCAGGCCGCCCAAATCGCGCAAGCGCAGCTGGCGTGCAACTTCTTCCGCAGCTTCGATGTTCGTGCGCGTCGCGGTTTGCTCGATATCGCTGCCCTTGGTGGCGCGCGCGGAGTTCACGTCCACGGCCACCAACGCTTCGGTATGGTCGATCACGATTGAGCCGCCGGAGGGCAAGGGCACTGTACGCGAATACGCGGTTTCAATCTGATGTTCGATCTGAAAGCGCGAAAAAAGCGGAATATCGTCGCGATAACGCTTTACGCGGTTCACCATGTCCGGCATCACATGGCTCATGAACTGCTTGGCCTGATCGCAGATGTCGTCGGTGTCGATCAATATCTCGCCAATGTCAGGCGTGAAATAGTCGCGGATCGCACGGATCACCAGGCTCGATTCCTGGTAGATCAAATAAGCACCGGGCTGCGCTTTGGAAGCCTCATCAATCGCTTTCCACAGCTGCAGCATGTAGTTCAAGTCCCACTGCAGCTCTTCCAGGCTGCGGTCAATCGCGGCGGTGCGGGCAATCACGCTGCCACCTTGGGGCACTTGCAACTGGTCGATCAGATCGCGCAGTTCTTCGCGGTTTTCACCCTCAATGCGGCGCGACACGCCACCACCCTTGGGGTTGTTGGGCATCAGCACCAGATAGCGGCCGGCCAGTGAAATGAAAGTGGTCAGCGCCGCGCCTTTGTTGCCGCGCTCTTCTTTTTCCATCTGCACCAGCAGTTCCTGGCCTTCGCGCAGCGCCTCTTTGATGCTGGCGTTGCGAACGTCCACGCCTTCTTTGAAGTAGGTGCGAGCAACTTCTTTAAAAGGCAGAAAACCGTGCCGTTCTTCGCCGTAGTTGACGAAGCAGGCTTCAAGACTGGGTTCGATGCGGGTGCTGACACCCTTGTAGATATTGGACTGGCGGCTTTCTTTGCCGGCGGTTTCGATATCGATGTCAGAAAGTTTTTGACCATCGACGATCGCAACCCGCAGTTCTTCTGCGTGGGTTGCGTTGAACAACATGCGCTTCATGCGTCACTCCTGCGCCGCGGCAGTCAAAGCGCGCGGCAAAATGCCTATAAGCAGGAAGTTCGGTGGGCGAAGCGGTGCTTGGTCAGCCGACGTAAGCTAGCACTGGGAGGAACAGGGCCGGGAGCTGGGTGGCGGTTCCGCACGCACTGCCAGGCACGCACCATCGCGCACGCTTGTGAGGCGCGCAAGGGCAGGGCTGAGAATGGTGAAATGTGAAACCAACACGATCAGAAAGAAATACCGGTCATGAATTCTGTTTGATCACTTTGCGGGCCGTACTCTGTTGAAAGTATGCCGGCCGGCGGTGATATCCCTTGAGCTGCCTACCAACGGTGAGTCGCACATGCGCCCAAAAAACATTCCCGGTTGGTGTAGCAATAAAATTCGCTCTGGCGATCAACGTTGAACCCGCACTCGCCAATGTTTCAGGATTTGCCCAAACACCGCGTTGCCGGAATACCAACGGACTTTCGCCGAGAAGAAGTATAGCGTGAAGATTGATAAGAACACAGCAACTTTGGCGGCTTCCGCACCGGGCGCGGCCGTTGCACATGTCACGGTGGATGATTCCGGCGAGGGGCAGCGGCTGGACAACTGGCTTACCAAACTGCTCAAAGGAGTGCCGAAAACGCATCTCTACCGCGTGATCCGCGATGGCCAGGTACGTGTGGACGGCAAGCGCGCACAGGCGGATACCCGCCTCACGCTCGGCCAAACCGTGCGCGTGCCACCGGTGCGATTGCCGGCTGCGGCGGCTAAACCAGCAGTGAGGGCCGTGGAATTCCCGGTGCTGTTTGAGGACGAGTACTTACTGGTCGTGGATAAACCTGTGGGCGTCGCAGTCCACGCCGGCAGCGGCGTGGCGCACGGCCTGATTGAACAGTTGCGTGCCGCAAGGCCGCAAGCTCGGTTTTTGGAGCTAGCGCACCGGCTGGACCGAGAAACCAGCGGCATTTTGGTTCTCGCCAAAAAACGTTCTGCGTTGACTGCGGTGCAAACCGGTCTGCGGCAAAGTGATTGGAAAAAAGAGTATCTGGCCGGCGTGCTGGGCACCCCTGACTTTGAGCGCAAAGAGGTCAAACTCGCGCTTGCTAAGGCCGACGCCGGCGAAGGCCAGAAAAAGGTGCTCGTGGATGAAGACGGCCAATTTGCCTGGACGCGGTTTGCAGTGAAGCAGCGGCTGGCGGGCGCCGCGCTGCTTTCAGCCCGCATCATGACCGGCCGCACGCATCAAATTCGCGTGCACGCAAGTGCGCTGGGCCTGCCCATCATCGGCGATGAAAAGTACGGCAACTTCGCCGCCAACAAGGCCGCGCGCATCAAGCGCATGCTGCTGCATTCGCATATGCTGGAAATGACGCACCCGGTCACGCAGCAGCGCATCAAGTTTGTTGCGCCACTGCCCAAAGATTTTCAAACTGAGTTGGAGAAGTTTGCATCCCGATGAAACCTTACGATCTGATTGTGTTTGATTGGGATGGCACGCTGATGGACTCCACCGGCACGATTGCGCGCTGCATTCAGCTTTCGTGCGCCGATGTTGGCCTGCCAGTGCCCACGCTGGAAGCCGCCAGCCACGTGATTGGCCTGGGCTTGCACGATGCATTGGCGCACTTTGCACCCACCGCAGCCGAAACGCAGGTGCAAGCGCTGGTGCAGCGCTATAAAGTGCATTACCTCGCCGGCGATGCAAACCTGGTGCTGTTTGCCGGTGTTGAATCGTTCTTGCAAGATCTGGCCGGCCGCGGCTATCAGATGGCCATTGCCACGGGCAAATCGCGCGTCGGGCTGGATCGGGCGCTGTCTTACACCACGATCGCGCACCATTTTGCGGCCAGCCGCACCGCAGATGAAACCACCAGCAAGCCGCACCCGCACATGCTGCATGAACTCATGCAAGAGCTTGAAGTGCCGCCGCAGCGCGTGCTGATGGTGGGCGACACCACCCACGATCTTGAGATGGCTGTGCGTGCCGGCACGCATGCAGCCGCCGTATCCACCGGCGCGCACCCGGAGCAGCAACTGCGCACCTATCCGGTGGTGGCCTGCGTGCCTACCGTGGTGCATTTAGCGGAGCACTTGCTGGCATGAGCGAGCAGAAGATTTTTCTGTGCGCCTCAGACGATCTGTGGGAGCGTGGCCGCGGCGTGCGGTTTCATGTGATGACACCTGGCGGTGCAGAAAACGCCTTTGCCGTGCGCTACGAAGGCACCGCCTACGCCTACATCAACCGCTGTATGCACTTGCCGCAAGAGATGGACTGGACTTCCGGCGAGTTTTTTGATGATGAGTGTGAATACATTATCTGCGCCAGCCACGGCGCGCTCTACCGCCCGCAAGACGGCGTGTGCGTGGCCGGCCCGTGCCGCGGCGCAAGCCTGCTGCGTGTGCCGCTGGAGGAAAACGCCGCGGGTGTATTCTGGATTGCATCGGACCGGGTTCGCCCGCTTGCGCCGCCGGTGCAAAATGTTTTGCCGCAGCACCCTGAACATGAGTGAATCCCATGACTGACTTTAATTCCGGCGGCTTGCCGCCCAGCGTTCCACCCTTGCCCCAAACTCCCGGCAGCGACGCGTGGGACAAGTGCCTGTTTGCCGATGTGATGATGGCCGCCATCAAAGAGCAGCGCGCCGCGCGCCGCTGGAAGATTTTCTTCCGCTTGGCATTTTTGGTGCTGGGCGTAGCGCTGCTGCTGTCGGTGCTGGATTGGCCCAGCAGCAAAGCTGTGGATGAACCGCACACCGCGCTGATCGATCTGCAGGGCGAGATTGCCGTGGGCACGATCGCCAGCGCTGAAGCCGTGATTGAATCGCTGCAAAGTGCCTTTGATGATGAGAACACCAAAGGCGTGATTCTGCGCATCAACAGCCCCGGCGGCTCACCGGTGCAAAGCGCGATGATCTACGACGAAATCCGCCGCCTGCGCGAAGAAAATCCCGATACGCCGCTGCATGTCGTTATCGAGGAAATCTGCGCCTCCGGCGGTTATTACGTTGCCGCGGCGGCAGACAAAATTTATGTGAATCAATCGTCGATCATCGGTTCCATCGGCGTGCTGATGGATGGATTTGGCTTTACCGAGGCGATGAAAAAAGTCGGTGTCGAGCGGCGCCTGCTCACCGCCGGGCAGCACAAGGGCTTGCTCGATCCCTTCTCACCGCTGGATGGCAAAGAGCGCACACATATCGAAGGCATGCTCAAAGAAGTGCACGAGCAGTTCATCACTGCCGTCAAGCAAGGGCGCGGCGAGCGGCTCAAAGTCACGCCGGACACCTTTTCCGGCCTCGTCTACAGCGGCATTGCCGGTGTCAAGAACGGCTTAGCCGATGATTTTGGCACCGTGGATTCCGTCGCACGCGACGTGATCAAAGAAGAAAACATCGTCGATTTTTCCCCGCGCGAGAACTTTGCAGAGCGGATTGCGCGGCGCTTTGGCGCCTCGTTTGGTGCAGGCTTGATGGACGCTGCTTTGAACCGTTTGGCGCACATTAAATAGGCCTTTACGCAATATCTATAAGGGTTTTGAGCCATTTTTGCTCCAAAAGGCGCATGAAATAAGAATACAACCCTTCAAATGCTTGATAACTAACGTGGAATAAGCGCCTTGGCACATCCTGGCAAAGTGGTTCTGGTCACCGGCGGCTCACGCGGCATCGGCGCGGCAACGGCGCTGCTCTGCGCGCAGCAGGGATATGCGGTCGCAATCAGCTATGCGTCAAACGCAAACGCGGCGCGCGCGGTTGCCGAGCAAATCCGCGCTGGCGGCGGCACGGCCGAGATCTTTCAGGCTGACGTAGCGCACGAGGCGCAGATTTTGCAGCTGTTTGAGCAGATACACGCGAAGTTTGGCCGCATCGATGCACTGGTGAATAACGCCGGCATCGTCGCGCCGCAAATGCCGGTGGCGCAGATGACCGCGGCGCGGCTGCACGAGATGTTTGCGGTCAACGTGATCGGCAGCATGCTGTGCGCGCGTGAGGCAGTGAAGCGGATGGCGACTAGCGCAGGCGGGCAGGGCGGGGCGATTGTGAATGTGTCGTCTGCCGCTGCCAAGCATGGTTCTGCGGGGATTTATGTGGACTATGCGGCTTCCAAGGCGGCGATTGACGTATTCACGCTCGGCCTCGCGCGCGAAGTGGCCACGCAAGGCATTCGCATCAACGCCGTGCGGCCGGGCTTTATCGAAACTGAAATCCACCAAGTCAGCGGTTTGACTGAGCAGGTGAAGAACGTGACCACCGCCACAGTACCGATGGGCCGCGCGGGCACCGCGCAGGAAGTTGCGCAGGCGATTGTGTGGCTGCTGTCGGATTCAGCCAGCTATGTGACGGGGACGGTGATGGATGTGAGCGGGGGGCGGTAGCGCGGTAACCAGCAGCGAGCTGCGGCGTTCTTGGACGCTGTCATTCCGAGCGCAGCGAGGAATCTGCTGCTGCGTGCGATGAGATTCCTCGCTTTGCTCGGAATGACAGTATGTTTGATTGTGCTGTACGCAATATTCATAAGCCTTTCCAGGCAAAAGTGCCCCAAAACCCGCATGAATACTGCGTACATTGCTTTGAATTTGATGCGAAAAGTGATGCATTCTGCGCCATAATGCGCAGACAATGTTGCTCCAAGCCGCATCCCCACCATGACTAGCGCCGCCTCACCCTTAGACACCACGTTTAAAAACGACGTGTCCACCATTTCCACCGTGGGCATTGCGCATGGCACGAGCCACTTTTTTCACTTGCTGCTGGCTGCGCCGCTGTTTCCTTTCCTCGCGGCGGATTTCAAGGTGTCCAACGTGCAGCTTGGGCTGTTGATGACGGTATTTTTTACCGTGTCTGCCATCGGCCAAGCACTCGCCGGATTTGTGGTGGACCGCTTTGGCGCGCAGCGTGTGCTGTACATCGGCCTATCACTCTTTGTCGCGGCAGCATGGCTGGGCGCTGCGGCGCCGCAGTTTGCGCTGCTGTATTTGTGCGCAGCGCTGGCGGGTGCAGGCAACAGCGTGTTTCATCCGGTGGACTTTTCTATTCTCAACGCGCGTGTCTCCAAACCGCGGCTCGGGCATGCGTTTTCTGTGCACGGCATCACCGGCAATCTGGGCTGGGCGGCGTCTGCTTTTGTACTGGCGGGCGTGGCGGCGATGAGTACGTGGCGCGTGGCGCTCGTGGTGGCCGGTGCGTTTGCCTTGGCGATTTTGGTCTTTGTGTGGATCATGCGCGCGCAGCTGGATGATTCTGCCATTCGCATCACGCGCAAAGCCGCTGCGGATGCGGCGCACGCCGCAGGCGACGCCAAAGAATCTGCGCTGGCCTTTATGCGTAACCCAGCGGTGTGGATGTGCTGGATGTTCTTTTTACTTTCCACTATGGCACTCGGTGCGATTCAAAGTTTTGGTCCCACGGTGGCCAGCAGCCAATATGGCTTTGACAAAGAAACCGCGGCCACCATGATCACGCTGTACACGCTCATGGGCGCGCTGGGCATGGTGCTGGGCGGCTGGGTGGTGGCGCGGTTTGAGCGGTACGACGGCATCATCGCCGCGGCGATGGGTGTGGCCACGCTCGCGGCGTTGATGATTGCGGGCGGCGTGCTGCCGGGCGCGGGCATGTTGATGCTGCTTGCCATTATGGGCTTTGGCGTGGGCGTGGCCGGGCCGTCGCGCGACATGATGATCCGCCAGGCCGCCACGCGCGGCGCCATGGGGCGCGTGTACGGCGTGGTGTATTCGGGGCTGGACGTGGGCTTCATGATCGCGCCGGTGGTGTGCGGCTGGCTGGTAGACCAGGGCTACATCCGCAGCGTATTTGTATTTGTGGCCGTAACGCTCTTGCTGGCGATTGTGTTTGCCTGGCGCGTGAGCGAACGCGCCGCGCAGGCCGTACCGGTGGCCGCAGAATGAGCTATCTCACTGCCGATTTGTGCGACGCGCACGCAGACAAACTCGCGGCCGGCACCCTGCGCGTATTGTCGCCAGTGCTGCCGCTTAAGTTAGGCGCAGCGAAAACCTGCCACGGTCAACTCGTTACGCTCAAAGTGTTTGAAGACAACGCGCTGGTACGGGAGCAGCTTGGCAAGCCGGGTGCAGGGCGTGTGCTGCTGGTGGATGGCGGCGGCTCCACGCGCCGCGCGCTGGTGGGCGGCAACCTGGCCAAGCTCGGCGCAGACAACGGCTGGTCCGGCATTATTGTGTTTGGTGCGGTGCGCGATGCAGATGAAATTGATGCGTGCAACTTGGTCATACGCGCCATCGCGACCTGCCCGCAACCCACGATGAAAAAAGGCGAGGGTGCGGTGAATGTGCCGGTGGAAATTGCAGGTCTACGGATTGAGCCAGGGCAGTGGCTGTATGAAGACCGCGATGGTGTGCTGATCAGCGCGGCAAAGCTCTAGTTTGAAAAGGCTGTATGCAATATCCATGAGGGTTTTCAGCCAGTATTGCCTCAAAACCTTGATGGATATTGCGTAGAGGTACGCAAACGCGCTTTTCAAGCCTCTTCGAAATGCTCCTAATTGGTTATTTCAAACGGGATTGTTTTGCGGGAAACACCGGGAAGGAGTGTTTCCCGCAAGTTGCGGGCTCCGGCCGCCACTACATACAGGCTTAGAAGCGGTAGCCTAGCCGCGCGTCGAGGCCTAGCCCCTTGTAGTCGGCCCGAATCTCGCCCAGGCCTGCGGCCGATCCGTTCAGGCGCACGGTTCCTGCGTTCACGTAACGCACGCTCACCCCCGCGAACCACGGGCTGCGGTACTGCCAGTTCACACCGGCTAGCAGCTGCCAAGCCGAGCGGTTACCCGAGAACTCACGCTGCACGCCGCCGATGTTCACATCGGTATCGACTTCCTGCGCGATACCAAGACCCGCGCCGACGTAGGGCTTGAAGGTAGCCCAGCTGGTGCTCCAGCCGTCGAAGTCCTTCAACACGTTAGCCATGATCAGGACGGACGCATAGTCAGCATCTGACTGGGCAGCGTCCAGCCCCGGCACGGACGTGGTGCTTAGCTTGTTGGTGCGGTAGTTGTAGTCGGCTTCGATTCGCCAATCTGGGCGCAGGTACCAGCCGACGCTGCCGCCCGCCATGAGGCCGCTGCCGAGCTTGAACTTGCCGCTGCCCGTAGGACCGCCGGGCAGCGTGTAGGTCGAGCTCGGGTCACTGATGAGTGAGGTGCCTAGCGCGCCGGTGACATACCAGCGGGAGGCGTCAGCGGTCGTTTGCGCTGCACATATCGGCACGACCAAAGCCAGCAAGAGCGCGACAATCGATTGGTTTCT
>JBOFGW010000153.1:0-6966 GCA_051649325.1 Burkholderiaceae bacterium | reverse complement strand
ATTTGTCGGTCTTTTGCTTTTCTCGCGCGTTAGGGTGCAATAGACTGTTAGGATCGTAAGCAACAATACGAATCGAGTTTTTAGTGTTTATGGCGCGTTTAACGTTGATCAAATCTTGGTGTGTCTGCGCAGCAATCGGCGCAGCGCTCTATGTTCCGGCTGCGATTGCCCAGGGCGATGGCGCGGTGTACCGCTGCAAAGACGCCAACGGCACAACGATGTTCACCAACAATCCGGGCAACGCCAAGAGCTGCGAAAAAATGCAGATTCAGTCGGTGTCCACGATTCCAGCGCCCAAGTTGCCTGCCGCCCGGTCCAGTAACGGCGGCAGCGCGGCGACTCCCACGCCGCCGAATTTTCCGCGCGTGGACACGGCGCAGCAAAAAGCGCGCGATGAAGGCCGGCGCGACATTCTGGAAGACGAGCTGGCCAAGCAGGAAACCAAGTGCGCTGCGCTGAAAAAAGAATTCAACAACGGCGAACCTGAGCGGCAAGGCAACGAGCGCAATTTCGTCAAATACCAAGAGCGCGTAGCCAAGATGAAGGAAGACGTTGCGCGCTGCGACGCTGATATCGTTGCGCTCAAAAAAGAAATCGCGCTGATCAAGTGACTTTGGGCACCGCCCAAAGTCATCCCGAGCAAAGCGAGGGATCTTCGCGTGCCTCGAGCGCAGCTCAAAATTACCTCTCGCACAGCGAGGATCTTCAGCAGCAAAGCACATAGATTCCTCGTTGCACTCGGAATGACACTCGTGGGTTTTTCAGCGCTCGCGCACACCACGCGATAATGCGCGCTATGCCTTCCCCTTATTCCGGTCTGGATCTCGTTGCATCCGCTGTCGTGATTACCGACGATCACGGTGTGATTCTGCATGCCAACGCGGCGGCGGAGCTGCTGCTTGATCTTTCGCGCCGCAATCTCACAGGCCAGTCGCTGCCGGGCCTGTTTCTGAACGGCGAGCAGCTGAAAGAGTTGATCACAGAAGCGGCGGCGCAAAAATTCTCCCGCAAGCGGCTTGAGCTGGTACTCGAGCGTGGCGCGCACGATCCGCTCTCGGTAGCTTGCCAGGTCAGCGGTACGGATGCGACGCATAACGGCGTGGTGTTTGAGTTTCAAGAGATCGACCAACAGCTCAAACTCAACCGTGAAGAGCAACTGGTTGCCCAAAACCAGATGAACCGCGAACTCATCCGCAACCTGGCGCATGAAATCAAAAACCCGCTGGGCGGCATCCGTGGTGCGGCACAGCTGCTGGAGCGTGAGCTGCCTTCTGCAGACTTGAAGGAATACACGCAGGTGGTCATCAAAGAGGCCGATCGCCTGCAGGTGCTGGTGGACCGCTTGCTCGCCCCGCACCGCCGGCCGCATGTGGTGGGCGATGTGAACATTCATGAAGTGCTGGAACGCGTGCGCAGCCTGGTGCTGGCGGAGTTTCCCGATGGCCTGGCGATTGTGCGCGACTATGACATCAGCCTGCCGGAGTTTCGCGGTGATCGCGAACAGTTGATCCAGGCCGTGCTCAACATCACGCAAAACGCTGCGCAGGCCCTGGCGGCCCGCCGCGAGGCCGGTGATGCGCGCATTACGCTGCGTACCCGCGCCGTGCGACAAGTCACGCTGCACAAGCAACGCTACCGCTTGGCACTGGACTTGCATGTCATTGATAACGGGCCGGGAATTCTGCCCGAGATTGCCGACCGGATATTTTTTCCGCTGGTATCGGGGCGCGAAGGTGGCAGCGGGCTAGGGCTGACGCTGGCACAAACGTTTATCGATCAGCACTTTGGCGTGATTGAATGTGACAGCAAGCCCGGTGCAACTGATTTTCGGATTTTGATTCCTTTGCCATAAGCGGTGAGCAAAACTGACAAGCGGCGGCGCGCGACGGGCGGCACAAGCGCTCTTGGCATGGCCGCTGACTAGATAGGATGTGCAGACAATGTTAGTAATGAATATGGTGTACGCAATATCCATGCGCTTTTCCAGCCATTTTTGCCTCAAAAACCGCATGGATATTGCGTTATCTATGTCTAGAGGCTTCTTTGCAAGGCTGTGCGGCGCCGGCCAGCCGCCCAACAGCTTGTCACCGGTTGCTGCGTTATGAAGCCTGTGTGGATTGTGGACGACGACCAGTCGATTCGCTGGGTGCTGGAAAAAGCGCTCTCGCGTGAAAACCTGCCGGTGCGCTCTTTTGAGTCTGCCCGCAACGCGCTCGAAGCGCTGGAAGAAGAACAGCCGCAAGTGCTGGTGAGCGATATCCGCATGCCCGGCACCAGTGGTCTCAAGCTGCTGGAAGAAGTCAAGCGCACGCATCCCGGCCTGCCGGTCATCATCATGACTGCGTTTTCAGATTTGGATAGCGCCGTGTCGTCTTTTCAAGGCGGCGCGTTTGAGTATCTGCCCAAACCGTTTGATGTGGCCAAGGCCGTTGAGCTGATCCGCCGCGCGGTGGATGAAAGCCAGCGCGAGTCTGCCGTGGTGGAGTCCACCACCGCCACACCAGAAATGCTCGGCCAGGCGCCTGCAATGCAAGACGTGTTTCGCGCGATTGGCCGCTTGAGCCAGTCGCACGTGACAGTGCTGATCACGGGTGAATCCGGCAGCGGCAAAGAGCTTGTGGCGAGTGCATTGCACCGCCACAGCCCGCGCGCGAGCAAGCCGTTTATCGCGATCAACACCGCGGCGATTCCGAAAGATTTGCTGGAGAGTGAACTCTTCGGCCACGAGCGGGGCGCGTTTACCGGCGCGCAAACCATGCGCCGCGGCCGCTTTGAACAGGCCGATGAAGGCACGCTGTTTCTCGATGAGATTGGCGACATGCCGATGGATTTGCAAACGCGGCTGCTGCGCGTGCTGTCGGACGGGCACTTTTACCGCGTGGGCGGCCATGCGCCGATCAAGGCCAGCGTGCGCGTGATTGCCGCCACGCATCAGGATTTAGAAGAGCGCGTCAAACAGGGCTTGTTCCGCGAAGATTTGTTCCACCGCTTGAACGTGATCCGCCTGCGCCTGCCTGCGCTGCGCGAGCGCAAAGAAGATATTCCGCTGCTGGCCAAACACTTTCTGGCCAAGAGCGCGCGCGAGCTGGGCGTGGACGTGAAAAAATTCTCTGACGACAGCATGGCGTTTTTGCAGACGCTGCCGTTCAAAGGCAACGTGCGTCAATTGGAGAACCTGTGCCACTGGGTGACTGTGATGGCGCCGTCGCAAGTGGTGGAAGTGAAAGACCTGCCGGAAGATTTGCGCGCCGCACCGGCAGGCAGCAGCACCGCAAGCGATGCAAGCGGCGCAGCCATCGCGCAGGGCGATTGGCTCACGCAGTTGCACGACCTCACCCGCGCAAAACTCAAAGGCAACGAGCCTGATGTGATGGACCAGCTCGCCGCGCAGTTTGAACGCGCTGTCATCCAAGCTGCGCTCCTGCAAACCGGCGGCCGCCGGGTTGAAGCCGCGCAGCGCCTGGGCATCGGCCGCAACACCATCACCCGCAAGATTGCGGAGCTGGGGATCGACGCAGCGTCAGACGAATAGCATTTTGCTGTGTTTCCGCCAAGCTCTACGCAATATCCGCGCGCCTTTTCAGAGAAAAATGCCTGAAAAGGCGCATGGATATTGCGTAGAGGCGTTTTATATCTGACCTTTTTGTCGCATTCCAAGCTGACGTAGTACCCGTCCGCTCCTCGCAAACCCTTCCAAATCAACGCTTTACGCGCATGTCTTGCGAGTGCAAAGATTCAGCTTTGCTTAACGCTCAACTGTTTGCATCGCTTAAATCGAAGGAGTCTGACATGTCCATCACCTCGAATCGCGCAACTGCACTGACGATTGCCGCCTGCATGGCGGTGGCATTTTGCGGAGCGGCGCAAGCACAAGTTGTGCAGGTGTCCAACGGCACCACCGCTGGCGATCGCAACTATTCGCCGACCGGCGTGGTTCAGCCACCCGGTGCGTCTCCGGCCGGCGTACGGATTATTGATTCCGGCGGCACCACGCGCGTGAGCGTGAGCAGCACGGGCGGCAATGTTGCCATCACCGGTACCACCGCCATTACCGGCAATACGACTGTCACCGGGACATCAACGCTGAACGGCAATACGACTGTGAATGGCACTTCGACTTTGAATGGCAACACTGCCGTCACCGGCAACCTCAACGCAACAGGCGCGGTGAGCGGCGCCATTGTGACTGACGGTACCGCGAGTTTGAGCGGCGGTAACTTGACCGGAGTGAATACCGTGGGCGCCACAACGGTGAACGCGACCACCGGGAATCTCACGACGGTCAACGCCACGACCATGACCGCAACTGGCACGGTTCAGGCGGGCACCTTGACCGATGGAACCGCGAGCCTCACTGGCGGGAATCTCACCGGCGTGGATACGGTGAACGCCAACACCCTGAACGGCACGACTGCGAACGTCACTACAGGCAACATCTCCACACTCAATGGCACAACCGCGAACGTCACTACGGGCAACATCACTACTTTGAATGGCTCCACCGCAAACGTAACTACGGTCAACAGCAACGCCGTCAATGCGACTTCGGTCAATACCGCCGGCCTGACCGCAACCGGCGCAGTGCAGGGCGGGAGCATTACCGACGGCGTTGCAAGCCTGTCTGGCGGCAATCTTTCCGGGGTCAACACGCTGGGCGCAGGTACGGTCAACGCCACTACTGGCAACATCGGCACGATGAATACCACCACAGTGAATGCGACCGCCATGAATACCGCGAGTTTGACTGCCAGTGGAACGGTTCAAGGTGCAAGCATCACAGACGGCACTGCAACCATAGCGGGCGGCAACTTGAGCGGCGTGAACAGCTTGAGTGCAAATACCATTAATGCCACCAGCGCCAATCTCAACAGCTTCAATGCCAACGTGGGTACGGTGGGCACACTCAATGCCACCACAGGCAATGTCGCCACGCTGAACGCGACTGCGGTCAACACCACAAACCTCACGGCCACCGGCACGGTACAGGGCGGGAGCATTACCGATGGCACGGCGACCCTGAGTAACGGCAACCTGACGGGTGTAAACGCGGTCACTGCCAACAGCGTGACGGCCAGTGGTGTGGTGACTGCGGGCGCAGGCTTGGTGGTGAATGCCGGCGGCGCGCAGATCAACGGCAATAGCTCTGTGAATGGCAATATTTCCGCCACAGGCGTGGTGAGTGCAAGCGGGTTCAATGCCAACGGCGGTACGGTCAGCAATATTGCTGCAGGTGTTGCG
Source organism: Burkholderiaceae bacterium (assembly GCA_051649325.1). Lineage (GTDB taxonomy): Bacteria > Pseudomonadota > Gammaproteobacteria > Burkholderiales > Burkholderiaceae_C > JBJOQV01. Next base: position 1,728 of record JBOFGW010000153.1, on the reverse strand, counting down.
CCCACTGATGCAGTCAATGTGCAGCAGCTTTCGAGCGGCTTGTCGCAAGCGGTCACGCAGTCCAATGCTTACGCAGATGTGCGCGCCAACCAGGCGCTGGATCAGGCCAAGGCCTACATCGATGACAAAGTCGTCAACGTCAACAAGGTCGCTTACCGCGGCATCGCATCAGCGGTAGCGTTGGCGGCGATGCCGGATGTGCAGGACGGCAAACGCTTTTCTGTCGGCGTTGGTGTGGGGCACTTTGAAGGCGTGTCCGCACTGGCGTTAGGGGTCAAGGCGAATGTCGGTACAACTGGCCGCGTCAGCCTGGGTGCCGGGCTGGCTAAAGGCGCGAAGACATTGAGCGCAGGCGCGGGTTTTAGCTTCTAGGCGCGCAGTTACGGCGGCGGCAGATCAAACTCCGCAATCACCGGCGCATGATCTGAAGGCTGTTCGTTCTTGCGCGGAGCCTTGTCAATCCACGCGCGTGTGCATTTCTCGGCCAGTGCTTTGCTGGCCAGCACCAGATCAATCCGCAAGCCTTGGTTTCTGCGAAACGCAAGGTTGCGGTAATCCCACCACGAATAGAGTTTTGGCGGCTGCTCAAACATGCGAAAAGTGTCCACCATGCCGTGGCCGATCAACATGGCGAGCTTTTCCCGCTCTTGCGGAGTGCAATGGATCTGGTCTTTCCACGCGACAGGGTCGCAAACATCTGCATCGGCTGGCGCAATGTTGAAATCCCCCGCCAGTGCAGTGTACGGGTACGCTGCAACGGTGTCCGCCAGCCAGGTTGAAAGGCCGTCGAGCCAGCGCATCTTGTACTGGAACTTGTCAGAATCAGGCGCCTGGCCGTTGGGAAAATAAGCGCAGATCACCCGCACGCCGTTGACGGTACCTGCCACCAGGCGGCGGTGTTCATCTTCAAACTTGGGGTTGTTCAGCACCACATCGGTAATCGGTGTGCGCGACAGCAGCGCCACGCCGTTATAGGTTTTCTGCCCGGTGAAAGCAGCGTGATAGCCGGCATCGGTAAACGCCTGCACCGGGAATTTATCGTCGGTGAGCTTGAGTTCTTGCAGGCACAACACGTCCACCGGATTAGCGGCAAGCCACGCGAGTACCTGCGGCGCGCGCACGTTCAGTGAGTTCACATTCCAAGTAGCGATTTGCATGATGAGCAGTGTGGTGGTTGGCTGGGGCAAGGCAGGTGCGGCGCAGCGCTGCAGCTTCTGGTAAACCCTAGTCTACAAGTCTGGCGGAGCTTGGCGTGAATAGTTACGCTGCGGTAGCGTTTGAAACCAGCGCTTTTTAAAATTACCTGTGAAAGACATGCCATGAAATCACGCCGTATTTTCCTCCTCAAATCGATCGGTGCCGCTATTGCTTTGCCGGCCGCAGGTCAGGCGCTCGCGCAGGCCGCGCCGGCCAAAGTGGATCCAAAAGACGCTACAGCCGTTGCACTGGGCTATGTTGAGGATGCCGCCAAGGCGGATGCAAAGAAATTTCCCCGCTGGGCCAAAGACCAAAACTGCGCCAACTGCCAGCTCTACATCAAGAAGGGCGATGACGGCTGGGGCGGCTGCTCACTGTTCCCGAATAAATTGGTCGCTTCTAAAGGCTGGTGCAGCGCCTGGGTCAAAAAAGCCTGAGCGCCGAAGTTCTGAAATAAAAAGCCGGCAATCGCCGGCTTTTTTGTTGAACATGCATCGTTCAAGCAGCAAGCCATAGCGCAAACTGGTAGTA
>JBOFGW010000152.1:0-11583 GCA_051649325.1 Burkholderiaceae bacterium | reverse complement strand
GAAGCTCTACAAAGTGCATCCAAAGTGCTCTACGCAATATCTATGCGGGTTTTCGGGCAAAAATGGCTCAAAAGGCTCATGGATATTGCGTGGCTTACTGAAGGAGATTCGATCAGAACAGCTTACTCGTGACTCAGCTAGTAAGCGAGCGCATCAACTCAAGCCAATCATCTGGAAGCAAATCAGCGCCAGATTCGTCAGTCGTCATGTCAGCAACCGCATTGAGCAAACTACCTTCATTTCTATATTGATTCAATTGCGGAAACGCGGCTTTGATCGCTGACTCCAGATCTTTACCTCTAGCGCGAAGATAGTCTGTCGGAACATGTAAAGTTTGCCCGCAAACATAGTTGACCTCTGTACTGTCAACTGCCGCAGCAGTGCCTAATTTACTCAAGACCTTATCTGTAACTATGTTGACTGCCGATTGTAATCTCGCTGAATCTAATTTCGTTAGCTCCGAGACTTTTGTTGTGCTGCTAAAGCCGAGATCTTCATTTTTGATGTAGTTCTTACGTCGAAGAAAACTGATAAGTGCTAGCGGGTCAAAGATGTAGTTCTCCAGCGAGTACCGTTTTTTCAATCCCAGAACTTTAATTGTTTGGCTCTCATCATTTTTACCATCCCAGTCAATTACACCTCGAACAGTGGTAACACCGCCTATTTCAAGTTTCTTGACTATCTCTTTGACTTGCTCACAGCTCCCAGACCCATCGTTTCCTGATGATGTAAAGCAGAGCGAAACATCAGTCACTAAGAGCGGATTCAGGACCGCCAAAAAATTGGTATAGCAAGTTGCATCATGTTTTCCTTCAACAAATACTAGACGCCTATTGTCATAGTTGATGCTGAGTATTGGGACTTCTGCTCCGAGCATTTTCAGAGCTAAGTCTTTAGTCACTTTGTTTGGTGATCTTGCGACTTGATCCATTGCATAGATCGAGTCATCTGGAGCTAGTGCCACCGTAGCAAGAGAATGTGTTGTGATGATTACGGGTATTCCGAGTTCTCGCACGAAAACATCATTGATAATTGCCAGCATCTGGCGACTCATTGATGGATGCAGATAAGCGTCAGGTTCGTCAAGCATCAGTAGATCTGGGAAACGCGCTCCAGACTCCGCGTTAAATAGACCCATTGCTAGCGAATACAAGATCTGTTCTCCCGTAGACAGATCTCCTATCGCAACAGGCTTGCCTGTTGTTTGATTGATCAGTTCCGCGCGGAAGTCTAAGTTTTTTCCGTGTGTTGTGGGATACGTGATCCTGTAATTCAGTCTGGCTTTCTCCAAACATCGATTCAACATGTACCACGGTTCGGGCCCATGTTGACGTTTGAGTTCTTCTTCAGATAGCCAAACAATATCTTTTTCGCCGTAGATTTCGTTCTGAAATCTTCTATATCGGTTTTCATCTATTCGCTCGCTATAGGCTTTGAATACTTCCGACGGCGTTATTTGAAAGAGATAGTTGCTCAAATGAAGTAGCCTTTGAGGGGCTTCCGGTCCGTGCAAGAGGAAGTCCGCTTGGGTAAGGGCCAATACATTCTTGTTACATTTTTGAGCTACGAACTTTGCAACTTCTCCGATAACAGGTATTGAACTCAAGCGATCTATATTGGGGCGTCGGACTTCGTTCTGGTACCCCTGCCATATGTTTTCCAATTGCCTCGCCAGAGTATTTGCGCCGCTCACTCCCGGGTCGCTGTTACCAAACCCGCCGACTGGTTGTAGATGTCGGTTTGCAAGCGGTGTTCCGTTCTTGCTAATTGAGATGCTGTTTTGATGAATCCCATTCAAAAGATGAGATTTACCAGATCCGTTTACCCCGGTGATAACGCAGAAATCTGGTAACTCTAAATCGAGGTTTTGTAGGGATCTGTATTGTCCTGTGAGGCTTATCTGCAGCATGTTTGTCGCGATCGGGTTGAGGAAGAGATGTCTCAGTGGGCTAAAAACTCACTGCTCACTTTGCCTTTTAGGGGATAACCGCTTTGCAAGCCCATCGCATGGTGCGGCCCATGCGTTGCCAACAACGGTTTTCCGTTGTCGCGCATCCGCGAAGTAGTAGTACTCAAAGTCAACGAAATGTTCTGCAATCGCCTTGCGCGCATGGTGAGACTTGGTTCGCTCGGTCTTTTTAGCGATCGCGGCCAGCCGCAACTCAAGCTGCGTGAGCGCACTGACAGTGAGCATGATTTGTCCCCTTGTTTGATTTGTGCTTTGTTTTTTCGAGCATAGCTTTGGCGCAATTAGCTCGCATCCCATGTATTTGTTTTGCGCGTGCAAGAGGGACGTTAGCTGTCAGAACTGAAAGGTAAAAATGTGGTTTTTAAGGCGAATACGCAATATCCATGGGCATTTTCAGGCAAAAGTGGCTGGAAAAGCGCATGGGTATTGCGTGGTTGGTTTGTGGATTTTCGACGGGTTGAGGAGTTTGGCCCTTCGACAGGCTCAGGGTGAGCGGTGGGAGGGTTGGGCGTAGGGAAGGTGGGTTAGCTGCTTGCGGAGATTTCACCCTGCCTTGCAGGGTGCGTTGCGGCTGGTAGGCCGCAGCTGTTTGGCAGGCTCGCTGTGTCCGGGTTGGAAACCTCACCGGCCCTCACCCTAACCCTCTCCCGCAGGCGGGAGAGGGGATTCATCTGCAGTTGCGGGGGGCAGTGGTGTTTTATCGACTACTGCGCCACCCGCTTCATCCAAGCCTGCACATTCGCTTCCAGCAGCGGCAGGGTCACGCCGCCGTGGCGGAGCACTTCATCGTGAAAATCGCGCACGTCAAAGCGTGGGCCTAGGGTTTGGCGGGCGCGTTCTTTGAGTTCGATGATTTTGAGTTCGCCCACTTTGTAGGCGAGTGCTTGGCCGGGGTTGCCCATGTAGCGTTCAATGGGGTTGGCGGCGGCTTGCAGGGTGATGCCTTCGGTGTCTACCAGTTGCTGCATGGCTTGCTCGCGCGTCCAGCCGTAGTGGTGCAGGCCGGTATCGACAATCAGGCGGTTGGCGCGGTGCAGCTCCAGCAGCAGGCGGCCCAGCTGGCTGTAGGGGTCTTGATACAGGCCAAGCTCGGCGCCCAGGCCTTCGGTGTACAGCGCCCAGCCTTCGCTGTAGGCAACAAAGCTGGTGCGGCGGCGGTACAGCGGTAAATCGGCCTCGACCTGCAGCGCGATTTGAAAGTGGTGGCCGGGCAGGCCTTCGTGCAGGAACAGCGCTTCCATGGTGGCGCGGTTATATCGTTCTGCGTCTGCCACGGGGAACATGAACACGCCGGGGCGCGAGCCGTCTTCACTGGGCCGCATGTACTGGGCTGATGCGCTGGCCGCGCGAAAGGCGGGGGTGAGCTGAATATCCAGCGGGCTTTTGGGCCGCATGCGGAACTGCTTGGCCAAGTTAGGTTCTATGCGCGCTTGAATCTCGCGGTACTTGGCAATGATCTCGGCGCTTGACTTGAAGGGGTAGAGCGCAGGGTCACTACGCATGGCGATCAAAAACTCGTTCACCGAGCCGGTCTTGCCCAGCGCATCACGCACCTTGGCAATTTCGCCATGGATGCGCGCTACTTCGTTTTTGCCCAGCTCGTGCAGCGTAACGGGGCTCATCTCAAGCGTGGTGTTGCTCTTGATGGCTTGCGCGTAACGCGCCGCGCCGTCGGGCAGGCCGGCAAGGCCATGCGTGGTGCGCGCTTTGGGCACATACTCGTCACGCACAAAGGCGGCCAGCTTTTGGTACGCGGGGTTGAGTGTTTGCGCGATCAGCCGCTCGTACGTGCGCGTGAGGCGCGCCTTGTCTGCGGCAGAGAAATCGCTCGGAAAGTTAGTCACAGGCCGGTAGAAAATAGATTCTTTCACCGGCTTGCCCGCAACGGCCTCAAGCTGCGGCACTACGCGCTCTGCAAGAATTTTTGGCAGCGTAATACCGCGCGCAATGCCTTCACGCATATTGGCAATGGCCTGATCTACCCACGCCGGAAAGGCTGCGGCGCGCTTGGCAAAGTTGTCGTAGTCGCGCACGGTCTTGAACGGCTGCGCGCTCACGCCCGAGCCAAACTCCGCCAGCGTATTGGGCAAAGACCACATGGGTGAGATGGGTGTGAGATAAGGGTCAAACCGCGCGTTAGCAAGCTGGTTTTCTACGCTGGTGCGAAAGATGGCGAGCGTGAGCGCGTCTTCTTCATGCAGCACGGCGGCCTCTAACCGCGTGGCAGCAGCAAGATAGGGCTCTTGAAACCGCCGGAACTGATCGCGCCGCGCGGCGGTGTCTGCCGGCAACAGATGGTTGTAACGCGTGTTGCCAGTGAAAGTGGCGCCAATCGGGTTGAACGCCTGCGCTTCATCGCTATAGCGATTGACCAGCGTTTCAATGGCGGTGGGTTTACGCGGCGGTGTGGTTTGCGCGTGCAATGCAAAAGAGCACAGCGTGAGCGCGGCAAGTACGAACTGCGTAAGCAAGCGGGTAGCGAGCATCAAACAAACTCCGAGGCTTGTGGCTGGAGGTTGGAAGGATACCGCGACTGCGTGGGCAGAACCGCTGCATGCGGGCACGCTTTAGATGGACGCTTTTTTACCGGCCAACACAACCTTGGGGCGCAAGGCGCGCTTGGCTGCCTTACGTACAAAGCCTTTGTCGTCAAAGGTCAAAAACGCCTCGCACGCGTGCGCGGCAGCGTGGTGCATGGCATCGGCAAAATCAAAACCGCTTTTGTACAGGCCGATTGCATGTTCAACTTGTTCGGGGTCTTCAACCATCACGCCGGGCAGCGCACTGAGATGATCAAGCGTGCGGGCAATCGCGGGTGCGGCAAAACCGTAGGCTGCGCGCAGCACCCACTCCAATTCAAGCAGCACTGTTTTGGGAATGAATACATTGCCTGCTGCCAAAATGCTCTCGGCTTCTCTAGCCTGCACGGGATCATCTTGCGTGTAGAAGCGCGCAAGAATATTGGTATCAATTGCGCGCATGCGGCAGGTGTGAGATCAAGGTTTGGGGTATTTGGTCACACGCATGGAACTGATGGGCACCCGCTTGCCCTTGTAGGCAAGGACTTTGGGGCCATCTGCGAGCTTGGAAGGCGGCTTGCCGCTCGAAAGCTTGAGCCGCACGCTGCCGTTTTCCACGACAAACTCAATCCGGCTACCCGCAGCAATGCCTAAGTTGTCCCGCACATCTTTGGGGATAACAACTTGGCCTTTGCTGGAAACGGTGGCGGTGCTCATGATACGGCAAATTACACCGCGTCTTACTTGGTAAGTCAAGCGGGGTTTGGGCGGCAGCTAGCCAGTTTTATTGCTATTTCGCCCAGCTATCCTTCAACCCCACCGACTGGTTGAACACTGGATGCTCCGCGCTGTGATCCTTGCGGTCTGCAACAAAATAGCCATGGCGTTCAAACTGGAATTTGTCGTCGGGCTTCGCTTTTAGCAATGCAGGTTCAACGTAGGCGGTGATTACTTCTTTGCTGCGCGGGTTGAGCACTGAGAGAAAATCGCGGCCGCCGGCATCGGGCTGCGGCTCGGTGAATAGGCGGTCGTACAGACGCACCTCTGCCTTGGCCGCGCCTTTCACGCCCAGCCAACTGATGACGCCCTTGACCTTGTAGTTGCTCGCGCCGGGTGTGCCGCTTTTTGAATCGGGCTGCAGCTCAGCATGCACGGCAATCACGTTGCCCTGCGCATCTTTTTCACAGCCGGTGCATTTGATGACATACGCGTACTTGAGCCGCACCAGTGCGCCGGGTGCGAGGCGGTGGTAGTTTTTCTCTGGCACTTCTTGAAAATCGGTGTCGTCAATCCACAGCTCGCGCCCAAACGGAATGCTGCGCGTGCCCATCTCGGGCTTGTTCGGGTGCAGCGGCGCGCTGCATTCTTCTGCATGGCTTTCGGGCAGATTGGTGATGATGAGCTTGAGCGGGCGCAGCACGGCAAAGGCGCGCGGCGCTTTGGCATCCAAATCATCGCGCAGTGCAGCTTCGAGAATGCTGTAGTCGATCCAGCTGTTGCTCTTGGAAACGCCGGTGCGCTCGGCCATGAGCTGGATACTTTCGGGCGTGTAGCCGCGGCGGCGCAGGCCGGCCACGGTGGGCAAGCGCGGATCGTCCCAACCATCGACATGCTTTTCATCGACCAGCTGCTTGAGCTTGCGCTTGGCGGTGACGATGTAGGTGAGATTCAGGCGCGCAAATTCATACTGGCGCGGATGCGGCGTTTGCAGCAAGCCGCCTTCGCACAGCCGGTCGAGCAGCCAATCGTAGAACGGCCGTTGATCTTCAAACTCCAGCGTGCAAATGCTGTGCGTAATGTTTTCCAGCGCGTCTTCAATCGGGTGCGCGTAGGTGTACATCGGGTAAATGCACCACTTGTTGCCAGTGTTGTGATGCTCCGCAAAGCGAATGCGGTACAGCGCCGGGTCACGCATGTTGATGTTGGGGCTGGCCATGTCAATCTTGGCACGCAGAATGTGGCTGCCTTCTGCGTGCTTGCCGTCACGCATCTCGCGGAACAGGCGCAGGTTTTCATCTGGCGTGCGCATGCGGTAGGGGCTGTTGATGCCGGGCTCGGTCAGCGTGCCGCGCGTGGCGCGCATTTCTTCCGCGGTTTGGCTATCGACATAGGCGTGGCCGAAGGTGATCAGGTGCTCGGCCGCGCGGTACATAAAGTCAAAGTAGTCGCTGGCGTGGTAGTAGTGACTGGTGCCGTATTTATTCCAGTCAAAGCCCAGCCACTTAGCGGTATCCAGAATCGAATCGACATACTCCTGCTCTTCTTTTTCAGGATTGGTGTCGTCAAAGCGCATGTGGCACACGCCGTCGTAGTCACGCGCCAGCCCAAAGTTCAGGCAAATGCTCTTGGCATGGCCGATGTGCAGGTAGCCGTTGGGCTCCGGCGGAAAGCGCGTGCGAATCTTGGCCGGGTCCGGCGCGCCTACCGCCTGCGTGGCCGCATCCCCAGGCTTACCCGCCCACGTGCGCTGCGCGTAGGTGCCCTGCGCAAGATCGCGGTCGATCACATTGCGCAGAAAATTGGCGGCCGGTGCGGGAGCAGGAGCAGCAGGTTTGGTGGGCGAAGACATGGATGCGGTTCAAAGTTGTGTTGCAGCCGATTGTAGCGGTGCAACAAAATCGCTTTAAAACGGGGCTACGCAATATTGATGCGCCTTTTGGGGCAAAAGTGGCCCGAAAGACGCATGGATATTGCGTAGAAGCTATTTGGCGACATGCCGCTTGCAGACTGTTCCGTGCTTGCTGCGGTTTGTCGCATCGCTGTGCGAGCGTGGCGCAGCGTTACGGGACAATCGTGTCGCAAAGAACAAAGGAGGTGCTGATGTTTTATCGAACAATTGCGGTGGTGTGGTTCTTGATGTTCTGCGCTGCCGGCGCGCAATGCTTCGCGCAGGTGCCCGCACCTGCGATTCCCGCCGCCGCGCAAGCGGTGCCGCTGGATGCGCAGGCGGCCACGCAAGCTTATCTGGACACTGTGCCCAACGAGCAACGCGCCAAGACTGATGCCTACTTTGAAGGCCGTTACTGGATTGAGGTGTGGGAAACGGTGCTGGTGGTGTTGATCGCGGCCGCGCTGCTGCTCACCGGTGCGTCGCAACGCATGCGCACGCTGGCCGAGCGTGTGACGCGCAGGCCGCTCGTCCACGCGCTGGTGTATGGCCTGCTGTTTGCGGTGACGTTGTCGATTTTGTTGTTGCCGTGGAGTATCTACACCGGCTACTTTCGCGAGCATCAATACGGCTTATCCAACCAAACCTTAGGCGCGTGGTTTGGCGAAGCACTGATTGATATGGCGTTGACCGCGGTGATCGGCGCGGTGATTATCGCGGGCATGTACTGGGCCATCCGCAACGCGCCGCGCACCTGGTGGCTGTGGGGTGCCGGCTTGGCGGTGGTGTTTAACAGTGTGCTGGCACTGATGTTTCCGGTGTTTATTGCGCCGCTGTTTAATGAATACAAGCCGGTGGCCAACAAAGAAGTGCGCGAGATGGTGCTCTCCATGGCGCGCGCCAACGGCGTGCCGGCCGACGAGGTGTACGAGTTCAACGCCAGCAAGCAGCACAAGCGCATCAGCGCCAACGTCAGCGGCTTTGGCGGCACCATGCGCATTGCGCTGAACGACAACTTACTCAACCGTGGCTCGATGGAAGAAATACGCATGGTCATGGCACACGAAATTGGCCATTACGCGCTCAATCACATGTACAAGGGCATTCTCTTCCGCGGCTTGGTGATGATCGCCATGTTCGCCTTTGCGTATTGGGTGTTTGCGTGGGCGCACGCGCGATGGGGTGCGCGCTGGGGCGTGCGCGATGTCGCGGACGTGGCGGGCCTGCCGATGCTGATCGCGGCGTTTGCTGTGTTTTCGCTATTGGCCACGCCGGTGAACAACAACCTGACGCGGGTGCATGAAATCGAGGCCGACATCTTCGGGCTGAACGCCTCACGCGAGCCCGACGGGTTTGCACACGCTGCGCTCAAACTGGGCGAGTACCGCAAGCTTGAGCCCGGCCTGCTAGAAGAGTTCATCTTCTTCACCCACCCAAGCGGCCGCAACCGCATCGCGATGGCGATGCGCTGGAAGGCCGAGCAGGTGAACACGGAGCGAAAGTAGCGGGCAAGTCTACGCAGTATTCATGCGGGTTTTGAGGCAAAAATGGCCGGAAAAGCTCATGGATACTGCGTGAAGATGTTTTGCACCGCATTATTTCGAGCAGACAAATCCAAATAAAAAAGCGTGCATGGCTGTGAGGCCGTGCACGCTTTGCCGGGGCAACCTACGATTGCCCGTGAACAAAACTACTGTTGCACAAACACCGCAATCGTGCGCCCCGGCACGGTAAAGCTGCCGGTGGCGCCGTTGAAGGTTGCGGTTTTGACGCGTGCATCGCCGCCCGCGCTTTGCACGGGATGCAGCGACACGGTTGCACCGGCGTAGCTGGCGGCGGTGAAGGTTTGCGCGGCTTTGTTGCCGTTGACCAGCACCACCAGGCTCTTGTATTTGCCATCGCCGCAGTTGCCACCCGCGGCTTTGGTGCCGGCTACGCGCATCACAACCAAGCCGTCTTGCTGCGCGGCTTCGTCGGGAAAGCTCACGCAGGCTTGAATGTCTGCACCCGTGGCAAGGCGCAGCATGCTGCTGTCTTTGCGGACCTTGATCAGATCAAGCACGGCGTCGCGCGCGGCGGCGATGTCTGCTGCGGTGGGCGCGATGACCGTGTTTGCCAGGAAGGGTTTGAACAGTTCCCAGTTGTCTTTGTTCTTTTCTTCCGAAGGCAGACCCATCTCGCCCCAGTAGTTGGTGGTGGCGGACCAATCGACGCGGTTAAACCAGTCGCCGGCGTTATAGCTGTCACGGTCGAGCGACTTGGAGCGCAGCAGCTCATCACCCGCATGCAAGAAGGGTGTGCCTTGGCTCATCAAGATGGTGCCCAGCGTGACCACCTGCGCACGCGCGCGCTCGGCGCTGGTGGTCGTGGCCGGGTGCTTGAGCTGCGCGCTGTCCCACACGGTTTCGTTATCGTGCGCACCGGCGTAGTTGATGGTGTCCAGCGGCTCCATCGCGTAACCGGCGAGTTGGCCGTTGTAGTCAATCTCGCTGCCTTTTTTGCCATTGATCACAAAGTCTTTCAGGTTAGCGGCCATGCCTAGGCGCATCATGGTTTGGCGTGTGGCGAGGCTGGCGCGCTGCGCGTCGGTGCAGGCGGTGCCGTTCTTTTCATTCAAGTCGTAGCACTCGCCGGTGGCAAAGCCTTGGTTCTTCACTAGGTTGTCGCCGCTATCAAATGGGCCGCCGCCGCGCAGCGCATCGCGCAGCCGGTCGGTAAAGGTGCCGATGTTTACGCTGACCATGTTTTTCTGACTGGCCTGATCAAAGAGGCGGTTGTTCTCCACTTCGCCGAAATTCCAGCCTTCGCCGTAGTAGAACAGGGGCCGACCGGCGGCGGCATCTACCGCTTCTTTGGCGCGCACCATGCTGGCTTTGGGAATGTGGCCCATCAAGTCAAAGCGAAAGCCGTCGATCTTGTACTGCGTGGCCCACACTTTGAGCGTGTCGATCATGAGCTTTTCCATCATCGCAAACTCGGGCGCGGTGTTTTCGCAGCAGGTAGATTTTTCGATGTTGCCATCGCCGCTCAAGCGGTAGTAGTAGCCGGGAACGATTTTGTCGAGAAAGTTGCCGGACGTATGGTTGTACACCACATCCATCACCACGCGCAGGCCGGTGGCGTGCAGCGCTTGCACCATCTGGCGCATCTCCAGTACGCGCGCTTTGCCGTCTGCAGCGTTGCTGGAATAGCTGCCTTCCGGCGCGCCGTAGTGGCGCGGGTCGTAGCCCCAGTTGAAGCAGTCAGTGTCTTTGGCCGCGGCGGATGCAGCTTGCTGCGCTTCAGACGTTGCGCCGCTTGCAGCGATGGCGGGCGTGATGCAGCCGGCTTCATTCACACTCGTAATGTCATACACCGGTAGCAGATGTACGTGCGTTAAACCTGCATTGGCGAGCTTGGCGAGGTGCTGCATGCCGTTGCTGCCCGCTTGCGCAAAGGCGGCGAACTTGCCGCGGTTGGCAGCATCCACCGTGCTGTCATTGGCAGAAAAGTCGCGCACGTGCAGCTCGTACAAAATTGTGTCTGCCTGGCTAGCGAGTGCGGGAACGGCTTGCGCGTCCCAGCCGGCGGGCTTGAATACGGCGCTGCCAATATCGGCCACCATCGCGGCTGCGCCGTTGGCGTTGAGCGTGACGGCGTAGGGATCAGTCACTGTGTTGGTCACGACCGCGTTGTTGTCATTGCGCGAGAACACTTGCACGCTGTAGGTGTAATAGTCGGTGCCCGTCAGCGCTTTATCGCCGGTGGCAGACCACACGCCGGAGGCTGCGTCTTCCACCATGTCGATGGTTGCGCTGCCGACGATATTGAGCTTGACGTTCTTGGCGGTGGGCGCCCACAGTTTGAATGTGGGCGTGCCGTCTGCGGCGAACGTTGCGCCTAGCGCTTGTGGTTTGGCCGCAGTGGCGTACACGTCATCCAGCACACCTTGAATCTGCAGTTGCGTGCCGTTGTCCGGCTTGCCGGCGGCTTCACGCACGAGCACGAGCTGGCCTTTGAGCAGCGATTTGACTTTATCGCGCGCGGCTTGCGGCACGGTGAATGCGGGTGCGTCTTTGAGGTGGCGGAACTGTGCCTTCAGTGCGTCGCTCAGTGTGGCAGGCGCAAGATCGTAGGAGCCGTCTGCGCCTTTGATGGTGCTGCCATCGGAGCTGATGCCGCCTGCGGCCGCGTAATACAGCTTGAACGTTGCGCCGGAAACTGCTGCGCCGGGCCACACAATCGTATCGCTGGTCAGCCACATGGCTTTGGCGGTGTTCAGGTTGAGCGCGGACGCGGCTGCGAGCGAAGTGAACGTGGTGCAGTCCGCCTGCTTGAGCCAAATCTCTTGGCCTTTGGTGGTGAGGTCTGCGGTGAAGGTGGCCACGCGATCGCAGTCCGGGTCTTTCACGGTGTCTGCGGCGGTGGTGCCTTTGTTCAGCAGAAAATCCATCTTGGTTTTGGCGGGATCGACCAGGATGTCGACATACGCGCCGTAAGAATCGGTC
>JBOFGW010000151.1:0-1906 GCA_051649325.1 Burkholderiaceae bacterium | reverse complement strand
TGCGCCAGCGGCACGAGCTGGCAGCCTGAAGGCACGATAAATGGGTGCTGTGCTTTGACCACCCGGCCATCGCACTCAAAGGGCAAATCGCTGATGCGCTGCAGATGCTGCGCATCAGGAATAACAAAACGGATGGGGTTCATACGCATGCGCTTGGCGCGCGGCGAGCTGCCATAGAACAGCGCTATGCCGGGCTGAATCACCATGCTGCCTTGCCAGTAATGCCAGTACATCCCGCTTTTTCCTCCTGCCGGTTCTCTGCATACTGCGTGTGAGCACAGTAGCTGCTTTTTATCGTGCTCAGACCGCTTTGCGACAGAACAAGTTCTCCGGCTGCGCACAAACAATCAACGACGCACCAAATCTTTTGCAGCCTGATAGCGTGCGAGTCGCTCGCACTAAGTTGATGGTCTTAAGTGCTTTCTTAAGGTGTTCTACGCAATATCCATGCGCCTTTTGAGCCATTTTTGCTTGGAAAGGCGCATGAATATTGCGTAGAGCCACTTAAAACATCCTTCAATGCACTGCGCTCCGCATCTTTGCAAACACCAGTATGCGCGGTGGAATGTGAGACGACGTAGATTTCATATTGCGGAACCAGTGTATTGCTCTGCGAAATTTACTTGTGCGCCGCCGCAATTTTGCGTTTCAGCATCGCAGAATTCATTTTACTATTCAAAATGAATCTTCTAACCATTTGATTTATATAGGTTTAAGTGGCATCCCCTAATCTGATGTTTTAGCTTGTGATATGTGCGTTGGTCGATAAACTATGTCTTATATAAGACTTGTTTCGCAGCATGTTTTTAACGGATATAGCGAAGCAGGCAGAGTTTCAACCATCACCACGTTTCACAACTCGAGGGCATCAACCATGGCATCACGCGAACTGGAAGCACAGAAACTGCAAAAGGAATGGGACAGCAATCCACGCTGGAAAGGCATCAAGCGCGGCTACACGGCTGAAGATGTGATCCGCCTGCGCGGCTCGCTGCAGATCGAGCACACACTCGCCAAGCGCGGTGCAGAAAAACTGTGGAACCTCGTGAACACCGAGCCGTTTGTGAACTCGCTGGGTGCGCTTACCGGCAACCAGGCGATGCAGCAGGTCAAGGCCGGCTTGAAAGCGATTTATCTGTCTGGCTGGCAAGTGGCGGGCGACGCGAACTTGGCCGGCGAGATGTACCCCGACCAATCGCTGTACCCGGCCAATTCTGTGCCGATGGTGGTCAAGCGCATCAACAACACCTTCATCCGCGCCGACCAGATTCAGTGGAGCGAAGGCAAGAACGACGTAGACTTTTTCGCCCCGATCGTGGCCGACGCTGAAGCCGGTTTTGGTGGCGTGCTCAACGCGTTTGAGCTGATGAAGTCGATGATCGAAGCCGGCGCCTCTGGCGTGCACTTTGAAGACCAACTGGCCAGCGTGAAAAAGTGCGGCCACATGGGCGGCAAAGTGCTCGTGCCTACGCGCGAAGCGGTCGCGAAACTCGTCGCTGCGCGTCTGGCCGCTGACGTGATGGGCGTGCCTACCGTGCTGCTGGCACGTACTGACGCAGAAGCTGCAGACCTCGTCACCAGCGATGTGGACGACAACGACAAACCCTTCCTGACCGGCGAGCGCACTGTTGAGGGCTTTTTCCGCACCAACAACGGTCTGGAGCAATCCATCAGCCGCGGCCTGGCTTACGCGCCGTATGCAGACATGATCTGGTGCGAAACCGGCAAGCCCGACCTTGAGTTTGCCCGCAAGTTTGCAGAAGCCATCCACAAGCACTTCCCAGGCAAGCTGCTGGCGTACAACTGCTCGCCAAGCTTTAACTGGAAGAAGAATCTGGACGACGCCACCATCGCCAAGTTCCAGCGCGAGCTGGGCGCAATGGGCTACAAGTTCCAGTTCATCACC
>JBOFGW010000150.1:0-8732 GCA_051649325.1 Burkholderiaceae bacterium | reverse complement strand
GTACCTGGCCGGCCAGATTGCCGAAAAAACCGCTGGGCAAGACATCGTGGCGCAGACCATGGAGGTACTGGCCGCAATTGATTCATTGTTGGAACAAGCCGGCTCGCATAAGAGCAAAATCCTGCGCGCCCAGATCTTTTTGGCCGATCTGGCCGACTTTGCCCGCATGAACGGCGTGTGGGAGGCCTGGGTCGTGCCCGGCCACACGCCAGCGCGCGCCACCGTGCAAGCCGCCCTGGCCAAGCCAGAATGGCGCATTGAAATCGTTGTCACTGCCGCCGTTTGAGCTTGTTGGCATCGCCAGATGCCAACCGATCGCCCCTTCTCCCGCGCGCGGGAGAAGGGGGGGGGGATGAGGGCCCCCCGTGCGGCCAATCTCAAAACAACCCCGCAATCCCGCCCGCGCCACACCCCGCTTGCTGCCCCGCACAAGAGGGATACAATGAACCGCATCAAGTTGCCAACGAGCGCGAGCACTGTTGATTCGCGGCAGAGCAACAAATCAGGGCAGAGGAGACAGGCACCATGGCAATAGGCAACGGCCGCGCAAAACCGCAATCACGCTTGATCAAGAAGTACCCCAACCGGCGTTTGTACGACACACAGACCAGCACCTACATCACGCTGGAAGACGTTAAACAACTCGTGCTGGACGCAGAAGAGTTCAAAGTGGTCGACGCAAAGACCAATGACGACCTCACGCGCTCCATCCTGCTGCAAATCATTCTGGAAGAAGAAGCCGCCGGCGCCCCGATGTTCTCCGCCCCCGTGCTTGCCAACATGATCCGCTTCTACGGCCACGCCATGCAAGGCGTGATGGGGCCGTTTCTTGAAAAGAATATCCAGACCTTTCTGGAGATTCAAAACAAGATGACCGATCAAACCAAAAACATGTACGACCCCAAATCATTCGGCCCCGAAGCCTGGACCCAGTTTATGAATGGCCAGGCCCCCATGCTGCAAAACATGATGAGCAACTACATCGAGCAAAGCAAAAACATGTTCGTGCAAATGCAAGAGCAAATGAACAGCCAAAGCAAAAACATGTTCAGCGGCTTTCCGTTCCCTGGGACGGAGGGCAAGCGATAGGTTTTGCTGTTTGCGTTAGGTATGAATGAAAAAGCCCGCATCGCGGGCTTTTTTGTGGGGATTTAGAGCAGAGTACGCAGTATTGATGCGGATTTTGGGGCAGAAATGGCTGGAGAGGCGCGTGGATATTGCGTAGAGCAGAATAATCGTGGTCTACCCACGATTATTCGTTCTGAAAACGCGAATCCGACTCTATTTCTTCTCCAAAAGCTCAGCCAAACATCCGAATTGCAAGCCAAATTGCCAAGCCCACAATTACTGGAAAAAGTAAAAGAACTGCCATCAAAATTGCAGGGCGCTTACCCATGGACTTCTCCAGTCTTTCAAAACTTAGTGCTGCAACTGCCCTGCAGGCATTCGTTCTCACGCAGCAACCGATCAAACTCTTTGCAATCGAACTTACCAATAAAGTTAAACGGTCTGGAGAGCCAACTGTACAAACCTGTGTTGATAGGAGCACAGGTACCTTTTCGGCATTCTGTCCGGGTGCATATCACCACGGGATAGCCCGGCGCTCCATTACAAAAGACTAAACATTTATCAGGGTCGTCACACTTCTCTTTTTTCACATCCCCAGAAGGGTTGGAACCTGTGGATTGAGCCGTTTGGAACTCCGCTGCTGCCCCAGCCGCCTTGAAGCTAGAGAAAGGCAAAATCGAATTAACAGGAGATGCATTAGATATTCCGCTGACGCTGTCAGTACCACTTTGTAATCCGTCCGCAGAATATGGCACGGTTACTCGTCCTGAAGTTCCGTACGTATAAGCGATGAGTCGATTTTTCTTGTCGAATTCATAACCAAAACTGACACCATTAGCGTCAACTCCGGTAGTAAGGCGCCCTTTTGAATCGTAGGTATTTAGTTTTGTAGTTGTGTTAATCGTGGCCTTAGTAGTTTTTGTTTGGGTCACATCTCCAACTGCGTTGTAGGTATATGTAGCGCGCCATTTTTCCACCGCCGTCGTCGCCCCAAACGCCGTCTCCCGCTCCACAATCGTCGTGGGCAGGCTGCTGGTGGTGTTGTAACTCCACCCCGTGCTCTTGATCGGCGTGCCGGCGGCCTGCGCGGCGGTGAACTTGGCTGCTCCGGTGGCGTCCGTGGTCTGCGTCTCGCTCCTGCCCGTCAGGTTGCCCGCGCCCATGCCGGTGGTGGCGTTGGCATTGGCGTAGGTGAAGGCGGTGATCTTGCCCGGCTCGGCGATCTTGGTGGGCAGGTTCCAGGTGGCATGCCACTGGGTGCTGATGACTTGCGTAGCCAGGTTCAGGGCCGGGCGGGTGGCGTTTGCGGCATAGCTGGCCGGGAAGGTGGCCTTCTCCGTTTCGCGGCCTTTGGTGTCGTAGGTGTAGAACGTAACGGTGCCATCATGCGCGACGGTCTTGATGGGCTGGCCTTTGGCGCCCGCGCCGCCGTTGGCCGTGGTGCCGTCGCCGTAGACGGTGGATTGTTGGGTCGTGCCGCAGAGCGGGCAGGGGGCGGTGACCTTAGTGGGGCGGGTTACGCCGCTGCTGTTTTCAATGGTGTAGGTGCGAGTGGTAGCAGAGCCATTGGGGCCAGAGTAGTCCGTGATTGTGGTGCTGCCCGTACCGCGGCCGGTACCGCCGGGGCTGTAGCTGAACTCGAGTTTCTCCGCGCCGCCTGCTTTTTGCGTGGAGCCGACCTTACCGTCGTTATGCCAGCCGACGTAGTAACCATCCAGATAGGTGTAGGTACCAATTCTTATACCAGATTCATCGGTAATGCCGGTGAGGTGGTGCGACCTGATGCTGCTATTACCCTCGTAGTGATAACGCCTCGTAGTGCCGTCTTGCCAGGTAACACTGGTCAACTGGCCTTGCTTGGTTATAGATGTGCCGAGATTGGCTGCCTCTTCATAGTTGTAGACAATCGGGCTTTGCGCCAGACCCGCACCACTGCCACTCACTGCACCGGGGGGCAGCAGTTCTTTGAGTCGCGGTTGCGGTAGCCCGCCGCTGGTCGCAATCTCGTATGTGAACTTGAGTTCACGGCCAAAGTGGTTTTTGACGCCGACGAGGAGTCCAGGGGTGGGGGTTGTGCTGCCTATCAAATAAGTGGTCACGGGTGTGGCGGCGGTGCTGTAGGTGAGCGTGGTGATCCAGCCGTTGCGCTGTTTGATAGAAAGCAGCATGCCGTCGACGTCGTAGGTCTCCACCGTGTCATCGGCCCACAGCTTGTGCTGCCAGCCAGTACGGTTGCCGCTTGCGTCTTTCAGTTCCGTGAGTGTGTTGCGATTGCCGGGAGTGTCGGCCAGCCAAGTGTTACTTGCTTGAAGGCGATAAAGCAGGCGCTGGTCCATGCTGCTACTGGCCAACATCAACTGCGCCATAGTGCTACCGCTGGCGTTTGGCACTTCATAGCTCCGCAAGGTGCGGGCGTAGTTATGCGACCAGGGCGCGGCTGCGCTAAAAGGATGGTCTACCGTGCTGAGGGCGCGCGAGTTGTACTGGCGTTCAAACAGAAGCGGATGGGCGCCCGCGCCTTGATAGTCCACACTGGTCTCTAGTTTGGCACCGCTGCCGGGTGAAACTGGGTTGCCTGCTTTACAGTTCAAGTCGGTGATGACATCAGGCGCACATCGCACGATGCGATTAGCATCAAAAGTACTGGTGAGTTCGCGCCAAGTTGTGCCGGCGGGGCAAGCCACGCTGCGAGTTTTAGCTGCATCAACAGTTATGTCGATCGGTACGGTGTCGCATGTGCCGTCTGGCTTTTTATTGCGTGCACCGGTAAAGACCATGCGCCGATAGCTTTTGGTGAGAATGCCGCTAATTTTGTAATCACGAACCCCGCTGGCGTAGTATTCAAATGAATTGTTAATGTTAGAAACGCCCCAACCGGTATCGCTTGAGCCAGTGGGCGGGCAAGCTGAGTACAGCCAGTTAGCAAAGTTGCTGGCAGCGGTGTTAACCAACCCTTCGGAGTAATAGCTTTTGCCGTACCCGCCTGGTGTGTAGCCAGAGGGCAAACCGTGGCAACTATTTGGCACGTTATCAGCCACAATCGTTCCGCCGTTTGCAAGGCAAAAGTAAAAAGGGTCTTCGTCGCGACCAGGAAACCATGCATTCCGGTACTGCCACTTTGCCCTGTCCGTGAGCGCGCCTGCTGTTGAGGGAACCGGTATCGGCGCAACGCACTGCACTTCACCGCCATCTTCTTTGCAGTCTGCCGGGCATGGCGTGGTGCTGCCCTGGTAAATACAGGCATGTGCGGTAGTCGCGCCAAAAATAAACATGCCCAATACAAGCAGCGCGAGCCGTGCTACGTTCTTCAAGCCAATCATCCCAACTCCCTCCAAGTCTTGTGCACCCTATTCGCGCGCAAGCGTAGCGTGGTGCACTAAGGGTTTCTACCCTGTAAATGGGGTAGTCGGAAACTGTTGGAATTGACAGCGCGTGGCCAAATTTCATTAAACGCATTACGCAATATCCATGAGCCTTTTGAGTCATTTTTGCCCCAAAGCCCGCATGGATATTGCGTAATCCCTATTAAGACTTGAAAAACAAACCACCTCACACTCCCACCCCACGTAAAATCACGCTTTACCTCAAAAGCGTGTTCGCAGTGACTACTCCCGCCGCCACAAATACCACCATCGCCTCCGCGCCCAAAGTGGGCTTTGTTTCGCTTGGCTGCCCCAAGGCGCTGGTGGATTCTGAACTGATCCTCACGCAGCTTAAGGCAGAGGGGTATGAAACCTCCAAGACCTTTGAGGGCGCAGACCTCGTGATTGTGAACACCTGCGGCTTCATTGATGACGCGGTGAAAGAAAGCCTGGACACGATTGGCGAGGCGCTGGCGGCCAACGGCAAGGTGATTGTGACGGGCTGCCTGGGTGCCAAGAGTGAGGGCGGTGAGAATCTGGTGGCCAAGGTGCACCCCAAGGTGCTGGCCGTCACCGGCCCGCACGCGCGGGACGAGGTGATGCAGCACGTGCATGTGCATCTGCCTAAGCCGCATGATCCATTTACTGATTTGGTGCCCGAGGCTGGCATCAAACTCACGCCCAAGCACTACGCGTACTTAAAAATTTCTGAAGGCTGCAATCATCGCTGCAGCTTTTGCATTATTCCCAGCATGCGCGGTGATTTGGTGAGCCGGCCAATTGGCGAGGTGATGCGCGAGGCCGAGGCGTTAGTGAAGGGCGGCGTGAAAGAGCTGCTCGTGATCAGCCAGGATACAAGCGCGTACGGCGTAGACGTGAAGTACCGCACCGATTTTGTGAACGGCCGCCCAGTGCGCACGCGCATGACGGAGCTGGCGCAGGAGCTTGCGACGCTTAACGTGTGGGTGCGCATGCACTACGTGTACCCGTACCCGCATGTGGATGAAGTGCTGCCGCTGATGGCAGAGGGCAAAATCTTGCCGTATCTGGACGTGCCGTTTCAACACGCGCACCCGGACGTGCTCAAGCGTATGAAGCGCCCCGCGAGCGGTGAGAAAAACATCGAACGCATTGTCAAGTGGCGCGAGGTGTGCCCGGATATCACGATTCGTTCCACATTTATCGCCGGCTTTCCCGGCGAGACAGAAGCGCAGTTTCAATATCTGCTGGATTTTCTGCAAGAAGCGCAGCTGGATCGGGTAGGTTGTTTTGCCTATTCGCCGGTGGATGGCGCCACGGCCAATCAACTGGATGGTGCGCTGCCCGATGAGGTGCGCAAAGAGCGGCAGGCGCGCTTTATGGCCGTGCAAGAAGGTATTTCAAAGAAGCGGTTGCAGCGGTTTGTGGGGCGCACACTGAAGGTGATTGTGGATGCGGCAGGCGCGCAAGGTGGCGTGGGTAGAAGCTTTGCCGATGCGCCGGAGATCGACGGCGTGGTGCACATTGCGCCGCCAGACCGGCCCAGCCGCAAATACAAAGTAGGCGACATCATCAGCGTGCGGATTGAGCGCGCGATGGAGCATGATTTGGCGGGCGCGCCGGTGTGATTAGGTTTAGCTTGGTTGTTTGAGCAAACGCTGTTTCAAAAGGGATTGTCATTCCGAGCGCAGCGAGGGATCTTGCGCTGATCGGCGAGTTTCTAGTCAACCTCGTTCGCGTTGAGCTTGTCGAAACGCATTTTCTAAATGGCGACAAGTCAAATCTTGCAAATGGGCTTCGACAAGCTCAGCCCGAACGAAGGTTTCATTCAGCGATTTACTGAATGAGATTCCTCACTGCGTTCGGAATGACATTGCTGGTGGTTTTTGGCGCTGTGTGAATTGCGCACGCAGCGCGCTAGCGCAACGCTGCCTGCCGCAGCGCCGCCGCGCGGCGTGGATCGGCCGGCACGCCTAGGCCGTATTCATAAGACTCCGCCAACGCCTGCTTAGCTTCCGCAAGGCCTGCATCTGCAGCCTGCTGCAGCAACGTGGTGGACTGCGCAAAATCACGCATCACGCCTTCACCACGACGCAGCCGGACGGCTTGATCGTAGGTTACTTTGGCTTGCTCAGCGCTGAGCTTGGGCGCGGCAACCGGTGCGGGTACTGGCGCTTCTTTAGGTGCGGGCGGTGCCAATAAATTGGGCTGGGTGCGCGCAACTTCTTTACGTAAGGCTTGCGCCTTAGACGCATCCGCAGGAACGCCCAAGCCAAACTCATACGCCTCAGCCAGTGCAAGTTGTGCCTGCGCAAAACCGGCCTGGGCAGCGCGCTCAAGCAAGGCCGCAGACTGCGCAAGATCGCGGTTCATGCCTTGGCCGCGGCGCAGGCGCATGGCTTGCGCGTAGGCTTGCTCAGCCTGCGTGGCATCCATGGGGGGGGGCTTGGGTGCTGCGACTGGCGCGGTTATTGGAGCAAGAGCGGGGGTAACGGCGGCAGTAAGCGCAGCGGCTGGAGCGGGTTCAAGCGACTTGGCTGGGGCGGTGGCAGTCGTTGTAGGCTGGGCTGGTGCTGGCGCTGCAGCCGCCACCGGCGCGCGCGCAGGCACAGGTGCTGATGTGGTGGGCGGTGTGGCGATTGGAGCCACGACAGGCGCCGCTGCGGGCGCAGCTGCAGGTGCCGGCGCCACTACCGGTGCTGCGGGTTGCGCAACGGCTGCAGCCACCGCGGGTGCCGATGCGGGCTTTTGCTCGCGCGCTGCGCGACTTGGTTCAGTGGTTTGTGCGGCAACCTTGGGGGCGCTCGTTTGCGCCAAGAGTTGCCGCGCTTGGGTATCACCGGTGAGCGCTGCGCGCTCAAGCAGCACCTTGCGGTACTCAGGGGCTAGATCAAACCGTTTGGCATCGGCCAGCGCCACCAGATTCACGCCGGCCTGTACAGAGCCCGCAATGATCGCTTGCATGTAATAGTGTGCGGCGCGTTCATCATTGGCTGCAACGCCCAAGCCATTGGCATACAACGAGCCCATGCCGTTGAGTGCATCTGCATTGCCGGTGAGGGCGCCGCGTTCGTAGAACTGCGCCGCGCGCGGATAGTCACGCGTCAGATCAGCCATGCGGCCGAGCAAGTACAGCGCGCGGCCGTCATTTTGCTGGGCGCGGGGCAATAGCAACTGCTGCGTGCGGGCGGGTTGGCCCAGCAAGCCGTAAACAATGGCTAATGGATACACCGCTTCGGCATAGCCGGCATCACTGGCGCGCAGCAACAACACAAGCGCTTCATTGAGGCGCTGCGGGGTCAAAGGCGGCGCATCATCGCGCACACCAATAATGGCTTGTGCAAGCATGGTGTCGCGCACCGGGCTAATGGCTTGTTGACGCAGCAGCGCCTCTGCTTGGTTGTATTGATGTTGGAACAGCATGCCGCGCGCTTGCTCAAGCGCCAGCGTTTGCGCAAAAGATACCGCGCAAAACAATGCCAGGCCGGCCAGCAGCAGAGGGAAAACAGACTTCAAAATGCGGCGATTCATGTTCGCGGCCAACTCAGTTTTTGCAATACAGCATAAGCATAGACCGTTTTGCGGACGGAACGAAGATGCAAAGTTATCGCCCTGCCGCTGCTTTGCGTAACTCGATTGCTTTGCGTGGGTTAGACACCACACCCAAACCATAGTCATACACATCCGCCAGTGCGCGCTGCGCATCGGGCAGGCCTGCTGCGGCGGCTTGTTCAAGCAGCGCTGCGGCCTTAGCCAAATCGCGCACTGCGCCTTCACCGCGCTGCAGGCGCAGCGCTTGAGCATAGAGATCGGTGGCTTGCGCGGCGGTGAGCGGCGCTTGTGCAGGGGTTGGCGGGGCAGGTGCAGTAGGGGCGGCGGCTGCGAGCGTTATGGGTGGGCTGGTTGGGGCGGCAGCGCTTGGCGTTGAAGCGGCCGGGGTTGCAGCGCGCGTGGATGCTGCTGCAGCGGCAGGAGCCACTGGTGCAGGCACGCTTGCCGCCTGCGCCGTTGCCGCCGGCGGGCTGCGACCCAGCAAGCGCAGCGCAATCGGCTGGCCAACCTGCGCGCCGCGCTCCAGCAGTGCGGTGCGCGATTCACTGGGTGCCAATTGCACGCGCCCTGCGTCGGCCAGCGCCACCAGGTTGATGCCCGCTTCTATCGAGCCCGCGGCCACGGCTTCGCGGTAGTACTGCGCGGCACGTCCATCGTCCCTGGCAACGCCCAGGCCGTTGGCGTGCAGATAGCCGAGGTTGTTGATGGCATCAGCATTGCCAAGGTGCGCGCTGCGTTCATAAAACTGCGCGGCGCGCAAATAGTCGCGGG
>JBOFGW010000149.1:0-3030 GCA_051649325.1 Burkholderiaceae bacterium | reverse complement strand
CTGGGGCACGTGGCTCAGTTGTGAAGAAGTGGCACTGGACGCAGCCAGCATCTTTGGCAAGCGCCACGGTTTTGTGTGTGAAGTGCCCGCAGACCCTGCGCAAACGAGTGGCGCGGCAATTGTGGGCATGGGCCGCTTTGCGCACGAGGCGGTAGCAGTCGACCCCGCCAGCGGCATTGTGTACATGACCGAGGACGATCGCAACGTTTCTGCGCTGTACCGCTACGTGCCGAACAACCCCGGTGGCGGCTTGGGCGCGCTTGCGCAAGGCGGCACGTTGCAAGCCGCGCGTGTGGTGGGCCGGCCCAACATGAGTTTGCTCACGCCGCAGTTAGGTGAGATCTATGCGCTAGAGTGGGTCACCATCGGCGACCCCGACAAAGGCCGCCGCTTTGTCAGCGTGCCCAATTCCACCGGCACCGGCAGCGGGCCGTTTGCGCAGGCGTGGGAGCAAGGCGCGCTGCGCATCAGCCGCGGCGAAGGCATTACCTTTGCCGCCGGGCAAATGTTTATTGTCGACACCAGCGCGGGCGTGGATGCGCAGGGGCAGCCGGGCTATGGCGATGGCGCGATCTGGGCGCTTGACCTTGCCAATCAAACGCTGCGCACCGTGTTTGTGAGCGCCAGCCCGAGCGCAGCCAATAACCCAGACAACATCACCCTGCGCCCCGGCGGCGGCTTGTTCTTTTGTGAAGACGGCGGCGGCGTGCAAGACGTGGATGGCTTTGGCAACCGCATCATGGGGCTGACCGTGCAGGGCGAAACCTTTATCTTCGCGCGCAACAACGTGGTGGTGGATGCGGCGCAACTCGCAGCAGCAGGCAAAGTGATTGCCGCGGGCGACTACCGCAGCAAAGAATTTTGCGGCGCGTGCTTTGACCCGACCGGGCAGATTTTGTTTGTGAACATTCAAACGCCCGGAATCACCTTTGCCATCACCGGGCCTTGGAATGTGGGCGCGGCGATGCGTAGTGATCGCACGGGTGGATTTTTACTGCGTTGACGCAGGTTTCATGCGGAGTTTGAAGCATTTTTAGCTGAAAAGGCGCATGCATATTGCGTAGTCGGCCTCTCCCCCTTCAAGGGGGAGGTTGGGAGGGGGATGGGTTTTACTGCCGCACTCTTTAAACAATCAAACAAGCCCCATCCCCACCCTAGCCCTCCCCTTGAAGGGGAGGGAACAACTGGCCTTGAACACATAAAAAAAGCGTGCGACCAGCGCACGCTTTTAACTACTGCAACAGCGACTTAGTTGAACTTGTAGTTCACCAGCACGCCAAAGTGCGAACCGTCGACGTTGCCGAAGCCGTTCACTTTGTACTTCTCGCTCACACCACGCACGATCAGGCTGGTGTTGGCGTTGAACTGGTATTCAGCTTGCAGCACTGCGCCGGTGGTGGAATCAAACTCCACATCGGGCATGCTGGCTACGCCGCTGCCGCCCAGCGTTGCACCACTCACAAAGCGCGCGCCGGCGCCAATGCGCCACTGGTCATTCAATTTGTAGTGCGCAAGTACTTCGACCGGAAAGCGATCGAACTTGAGCGAGCCATTTTCTGCGCTGGCGTTATCCACGTGATAGCTCACCGAGGCGCTGGCGGAGAACAAGGTGCCCAGCGGAATTTCCACGCCGGCGGTCATTTGCACCAAATTGCCGGCGCGGATGTCGGCTTCGGTACCGTTGTCATACACGGCGGTGGCCAGCTTGTCGCCGCCCAAGGTCAGGCCAAAACCCAAAAACGGCTTAACGGCCATTGCGGGCGCGGCTTTGTCTTGTGCCATGGCGTTGCCGGAAAAGGCGGCCGCGCAGGCGATAGCGATCAGCGATACAACTTTCTTCATGGTTTCCCCTGGAAAATTTAGAAATACAGCGACAAAATCGTACGCTGTTCCATATAAAGCAATCCATCTAATTGTCGAAAAATGTTGCTTTCTGGATGTTTGATGGACGGCAACTAAGCCAGGCTATGAGTTGTGCAGTATGCACTTGCTCACTTAATTTTGAGTAGAAACTCAATAAATCTACGCAATGTCCATGCGGGTTTTGGGGCAAAAATAGCTGGAAAGCCGCATGGATATTGCGTACATGCGTTTTGACATTAATTTCCACATCACCCAGCCAAAGAAAAAGGCGCCGTAGCGCCTTTTTCTTTGCAGCAAGTAGCAAACGCTTAGAGCTTAATCGACCCGCACCCAGCGCATTTCAAGCCGATTGTCTGCGCGATGCACCACATTGATGTTCTTGCGCATCGCCCACGGAATCACCTGGTTGTGCAGTGGAATGTGGCCCACTTCTGCGGCGTGGAGCTTGAGCACTTCGGTGATCATGGCGTTGCGCTTGGTGTCGTCAATCTCGACCTTGATTTTGTCCACCAGATCATCGATCTGCTTGTTGGAATAACGGCCGAGGTTGAAGTTGCCGTCGCCACCCTGCCCCACGCTGCGAATCAGCGACTGGATGCTGTAGAGCGCATCAAACGTGGGCACGCCCCAGCCGAGCAAATACGCACTGGTGTCGAATTTTTGAATCTTGGCAAAGTAGGTGGCGCGCGGCATCGCGTTTAGGCGCACCTTCAGCCCGATCTTGGCCCACATGCCCACAAGCGCCTGGCAAATCGCTTCGTCGTTGAGGTAGCGGTTGTTGGGGCAGTCGATCACAAACTCAAAACCCTGCGGGTAGCCGGCATCGGCCAGCAACTGTTTGGCGCGCGCTTCGTCGTAGGGCAGGCGCGTATCCACCGCTTTGCTCCAGCCGTTCACCTGCGGCGAAATCATGGTGCCTGTCACGTCGGCCGAGCCGCGCATTACGGCGCGCTTGAGTGCTTCGATATCAATCGCGTGATAGAGCGCCTGGCGCACACGCACATCTTTGAACGGATTTTTGCCTTTGATGTTGCTGTACAAAAGCTCATCGCGGTGTTGATCGAGGCCCAGGAAAATCGTGCGGTTCTCCGCGCCTTCAAGCACCTTGGTGTTCGCGCCTTTAGACAGGCGGTCAATATCTTGCGGGGCCGGGTCAAGCACAAAATC
>JBOFGW010000148.1:0-5506 GCA_051649325.1 Burkholderiaceae bacterium | reverse complement strand
TGATTTTGATGAACTTGCGGGTGATGAGTTTCGGCAAATTCAAACGCCTGCTCGATCCGTATTTGGGTGTGATCATCGGCGGGTTTTTGGCGTGCCTGGGGGTGATCATGATTATCGAGATGACTTATCACCTCACGCTGGAAGCAGCTAATGGCACCGTGCGCCCGATCTTCGGCTTTCAGGTTGATACCGCCGGTGTGACGGCGTGGCTGATTGCGCTGTCTCTGCTGGTCGGCGGTGCACTGATCTTTGAGCCGATGCGACGATACTTTAAGAAAACCTGGGACACGATTGCCGAAGAGATTGAAGAAGAGCAGGCCAGAAAGGTGGCGCTATGAGCACGCCCGCACTGGAACTGAAAGACGTTAAAAAGAGCTTTGGCAAAACCGAGATCATTCGCGGCGTGAATCTGGCGATTGCACCGGGTGAGCGGCATGCCATCATCGGCCCCAACGGCGCAGGCAAATCCACGTTGTTCAACTTGATTTCCGGCCGCTTTCCGGTGAGTTCAGGTTCTATTGGGCTCAACGGCAAGCAAGTGACAAGGCTGACACCGTTTGAAATCAATCGTCTTGGATTGGCGCGCAGTTTTCAGATCAACAACCTGTTCAATAATCTGAATGTGTATGAAAACCTGCGCTGCGCAGTGCTCTGGAGCCTTGGCTACAAGTATTCCTGGTGGCACCGGCTCAACGGTTTGAAAAACGTGCAAGAGCAGGCCGAGCATGTGATGGAAAAAATTGGCCTGAACCGCCGCCGCGATACCAAGGCCGGCTTGCTGACGTACGCGGAGCAGCGCGCGCTGGAAATTGGCATCACCATCGCCGGCGGCGCTAACGTGATTCTGCTGGATGAGCCCACCGCCGGCATGAGCCGCAGCGAGTCAGACCGCGCTGTAGAGCTCATCCGCAGCGTGACGCAAGGCAAAACGCTGGTGATGGTGGAGCATGACATGAGCGTGGTGTTTGGCCTGGCCGACCGCATCAGCGTGCTGGTGTATGGCGAGGTTATAGCCAGCGACAAGCCAGAGAACATCCGCAACAACGCCGCGGTGCAAGAGGCTTATCTCGGAGGCCATGCACATGCTTGAAGTGAAGAACCTGCACGGCTACTACGGCAAAAGCCATGTGCTGCATGGCGTGGATATGAATATTGGCAAGGGCGAGATTGTGAGCCTGCTGGGCCGCAATGGCGTGGGGCGATCCACAACGGCTAAGGCGATTATGGGGCTGGTGGATTGCACCGGCTCGGTCAAATTCCATGGCAAGCAGCTGGTCGGTATGAAGGCCTATGAGATTGCGCATCATGGCCTTGGCTATGTGCCTGAGAATCGCGACATCTTCCCCAGCCTGACGGTGGAGCAAAACCTCACGCTTGGCTTAAAGAGCAAAAAGCCCGGCAAGTGGGGCTATGAAGACATGTACCAGATGTTCCCGCGCCTGAAAGAGCGGCAGCATACGCAGGCTGGCGTGCTGTCCGGCGGTGAGCAGCAGATGCTTACGCTATGCCGCACGCTGATGGGCGACCCGGAATTCATCATCATCGATGAACCCACCGAGGGTCTTGCGCCCAAGATTGTGGACTTGGTGGCGGAATATCTGCAAGAACTCAAGCGCCGCGGCCTTTCGGTGCTGCTGATCGAACAAAAGCTTGCCATTGCGCTAGATATTTCAAGCCGCCTGTATGTGATGGGCCACGGCAATATTGTGTTTGAAGGCTCGCCCGCAGACTTAAAGGCCAATGCAGATATCCGCCGCGAGTGGCTAGAGGTATAGGGAGCGTTTAAAAACCTACTGCGCGGACCAATCTGCACACTGCGGTGCTCGCCGTACTACGCGTACTGTCTGCGCTCCTCGTGTGCATCTTGGCCCGCTCGCTACGGTTTTTAAACACTCCCAAGAACAGGTACGCAATATCCACGCGCCTTTTGAGGCAAAAATGCCTGAAAAAGCTTATGGATACTGCGTACAGCATTTTTATTTCCACTGAAAAGAACGACCGTTCGTTTTTGCTGTAATCTAGGTTTCGCAAATCCAAACTCCAATGCATCTCGCACGGCGAGGAGCAATAGCAGAGGGACACATGACCGCTGAATATAAAGTCCACGGCAGCGTTGCCGTGATCACCATGAACAACCCGCCCGTCAACGGTTTGGGCCACGCCACGCGCAAAGGCATTACCGACGGGCTTGAAAAAGCTGGCGCAGATGCGGCGGTGAAAGCCATCATCATCACTGGTGCGGGCAAGGCCTTTAGCGGCGGCGCAGACATTAAGGAATTCAACACGCCCAAGATGGCGGCGGAGCCAAGCCTGCACAGCGTGATCAAAGCGATTGAGGCGAGTGAGAAGCCGGTGATTGCCGCGATTCATAGCGTTGCGATGGGCGGCGGGCTGGAGCTGGCCCTGGGCTGCCACCACCGCATCGCCGCGCCCGGTGCGCAGATTGCGCTGCCGGAAGTGAAGCTCGGTTTGCTGCCCGGTGCCGGCGGCACGCAGCGCCTGCCGCGCGTGATCGGTGTGGAAAACGCGCTGAACATGATTGTGAGCGGTGAGCCGGTTAAAAGCGAGATGCTCGCGATGGCACCGGGCCAAAAACTGTTTGACAAGATGGCCGCCTCGCCTGAAAAGCTTGCAGAAGAAGCGCTGGCATTCGCAAATGAAGTGGCAGCAAAGCGTCCGCTGCCGCTGGTACGCAATTTGAAAGCCGAGCATCCCAACGCAGACGCGTATTTTCAGTTTGCGCGCAACACGGTCAAGGCTGTAGCCAAAAACTTTCCCGCACCGCCCAAGTGCGTGGACTGTGTGGAAGCTGCAGTAAAGCAAAAGTTTGACGATGGCGTGAACTTTGAGCGCGAGCAGTTCCTTGCGCTGATGATGACGCCAGAGAGTAAAGCGCTGCGCCACGCATTCTTTGGCGAGCGCGCGGCCAGCAAAATCCCCGACGTGCCAGAAGACACGCCGGTGCGCGAGATCAAGAAGCTTGCGGTGATCGGCGCGGGCACCATGGGCGGCGGCATCAGCATGAATTTTTTGAATGCCGGCATTCCGGTGGTGGTGCTGGAAACCAAGCAGGAAGCGCTAGACCGCGGCGTGGCTACGATCCGCAAGAACTACGAAGGCCAGGTCAAGAAGGGCAAACTCAAGCAAGACAAGTACGACCAGCGCATGAGCCTGCTAACCACCACGCTTGACTACAACGACCTCAAAGACGCAGACATGGTGATCGAGGCCGTGTTTGAAGAGATGGGCGTGAAAGAAGCCGTGTTCAAAAAGCTGGATGAAGTGATGAAGCCCGGCGCAATCCTGGCCAGCAACACTTCAACGCTGGATGTCGACAAGATCGCCGCCTTCACCAAGCGCCCGCAAGATGTGATTGGCACACACTTCTTTAGCCCCGCCAATGTGATGAAGCTGCTGGAAGTCGTGCGCGGTGAAAAGACCGCCAAAGACGTGCTCGCCACGGTGATGAAACTGGGCAAGACCATCAAGAAAACAGCGGTGGTGTCTGGCGTGTGCGACGGTTTTATTGGCAACCGCATGATCGAGCAGTACAGCCGTCAAGCGGGGTTCTTGCTGGAAGAAGGTTGCACACCCGCGCAGGTAGACAAAGCTGTTGAGAAGTTTGGCTTTGCGATGGGGCCGTTCCGCATGGGTGATTTGGCCGGCAACGACATCGGCTGGGCCATCCGCAAGCGCCGTTATCAAGAAAAACCAAATATGAAATACAGCAAGACCGCGGACTTACTGTGCGAGATGGGCCGCTTCGGCCAAAAGACCGGCGCAGGCTGGTACGACTATCAAGCCGGCAAGCGCGATGCGATTCCTAGCGATGTGGTGAACAAGATGATCGAAGATCATCGCAAAGCGCTCGGCATCACGCCGCGCAAGATCAGCGACGATGAGATCGTGCATCGCCTGGTGTACTCGCTGGTGAACGAAGGCGCGCATATTCTTGAGGAAGGCATCGCCAGCAAAGCGAGCGACATCGATATGGTGTATCTCACCGGCTACGGCTTTCCGCTGTGGCGCGGCGGGCCGATGTGCTATGCAGACACGCAAGGGCTGTTCAACGTGGTGGAGACGATGAAGCGCTTTGCCAAGAATCCGCTGGATGATGCGGAGTTTTGGAGACCCGCGCCGCTGCTGGCCAAGCTGGCGGCAGAAGGCAAAACGTTTAGTTAATTGAATATTGGTACGCAATATCCATGCGCTTTTTAAGGCAAAAATGGCCCAAAACCTGCATGGATACTGCGTAATCACCTTTGAATATTGCAGAATTTGCTGGAGAACATCATGACCGACGCAGTGATTGTTTCAACCGCACGCACGCCGCTAGCCAAAAGCTGGAAGGGCGCGTTCAACATGACCCATGGCGCCACGCTCGGCGGCCACGTGATCAAGGCCGCGGTGGAGCGCGCCAAGATCGACGGCGCAGAAGTGGATGACGTGCTGATGGGCTGTGCGAACCCAGAAGGTGCCACGGGCTGGAACATCGCGCGACAAGCCGCACTGCGCGCAGGTCTGCCGGATTCTGTGGCCGCTGCTACTGTGAATCGGTTTTGCTCCAGCGGTCTGCAGACGATTGCCATGGCTGCGCAGCGCGTGATCGCCGGCGAGGGCGATATTTACGTCGCGGGCGGCGTGGAAAGTATTTCCTGCGTGCAGCAAGAAATGAACATGCACATGTTCCAAGACAGCTGGCTTAAAGAAAATAAGCCGACGATTTACTGGAACATGATGCAGACGGCAGAGAACGTGGCTAAGCGCTACAACATGAGCAAAGAGCGCATGGATCGCTTTGGTGCAGAAAGCCAGCAAAAAGCCTGCGCCGCGCAAGAAGCCGGCAAGTTCAACGACGAGATTGCACCCATCACCGTAACCGCTGGCGTGGCCGATCCGCAGCTGGGCATGCGCAGCAAAGAAGTGACCGTGAGCGCGGATGAAGGTTTGCGCCCCGGTACAACCTACGAATCCATCAAAGACATTCGCACGGCCGTGCCCGGCGGTGTTGTGACCGCAGGCAACGCCAGCCAGTTTTCAGACGGCGCCGGCGCGTGCGTGGTGATGAGCAGCAAAGTCGCACAGCAAAAAGGTTTGCAGCCGCTCGGCATCTTCCGCGGTTTTGCTGTAGCCGGCTGCAACCCGGACGAGATGGGCATCGGCCCCGTGTTTGCCGTGCCCAAAGTGCTCAAGCGCCTGGGTCTGAAAGTAGAAGACATTGATCTGTGGGAGCTGAACGAAGCGTTTGCGGTGCAGGTGCTGTACTGCGCAGACAAACTCGGCATTCCGATGGATCGGCTCAATGTGGACGGCGGCGCGATTGCAATTGGCCACCCGTATGGCATGAGTGGCCAGCGCTTGGTGGGGCATGCGCTGATCGAAGGCAAACGCCGCGGCGCCAAGCTGGTATGTGCGACGATGTGTATTGGCGGCGGTATGGGCGCTGCAGGAGTGTTTGAAGTTGTTTGAGTTTGTAGCTTGCAATGAGTGAGCAACAAGCTTCTGC
>JBOFGW010000147.1:0-1539 GCA_051649325.1 Burkholderiaceae bacterium | reverse complement strand
TATGCCGTCCTGAAGTTTCGATACACGATTTTTGGCGCGGCCATTGTTCCTTGGTTGCCAGACACGGCCAAATAGCGGAAGGCGTCGGCGCCGTGGCTGGCGAAGTCGTGCAGTGGTCCCAACCCGATGCGGCGCTTTTCGTCAACGCGCATTCGGTAGTTTTTGAGCATTTCAATGCCGCGCGCGCATTTCTGTCTGTCGAAAACGCAGCGCGGCAACGTCAAGCGAACAGCTTGAATACCATCTTCAACCGAAAGCTTGGGGGCAATTTCAATACCTCGAACGCCCAATCCTTCAAGCATCTCGCGCCTAGTCTTGCCCGTTCCCAGCTCGCGCACCTCCACATCGTGCGGGAGGATGTGGCGCCCGTAGTTGTAGCCTTTGACGCGCAAATCAGCAGCAATCTGTTCCAAACTGCGCCCCGACATTTCGTAGTAATCCACGATGCGCAACTGCGCGCCGGCTTGGAAAAACCATATTGCAGTGCTGTCGGCAATGCCCAAATCCCACGCTGTATGCACCTGCATCATGGGGTCGATTGGCACAGCTGTAATGCGCCGCTCGTTCTCTGCCCGCTGCAATTCGCCAGCGTAATAGGCCCCAAGCACAGCCGCATCGAAGCTGCACATGTACTCCTGCTGGAATAGAGCCTCGCCAGCCTCAGTGCCGTAGGTGGCGTGGTACTCGCGCTTTACAGCCTCGACCTCTTGCTGATCCAGCGCTTTGGTGTCGGAGACTGTCAGCCGCTCAACATGCCAATCCGGGTCGTTTCCAAACCCATTGAACATATCAAAAGCGTGGTTTTTGCCGCGCGGCGTCGTGATGAACACCGCCCAGCCTTTGTTCTCGCGCAGGATCGGTGACAAATAACCCCACGCGGCAGGATCAGCAAGCGCCCACTCGGACGCAGATACGCCAATGGGCGGCGAGCCCACCAAACTGTTGTAGTTGTCCGAGCCCACGAGCTGCCACGTGGCTCCGTTGACAAACTCCACCAGCATCTGCGCGTCGTTTGTGCGCTTGCGAATCGCTGGCGGGAATGCCTCATCGATACGCCGCTTGCCAGAGTGCGGATTGATGGCGTTCCAAACACTTTTTCTTGCCTGCTCGTATTCTGGGAGCATGTGCCAGTAGTTGCCGACACGCTGCATTGCAGACACGGCTGCCCAATGAAGGCAGACATCATCCTTGCCGGCTCGGCGGTGCCATATCAGTAGCGCCCGGCGCTTTCCGGCCTCGAGCGCAGACCAGGCCGGCAACTGGTATGGCCTTGGCCTCCAGTTATTTGGTAGCTGGATTATCGGCACCGAGTTTCAACACCTGCACCACGAGCGGTTGGGCGGCGTCACCGGCCACCTGGACGCGATCACCATAGGTGCCCTGCAAGACTTTACTTGCCTCCCACTTAATGGCGTCAATCATCAGGCGCGCGCGCTGGACATCCGGCTCGTTTACGGCAATGTCGTGGATCTGCTCAACGTTGGCCTCGCAAAAGCGCTCGCGCGCGCGTGCGTACCTTCGCCCCAAATCTGGCGTGCT
>JBOFGW010000146.1:0-1547 GCA_051649325.1 Burkholderiaceae bacterium | reverse complement strand
AACGTCGTCAGTTCGACCCGAGCAGTTACCAGGGGTTTGAATCGGGGTTGCGCGATTTGATTCGTAGCCTAATCGGCACCGTAGCGCCAGCGAGCCCTGGCGGTAGCGCAGGCGGTTCAAGCGGTGGCGCGGGCAATGTCGGCGCAGCGGTAGGACAAGGCGCTGACGCTATTGTTCAAAGCTCCGCTGATCTTGCGTTGCAGATAGCTGGAGTCGTACGCGATCTAATAAGCGCGACACGCGAGAGCATCGGCGACGTGCTTGCTAGCATTGGCATTACTGGGCAAGAACTAGTTCAAGCAATGGGCATCAACATTGCAGAAATGACCGCATCGAGCGCGCAACAGCTTGCAGCGTTTGCCGCCAGCATGGGCGTGGAAGTGCAAGATTTGGCGGCGGAAGTGGGTGTTCAGCTTGGCACGCTAGCAGATCGCCAAAGCTTGCTAAATGATGCCGTAGAAGCTGAGATTGCCTTGCTGCCTGACGCGCAGCGTTCAAAGTTGCAGCCCTTGTTAGACGCTGTCGAAAAAGCGGCTGACAACCCCGAGGCCTTGGCTATAGCCGAAAGAAATCTAGTCGATGGGATCAACAAAATCGGCGGCGCGACGAAAGACGCGCTTTCGCCGTACTTTGATGATATTGATCCCACCGATTACTTGGCGGATTTGTTCAGCGCAGCGGGCGAAACCAACACAATTTTGAACAATATTTTAGGCGCAATTGGCGCGCTTAAGCCGAATGCGACCAGCGGCACCAACTCCACATCAACGCCACCGCCACCTTTGAGCGTAGGTGCGTCGATGGTGACTAGTAGCGGTCTAGCGCATATCCACCAAGGCGAAATGGTGATTGATCCAGTCGCAGCGCGCCATTTTCGCCGCTACGGATTCGCCATGTCGCAGCCAACCACAACAGCACAAACGCAACCAGCTGATCCAGCGCAACTAGACCGCCTTGTGCGAGCGGTCGAAAAAATGGACAAAAACAATATGATGAGCACCGGGGAAGCGGCGCGCTATGCGGCTAAAGCCGCGCAGGATGCAGCACAACGCGATCGCAGAATGGTGATGTCATGAGCACCACGGCTACAGCCGTAGTCATCGGGCCTTACAGCACCTTTGACGGCGAGCGGCGCTTTTGTACGTCCGGATTTATCACGAGCCCGACGGATTCTTTGCGCCCTAATCAGATTTTTAATGGCCGCATTTTAGAAGTCAGTTTTTCCGGCGCTGACACTGCCGGCATTGTGTTTTTTGACCGTCAGCACTCCAGCATTGCGGGCTCCGTCATTCTCGCAAATGCCGATGGCGAATTGAACGGCTTTTTGGAGTTAGTCGGCATAAACCGAACAGTAGAAGTACGCTCGGGCGATCCAGATATGCCATGGTCGGCATGGGGCATTGATTATGTGGGACTGCTCGAGACCGCAGCCGTTAGCAATTCTATAGGCACACTCAAGATCGGCTCTGGAGCATCGCGTCTGGATAAAGTTATCAACACCTTTCACGCTGCCAGCAGTGGACCAAGAGAGGGGCAAGCGTTGCCAG
>JBOFGW010000145.1:0-16348 GCA_051649325.1 Burkholderiaceae bacterium | reverse complement strand
GTGACGGTGTTGGCAATGCCTTGCGCCATCAGTTCTTGATTCGGGTCATGCTTGGCTTTGCCCTGCGCGCCGAGCTGAGTGTCGGCCACGCGCGCGCACAGCAAGGATTCGATAGCGCCCAGCACCGCAATCGTCACCGCTGGCGGCAGCAGTATTTTGACCGTGTCCCATGTAAACGCCGGCAGCGTGAACACGGGCAGCGCTTGCGGCACGCCGCCAAAGCGGTTGCCAATAGTGTCTACCGGCAGCTCAAGCAGGGCGGCCACCGCGGTTGCAGCGATCAGCGCGACAATCGTGCCGGGAATGATGGTGAGCTTGCCGCGCAGCGCGCTTGGTCCGGTGAGCGATGGCATCAGCCATTGCCACAGCACAATCAACGCGAGCGAGCCGGCGGCCAGTGCCAGCGCGTACAGATTTGCGGTGTGCGCATAGGCCCAAATGCCGGCCAGCTTGCCAAAAAAATCCGCCGGCAAGTTGTCCACGCGCAGGCCGAAAAAATCCTTCACCTGCGATAGTGCAATCAGCACCGCAATGCCGTTGGTAAATCCGATAATCACGGCCACCGGTACAAAGCGCACCAGCGCGCCCAGCCGCAGCAGCCCCATCAAGAACAGCAGCACGCCGGCCATCGCGGTAGCAATCAGCAGATTGGGCACGCCGTAGCGCTCCACAATGCCGTACACAATCACGATGTAGGCGCCGGCCGGCCCGCCGATTTGCACCGGGCTGCCGCCCAGCGCAGAAATCAGAAAGCCCGCAATCACCGCAGTGATCAGCCCTGCCTGCGGCGGCAGGCCGGAGGCGATCGCAAACGCCATGGCCAGCGGCAGCGCCACAATGCCTACGGTGATGCCTGCAATCACATCCTTGGCAAAGCGGCTGCGGTGATAGTCAGCCAGCGCATCCAAAAGCCGCGGCCTGAAGCGCGCCAGCTCAATGCGGGTTTTGGGTTCAGAGTCGGGCGTAGATGGATTCACAAACGGGTTTTGAGGGCATTTTAGAAGCGTTTACGCAATATCCATGCGGGTTTTGAGCCGTTTTTGCTTCAAAATCCGCATGGATATTGCGCAGATGCCTTTGAAGGAACTCATTTTTTCTGACGCAGCGCACCGCGCGCAGAAGTGGCACTTGCATGCGCTGTATGAGCTGCTTGCTGCCTTGCTCACCCTTGCAATGAGTGTACCTGCGCATGTCGCTGGTGATCAGGCCCGGTGTGCTGGAGCGCGGCCCCAAGCTGTCATTCCGAGCGCAGCGAGGAATCTCTACGCTCAGGCTTAAATTTCTCGCTGTGCTCGGAATGACACTTTACTTCGCGTCATCCACCTTGATCTTGATCGACGCATAAAACGCCGACAGATTCACAATTTCTTCATCAGTCAGCGGCTGTGCAATCACCGCCATCACCGGGTTGGCACGTTTGCCGCTTTTGTAGTCGCGCAGTTGCTGCGCCAGATACGTCTCCGGCTGGCCGGCCAGTTGCGGGGTATTGGCCATCGTGGTGATGCCTTGCACGCCGTGGCAGACCGTGCAGGCTTGCTGCGCTTTGGCTTTACCAGCCTCGACGTTTTGCGCCAGCGCGGGTGCGCAAAGCACAGTAATCAGCGGTGCAAGCAGTAGGTGAATGTTCTTCATGCGTTGTTCCAGCCAAAAAATTGGGGGCTGGCTACCGGGCCAAGCCCCCAAACGGTTTATAGCGTTGTTGTACTTGTTATTCGGACTTCTTCGCCTCTCCTACATAGGTAATGCGGTACAGCGCGCCGGCAAAGTCATCGCTCACGAGTAGCGAGCCGTCTTTCATCACCGCCACGTCCACCGGGCGGCCGCGGTACAGACCGGTGGCCTCATCCAAGAAGCCGTCCAGGAACACTTCGCTCTTGTCGGCTGAACCATCGGCTTTGAGCGATACAAAATTGATCAACGCGCCGGAAGGTTTGACGCGATTCCACGAGCCGTGCGCGGCCACGAAGATGCCGCCCTGATACTTGGATGGGAATTGCTTGCCGGTGTAGAACGCCATGCCCAGCTGCGCTTGATGCGCCGGGAACTCGACTTGCGGCTTGGTCCACTGCCCGGGTGCTGCCATGCCCTTCAGATCGGGCGCTGCCGCAGTGCCGGCGATCACCACGTTGTTGCCGTGAATGAACGGGTAGCCAAAGTGCTCGCCACCGCCGCCAGGCTTGGTGATGCGGTTGAGCTCGCCCGGTGGCGTGTCATCGCCCATGCCGTCGGTCTGGTTGTCGGTGAACCATACCGTCTTGTCTTTGGGGTTGATGTCCATGCCTACCGAGTTGCGTACGCCCTTGGCCACCACCGCGCGGCCCGAGCCGTCAAACGGATTCAAGCTGACCATACCGCCGATGCCAATTTGCTCATACAGCGCCACTTTCTCCTTGGGCTGAACATTAAACGGCTGGCCCAGCGTGATGTAGAGCTTGCCGTCGTCGCTGACGCGGCAAGTGCGCGCCCCGTGGTTAAAGCTCTCTTCTTCCACCGGAATCAGCTTGCCTTGCGGCACCACCTCAATCACCGCCACATCCGGGCCTTCATAGAAAAACTCGGCCGCCGGGAAGTTCAGCACCCGGTTGTGCTCCGCCACAATCAAGAAGCCGTCTTTGGTCCAGCACACGCCGTTGGGGTTGTTGAACTTGAGCGAGGGTGCAAAGGCTTTGACCTCGGTGGCCGCCGGCCCGCTGTTGCGGTTGGTCACCGCCCATACCGTGGTCTTGCGGGTGCCGACAAACAGCATGTTGGTGGAGGGCGCGATGGCCATATGCCGCGCGTCGGGCACGATGGCGTACAGATCAATCTGAAAGCCGGCCGGAAGTTTGACTTTTTTGAGGTTTTCTTTGATCGCTGCCGCGTTGGCGCCGCCTTGCGGCACGACGGGAATGTTCGGGTCAGTGCCGGACACCTTCATCTGCTTGAGTTTCTCGATATTCTGCGTCTGCGCGCTAGCGCCAAACGCGGCAGCAGTCGCAACAGCGAGCGCTGCAAACTTCAACGTGCGGGGCATATCTGTCTCCTGGGTTTATGTCCGGTGAGGACTTGTTGAATTTCTGTATACAGTGTTATGTATACACATTTTTACCCTGATTGCGCAAGCTACCTCTTTGCGGCTATAGGCTGGCCAAAAACGCCCCGCCAGCGGCTTGCCACAGCGGCACGCGCTATGATTTGACGATCGTTTCGCAATTCACTTGTGCACAAAAAGGTGCAATTCAGTCCTTATGAACGTGGGCGGAGACACTCTGCAGGTTTTGTTGGAAGGCGTAGCGCGCGGCGACGAGCACGCGCTGGCACGGGTTTACGAGCGCACCTGCGCACATCTGCTGGGCGTTGCGCAGCGTATCTTGGGCAGACAGCAAGTTGCCGAGGATGTGTTGCAGGACGCTTTTGTGAGTGTGTGGAAAAACGCCAGCAGTTATGACGCCAAGGTCAGCCAGCCGATGACCTGGCTGATCACGATCGTGCGCAACCGCGCGCTGGATACGCTGCGCGCCGAAGGCCGCCGCAACGAAACCGCGCTTGAGGTCGATGCCGACGATGAAGGCGCGCCCGCCGGCGTGCTGGCCACGCTCACCACCGGCGAATCAGCGCTGGACTTGTTTGCCACCGCCACTGAATCAATGCAGATCCGTGAGTGCATGGAGGGCCTGGAGCCCGCCTGCCGGCAGGGGCTGGCGCTGGCGTACTACCAAGGCTTGTCGCATTCAGAAGTGGCCGAGCAGATGGGCTCGCCGTTGGGTTCGGTCAAAACCTGGATCCGCCGCGGGCTCGCGCAGCTCAAGAGCTGCCTGGAAGGGCGGGCATGAGATATACCAACCCCGCGCTGCTGGATCATCTTGCTTCTGCCTACGTGCTGGGCACGCTACGTGGCCGCGCGCGTAGCCGCTTTGAGCGGCTGATGCGTGATCGTGCCGATGTGCGATTGCTGGTGGGTCAGTGGCAAAACCGCGTGCATAAACTTGCCGCGTCTGTTCCGCCGGCGCAGCCTTCGCAGCGCGTATGGCGCAATATCCAGCAACAGATCAAGCAGCCAGCCAAGCCGGAGAGCGCAGCGCAGGCACCGGCTGTATCCGGCTTCTGGAGCTGGCTCAAAGGCGGCGCGCTGATTGGCGGCGGCTTTGCCGCGGCCATGTTGATGGTGCTGTTGCAGCCGCTGTCATTTATCAGCGTAGACCGCATTGCACAACAAGCTGAAAAGCTGCCGCAAAGCTATGTGGGGCTGCTGCTGGATGACGCCGGCGCGCCGGCGGTGCTGGCTAGCTCGGTGCGGCAAGGCAAAACGCTCACGCTCAAAATGCTTAAACCCGTGGCGGCGCCGGCTGGCACGCAGCTTGTGCTGTGGGCACTGCCCACCGAAGGCGCGCCGTTCAAGGTGGGCGTGATTCCGGCGGGTATCCCCGTGCGTTCAAGCGGCACGATTGAGCTTGCTGACACCTCAGAAAAACTCTTTGCCAAAGTGCCCAAGCTGATGGTCACCGCCGAGCCGGTCAGCCCAGCGCCCGCAGCGCCCAGCACGCCACCATTGCTTTCTGGGCACTGCGTCAAGCTCTGGTAGTACTCCACATCCAATTCCAAATCCACGGCGTACATGGCCCGTGCGTGAGATTCGCGCGCTTGCCTAACCCCTGATTTGGAGAGAGTCCCATGTTGAACCCATCCTTCATCCGTGCCAGTGCCACTGCTTTTGGTCTTGCCGCCGCGCTGTGCAGCCCCATGGCCACCGTAGCCTTTGCTGCCGACACCGAAAGCACACCCGTACAAAACGCCCGTGTCGATGACTACGCCGCCGGCAAGGCCGCAGTCGATGCCAAGAACTGGAGCAAAGCCGCCGAGCACTTTAAGAAAGTCGTGGCGCAGGACCCCAAAAATGCCGATGGCTGGAACATGCTGGGCTACAGCAACCGCTGGATGGGCAAGACAGACGACGCCTTTGCCGCCTACGGCAAAGCGCTCGCGCTGCAACCCAACCACAAAGGCGCCAACCAGTACATCGGCGTTGCGTATCTCAAGACCAATGACTTGCTCAAGGCCGAAGCGCAACTGGCCAAGCTGGATTCCATCTGCGGACAGTCCTGCGAAGAATACAAATCACTGGCCAAAGCCATTTCTGAGTTCAAGGCGAGCAAAAGTTAAAGCGCGCGGGGGCGCGGCATGACGGGTTTGTGCAATACGCTTGCATGCTCGCCGCTGCATCATGCTCGCTTTGCATATCTCCAGCAGCTTTAGAAGTAGTGAGTCAGCACGATTCAGGGCTGTGTTTTTAGGAGATTGCCCATGTTTTTCCGCACCATCTTTTCCAACTGAATTGCTCAAGGAGATCATCCATGTTTTTTCGTACCATCGTTTCAACGGCATTACTTGCCACCGCCTTCCAAGTGTTCGCGCAGACCGCGCCAGCCAAGGCCGCTGATGGCGTGCTGGCCGGCCCAAACGGCATGACGCTTTACACCTTTGACCCCGATCCTGTGAACGGCGGCAAGAGCATGTGCAACGGCGGCTGCGCCACCAACTGGCCGCCGCTGATGGCCGAAGCTGGTGCCAAAGCCGCAGGTGACTACACCGTCATTACGCGCGACGACGGCAAGGCGCAGTGGGCCTTTAAAGGCAAGCCGCTGTACTACTGGGTGAAAGATCAAAAGCCCGGCGACAAGACCGGTGATGGCGTGAATAACGTTTGGACAGTGGCCAAGCCCTAAGGGAAGCTTCTAAAAACCTACTGCGCGGGCCAATCTGCACACTGCGGTGCTCGCCGTACTACTCGTACTGTCTGCGCTCCTCGTATGCATCTTGGCCCGCTCGCTACGGTTTTTAGAAACTCCCTAAGAGGCACTACGCAATATCCACGCGGGTTTTCAGCCAAAAATGGCTCAAAAAGCCCGTGGATATTGCGTCATTGCTTGACCAAGTACCCCGCAACTGCCAGAAACAGCGGCGTGGTAATGGCGGCCAGCGCGGTGGTGAGCACCATAGCGCTGGCAATCACCGGCTGCATGGTGCCAAACTGCCGCGCCATCATGTACACATTCACGCCGGTGGCCATGCAGGCCGTGAGCGTCACCGCCAATGTTTCGGTGGGCGGCAGATTCAGCAGCCGCGCAAAGAGCAGCACCACCAGCGGCTGCACCACCACCTTGATGGCGGCAATCGCCACGCTCGGCCGCCAGCCTTCGCGCACCGGATACTGCGCCAGCCCCATGCCCAGCACGAGCAGCACGAGCGGCGCCGCAATCGTGCCCAACCATTTGAGCGGCGTATCGATCCACGTTGGTAGCGTGCCAAGTGTGTAGCCATACAGCGTGCCCAGCAAGATCGAAGCGACAATCGGATTAGTCAGCACGCCCAGCGCCGTTTTGCCAATGCCCTTGAGCGAAAGCGAGCCATGCTTGCCCCATTCAATCGAGACGGTCACGAGCGTCCAGAGCGTCAGCGCGTTAAACACAATGATCAGCGCCACTGCCGGCACCGCTTCTTCACCCAGCAGAATTTTTGCCAGCGGCAGCCCCAGCAGCACAATGTTAGAAAACACCCCACCCAACGCAAACACCGAGCCCTGGGTACTGTCAAACGCAAACATGCGCGCCGCCACCAAGCGGCCCAGCACGAATACCGCGAGGCAACTGCCAAAGTAAGCCGCGAGCAGCCGCACATCCACGCCCGGCAGCGTGTGCGCTTGGCTCATCAAGCGAAACAACGTGGCCGGGATCAGCACCGCGTAACAAAACTTGCTGAGCGTGTCTGAAAACTTTTCAGAAATCTTGAAGATGCGTGAGGCCGCATAGCCCGCGCCCACCGTGGCAAACAGTGGGGTGGAGAGCAGTAGGAGTTGGAAGAAGGTGTTCAAGGAAGGGTTCAAAAGTGCTCTACGCAATATCCATGCGCATTTTGAGACATTTTTGCTCTGAAATGCCCATGGATATTGCGTAGAGCATACTCATGTGAATCA
Source organism: Burkholderiaceae bacterium (assembly GCA_051649325.1). GTDB lineage: Bacteria > Pseudomonadota > Gammaproteobacteria > Burkholderiales > Burkholderiaceae_C > JBJOQV01. The sequence goes on along the minus strand of JBOFGW010000145.1, from coordinate 9,399 downwards.
AATTTCCGTTCGCGTTGAGCCTGTCGAAACGCATTCGAGATCGGTGCGTGATCATCTTCACAAAAAGGGCTTCGACAGGCTCAGCCAGAACGGTTCTCGACGGTTCAAGTTGAAAGTGGGGTTAGCGCACCCGCATGCCCGGCGTCACACCCGCGTGCGGCTCCAGCAAAAACACACCGGGGTTGGCTTTTTCATCCGCATGGCTCGCAGCCAGCACCATGCCTTCACTCACACCAAACTTCATCTTGCGCGGCGCGAGGTTGGCAATCATCACCGTGAACTTGCCCACTAAATCTTCCGGCTTGTAGGCGGACTTGATGCCGCTGAACACATTGCGGCGCCGGCCTTCGCCTACGTCGAGCGTGAGGCGCAGCAGCTTGTCCGATCCTTCGACATGCTCCGCATTGATGATCTTGGCGATGCGTAGATCGACTTTGGTGAAGTCATCGATCTTCACTTCGGGCGCGAGTTCTTCACCACCTGGCAACGTATGCGCTTGCGATTTACTCCCCTCGCCCGCCGCATCAGCGAGCGGGAGAGGGGCCGGGGGTGAGGGCCGCAGCTTGCGCGGCTGCACTGCCAGCCAAATTGCTTCAAGCACTGCTTCTGTATTGTTCAGTACCTCGTTGTCCCAAAATCGCAGCGTACGAATGCCGTGCATGACCAGCATGCGGTCGCGCTCACGGTCCTTCAGCGCGTCGTCTGCATGCTGCCCGCCGTCCAGCTCAATCGCTAGCGCGTGCTCGTCTGAGAAAAAATCCAGGATGTAGCGCGCACCGTCAGATTCAAACGGATGCTGCCGGCGGAATTTCGCACCAATCGCGCTGTTGCGCACGGCTGCCCACAACAGCGCTTCTGCATCGGGTTGCTCCTGTCGCAGCTTGCGTGCGAAGTCTTTGAGCGAGGCCGGCGCAGCGCGCTTGCCCTCACCCCCAGCCCCTCTCCCGCCCGCTGATGCGGCGGGCGAGGGGAGCTTGGCCGCAGCTTCGGCGGGCGGTTCGATTAGGGCGTCAAGCATTTTGGGGTCTACCCGCTGCATCAAATGCTCATACGTATTGATCGTATGCCCAGGCGGCAAGTGTTTATCTATATCACTCCACGTGAGCGGTGCAATATTCAAAAACCGTTCCGATGCATTTGCCAGCGCTGGCAGCACTGGCTTGAGCAAGAGTGTGAGCAAGCGAAAACTTTCCAGCACCTGGCTGCACACCATATGCAGGGTCAAACGGTCGGCGCTGTCTTCAGGCGATTTTGCAAGGAGCCACGGCTTGGTCGCATCCCAAAAGCCATTAATGAAATCTGCCAGCTCCATAACGCGGCGCATGGCTTTGCCGTACTCACGCGCATCAATCCACTGTGCAATTTCGCTGGCCGCTTCGCGAAGCTCTTCATGCGGACCCGTGTGTAGAACAGTCGCAGTATTTGTGATCTTGCCGCCAAAATGTTTATGAATAAAACCCGCGGCTCGGCTCGCAATATTCACATACTTGCCAACTAGATCCGAGTTCACCCGCGCCATAAAGTCTTCCGCGGTGAAATCCAAGTCTTCGACTTTTGAATTGAGCTTGGCGGCGATGTAATAGCGCAGCCACTCAGGATTCATCCCGAGCTGCAAATACTTCAGCGGGTCAATGCCATTGCCGCGGCTTTTGCTGAGTTTTTCACCACCTACATTCAGAAAGCCGTGCACATTCACCGCGCTGGGTGTCTTGCGGCCAGAAAATTGCAGCATCGCGGGCCAAAACAAGGTGTGAAAGTACACGATGTCTTTGCCGATAAAGTGAATTTGCTCCACGCTCGGGTCGCTCACAAACTCATCGTAGGTTTGCGTGGTGCGCGAGGCTTCGTGCGCGTGGTTCTTCGCGCTGCCTTTGTCAAAGTGGTTTTTGAGCGAGGCCAAATAACCCACCGGCGCATCCAGCCACACGTAGAAATACTTGTTCTCGGTGCCGGGGATTTTGATGCCGAAGTAGGGCGCGTCGCGGCTGATGTCCCAATCATTCATGCCGGCTTCAAACCACTCGGCGGCTTTTTTGGCGACTTCTTGCTGGAGTTTGCCGTCTTGCGTCCAGCTTTTCAAAAACTCCACCACTTTCGGATCAGACAGCTTGAAAAAGAAATGCTCGCTGCTGCGCAGTTCAGGCTTTGCACCGCTCAGCACAGAATAAGGATTGATCAAATCCGTGGGCGCATACACCGCGCCGCAGACCTCGCAGCTATCGCCGTACTGATCTTTCGCGCCGCACTTGGGGCATTGCCCTTTGATGTAGCGGTCTGGCAAGAACATGTTCTTTACCGGGTCAAAGAACTGCTCAATCGTTTTGCTGCTGATGAGGTTGTTCTTTTTCAGGTCAAGATAAATTTGCTGCGCCAGCGCGTGATTCTCCGGCGCGTCGGTGCTGTGCCAGTTGTCAAACGCGATATGAAAGCCATCCAGATACTGCTTGCGGCCCGCGGCAATGTCGGCCACAAATTGCTGCGGTGTTTTGCCGGCTTTTTCTGCGGCGATCATGATGGGCGCGCCGTGCGCATCGTCTGCGCAGACAAAATGCACCTCGTGCCCCTGCATGCGCTGAAACCGCACCCAAATATCGGCCTGGATGTATTCCATCATGTGGCCGATGTGAAAGTTGCCGTTGGCGTAGGGCAGGGCGGTGGTGACGAAGAGGCGTCGTTTACTCATTTTGAAGGCGCGCGTCCGGTGGACTTCTTAGGGCAAAAATGGCTGAAGAAGCGCATAAAACCTGCGTACTGGCTTCTCAAGCATGGAAAGCCCTTGATTTTACAGGGGCATGGGGCAAGCAGCATTCGCTATGCTAGCGGCTGACAAGGAGATCACACGCGCATGGCTCTTACCGCAGAAAGCGTCAAAGAAACGCTCAAACAACTTATCGATGCCAACACGGGCAAAGATTACGTCGCCGGCAAATCGGTCAAGAACATCATTGTCGATGGCAATGATGTGAGCTTGGATGTTGAGCTGGGCTACCCGGCCAAGAGCCAGATAGACCCGATTCGCAAGAGCGTGATCAAGGCGCTCAAAGACGCGGGCGCGGCCAATGTGAGCGCCAACGTGTACAGCAAAATTATCAGCCACGCGGTGCAGCGCGGCGTCAAGTTGCTGCCCAATGTGAAGAACATTATCGCGGTGGCCTCCGGCAAGGGCGGCGTGGGCAAGAGCACCACGGCGGTGAATTTGGCGCTCGCGCTCGCGGCAGAAGGCGCCACCGTGGGCATGCTGGATGCGGACATCTACGGCCCCAGCCAGCCGATGATGCTGGGCATTACCGGCCGGCCCGAAAGCCGCGACGGCAAAAGCCTGGAGCCGATGGAAGGGCACGGCATTCAAGCCAGCTCCATCGGCTTCATGATCGATGTAGACACGCCCATGGTCTGGCGCGGCCCGATGGTGACGCAGGCGCTGGAGCAAATGCTGCGTGATACCAACTGGCGCGATCTGGATTATTTGATTGTGGATATGCCGCCCGGCACGGGTGACATTCAGCTCACGCTCAGCCAAAAAGTGCCCGTCACGGGTTCTGTGATTGTCACCACACCGCAAGACATTGCGCTGCTGGACGCACGCAAGGGTTTGAAGATGTTTGAAAAGGTTGGCATCCCCATCCTGGGCATTGTTGAAAACATGGCTGTACACATCTGCAGCAACTGCGGCCACAGCGAACACATTTTTGGTTCCGGCGGCGGCGAGCGCATGGCCAAAGAATACGACGTGGAGTACCTGGGCGGCCTGCCGCTAGACATCAAAATCCGCGAACAGGCCGACAGCGGCATGCCCACCGTCGTGGCCGACCCCGACGGGCCAATTGCCGCCATCTACAAACAAATCGCGCGGCGTATTGCGGTGAAGGTGGCGGAGAAAGCCAAGGACATGACGAGTATGTTTCCGACGATTACGGTGAGTAAAGATACGTGATTTGAGAAGGGGTTACGCAGTGTTTATGCGGCGTTTGGGGCGGAAATGGCTGGGAAGGTGCATGGATATTGCGTAGTGCGTTTCAAACGCTAAGGAAATTGCGAAAACAATTATGGCCTACCGCCTATTTTCCATGTTCAAACCAAAGTACCGCAAAGATTCAAGCTTCGACTATTCACCAGAACAAGCTCTTCAAGACAAGCAAATCAATAGAGGGTTTCACGGCTTATTCTTATTTTGCGGGCCTGCGTTGCTGGTCGGCTTAACTGCATGGCTATCTCCCAATGATGTGCTAGATCAGTATCCAGTGTTAGCTAAGTTTTGCTCTTTACTCGCTCAATTTTTTCCCTTTCTACTGATCCACAAGAGCCAGTTTCAGCAGGTAACACAGCTCGTGCTTTCGATATCGATGCTGGCTGTCGTGATTCAGTTCTTGTGCTTCATGGCGGCGTTTTGGCGGGGGCGACACGTATATATAAACGAGGTGAGAGCTGGCTTAGCGCCGCTTCCAAGCTTTCAAATACTACTTGTAACACTAGTGTTTTTGCCGTTGGGTTTTTGGGGGTTCTGGCTACAACCTGGCGATCCATCTTTTTGCAAAGGATGCACCACTCACAGCCGATTTGGCTTGGCAATCATTTCAACTTGCGCAGTCTGGATTATGGGTGGGTTGCCATGCTTGTGGGTTTTCTATTTCTACATGAAGCTCAAGCTACCCAAACAGAGTAATCGTTGATAGACCGCGATTGTTTAAACTCATCTACGCAATATCCGCGCGCCTTTTGAAGCAAAAATGGCTCAAAAGGCGCATGGATATTGCGCATAGGCTATTTATTTCGCCTGCAGCTCTACGCTACAAATCAAACCGCACAATCCAAAACGCATCGCCGCGCTGCTGCGCGATCTTGCCACCCAGCTGCGCATAAAACCCCGGCCCATCGGTGCCCAGATGCACGTGCGCATAGCCCAGCCGCTTGGCGTGGGCCAGTAGCGCGGTGACGAGTGCAGAGCCGATGCCTTGGCCGCGCAGCGCTTGCGCCACCACCATGCCGGCCAGCCAGGGCGGCCGAATAGGTGGCAGATTGGGCGGGCCGTTGCCATCGTCTTCGATCAAATTGATTGCGCCTACCACTTGATCATCCAACACAGCTATGAGTGAGAGTGGAATGCGGTCTGGGTCCGCCGCGTGCGCGAGCCGCTGCTCCATCTTGGCGGCGGTGTAGCCGGGCACATCCGTCCAAAACTCCTGGTAGATCAGTTGCGCCGCCGCGGCGCGGTGCTGCGGGTATTTGTACAGATGATCGATCAGCAGACGCATCGCTTTAGCCAATCCCCAGCATCTTCAGCCCCGCAATGGTCAGCACCAGCGCCAATATTCTGCGCAGCGTGGTGGTGGCCAGATATTTTGCGCCCCAGGTTGCACCCACAATGCCGCCGATGCCCGCGGCCACGGCCCACACCGGCACCTGCTCGGGAATGGTGCCGCCGCGCACCAAAAACCCGGCCAGGCCAGCAATCGAGTTCACCAAAATAAATGCGGCAGATGTGCCAGACGTATCGCGCGTGGTGGCCGCGTGCAGCGCGAGCAGCAGCGGCGAAAGAAAAATGCCGCCGCCCACGCCGGTGAGGCCGGACAGCATGCCAATGGCGCCGCCGGCCGCGAGCAGCCAGGGCAGCGCCAGCGTGCGCCGCACCTCATCAATCCGTGGCACGCGCGTGCTCCACCACAAGTAGCCGGCGGCGTAGAGCAGCACCACGCCCAGCAAGATCCGGTGCAAGTTGGTGGGCAAGCTGATCATGCCGCCCACAAACGCCAGCGGCACAGAGGCGAGTGACAGCGGCACAAACAGCTTCCACGCCACGTGCCGCGCGCGTGCAAACTGAATCATGGCGATGCAGGCCACCACAATGTTCAGCGCCAGCGCAGCAGGGCGGATGGCGGCCGCAGCAAAGCCAAACAAGCTCAGCACTGCGATGTACGCCGACGCTCCGCCGTGGCCTACGGAGGAATACAGCACCGCGGCCAGGCACAAGGCCAGCGGCAGCAGATAAAAAGTCAGGTCAGTCATCACAAGACAATAACATCGCTGCGCTGCCGCGACACACGGGACCGGCATCGTGTATGGTTGTTGAGCGAAGGACTCAAGCAACACTGGCCCGCAACGAATAGGCAAGCGCTGATAAAGCCCGTTCGCGTTGAGCCTGTCGAAACGCATTTGCGAACCATTGCACCGGATCAACCGCTTGCAAATGGGCTTCGACAGGCTTAGCCCGAACGGAGGGCTGGATCAGCGTGGTGATAACAATATTTCAGGAGCAACCGGAATGGACGGCATAGCCGCCAGCGCAGGGCATGCGCTCAGTTTGATGTGGGCGGGCGATCAGCGGTTGGTGGCCATCATCGCGCTGTCGCTGCAAGTCAGCTTGACTGCGGTAGCGATTGCCGGCGCGCTGGGTTTGATCTTGGGTTCTTGGATCGCGGTGACAAAATTCCCCGGCCGGCGCGTGGTGATTGTGGTGCTCAATGCCGCGATGGGGCTGCCGCCGGTGGTGGTGGGCTTGCTGGTGTACTTGATGCTTTCGCGCGCCGGGCCGCTCGGGCCGATGGGTCTGCTGTTCACGCCCACGGCGATGGTGATTGCGCAGGTGATTTTGATTACGCCGATCATTACCGCGCTGGCGCGGCAGATCATTGAAGATGCGTGGCGCGAGTATGAAGACCAGTTCCGCTCGCTGCGCATTCCCGTGCGCAGCGCAGCGTTGACACTCATTTGGGACACGCGCTTTTCACTGGTGACGGTGCTGCTCGCCGGCCTGGGCCGTGCGATGGCGGAAGTGGGTGCGGTGATGATTGTGGGTGGCAATATCGACGGCGTCACGCGGGTGATGACCACCACCATCGCGCTGGAAACCAGCAAGGGTGATCTGCCGCTGGCCATGGCGCTGGGCATTATTCTGCTCGTGCTCGTGCTGGCGCTGAACACGGTGGCGTATAGCATCAAAGAATGGTCAGGCCGGCGCTATGGATGAACCGTTGCTGGAGTTGCGCAGCGTGAGTTTTGAAGGGCGCGATCATCGCGTGCTGGATAGCGTTTCTTTGCGTGTTGCGCGCGGCGCAAAAACTTTTGTGCTGGGCTACAACGGTGCGGGCAAGAGCGTGCTGCTGCGTGTGATGCATGGGTTGCTAGCCCCGACTTATGGAAATGTAACGTGGCACGGCGGCAAACGTATCGAACAAGCGATGGTGTTTCAGCGCCCGGTGATGCTGCGCCGGCCAGTGCTGGACAACGTGGCCTATCCGTTGATTGCGCGCGGCATGGCGCGCAGCCAGGCGCATGCCAAGGCCAGTGAAGTACTGCGGCGCGTGGGCCTGGCGCGGGTTGAGTCGCGCTTTGCACGGCTGCTCTCGGGCGGCGAGCAGCAGCGCGTGGCGCTCGCGCGTGCGTGGCTGCTCAAACCGGACGTGCTGTTTTTAGATGAGCCCACCGCCAACCTTGACCCCGGTGCCACCCGCGAGGTGGAACACATCATTGAAGAGATGCACCGCGCCGGCACCACGATTGTGATGACCACGCACAACCGCGGCCAAGCGCGGCGGTTGGCGCACGACATAGTGTTTTTGGACGCAGGCAAACTCATGGAATGCACGCAGTGCGAGCAGTTCTTTTCTGCGCCACAATCGGCAGCGGCGCAGCATTATTTGAAGGGCGATTTTGTATGAGGTTGGTCCATCAATTTCTTGTCATAGCACTGGCCGCGTTGCTTGCGGCGGCACCCGTGCGCGCGCAGGAGCGTTTCATTACAGTGGCCTCCACTACATCAACCGAACAGTCTGGATTGTTTGGCCACTTGCTGCCCGCCTTCAAGGCCAAGACCGGCATTGATGTACGCGTGGTGGCGCTGGGTACCGGCCAGGCGCTGGACACCGCCCGCCGTGGCGATGCAGACGTGGTGTTTGTGCACGACAAAGCGGCAGAAGAGAAGTTTGTGGCCGACGGCTTTGGCGTGGAGCGCAAAGAAGTCATGTTCAACGACTTTGTCTTGATCGGCCCCAAGCAAGACCCGGCCAAAACGGCTGGCGGCAAAGACATTCTGGAAGCGCTGAAAAAAATTGCTGACGGCAAAGCGCCGTTTGTCTCCCGCGGCGACAAGAGCGGCACGCACGCGGCCGAGCTGCGCTACTGGAAAGCGGCGGGGTTGGAGCTGGACGCCATCAAAGGCCCGTGGTACCGCGAAACCGGTTCCGGCATGGGGCCGGCGCTCAACACTGCTGCGGCGATGAACGCGTACATTCTGTCAGACCGTGGCACGTGGCTGTCGTTCAAGAACCGCGCGCATCTAACTATTTTGGTGCAGGGCGACACGCGGCTGTTCAACCAGTATGGCGTGATGCTAGTGAATCCCGCCAAGCATCCGCACATCAAAAAAGACCTCGCGCAGCAGTTTGTGGATTGGCTGGCTTCCGCAGACGGGCAGCAGACCATCAACAGCTACAAAATCGGCGGCGAGCAGTTGTTTTTTGCGAATGCGAAGAAATAAATGCTTTGCGTAGAGACGCTTTTTGCCAGCGCGGTCTGGCGAGTGTTTTCTTGTAGCATGCGCTGATGGACAGTATTGATTTAGAAGTGCTCAAAACCTGCGACGCCTGGATTGCTGCGCGCAAAAAATGTGAGCTGGTCACCGTCATCAAGACCTGGGGCTCTAGCCCGCGGCCGGAAGGCGCAACGCTGGCGATTTGTGAAGACGGGCAGGTGGTGGGCTCGGTCTCCGGCGGCTGCATTGAAGATGATTTGATCGAGCGCGTGCGCCAGCACGGCATCACGCGCAGCGAGCCTGAGCTGGTCACCTACGGCATCACGGCCGATGAAGCGCACCGCTTTGGCTTGCCCTGCGGCGGCACGATTCAACTGGCGATTGAGCCGCTGTCTGAAAAGAGCGAGATTACTGCATTGCTCGGCAAACTTGCCGCGCATGAACTGGTGGCGCGGCGTTTGGATTTGAAGACCGGTGCGGTATCGCTGAGTGCTGCCGCGCCGGGCATGCAGCTTTTGGTCTCAGAAAACACACTGCTCACCGTGCACGGCCCGCGCTGGCGGCTGCTGATCATCGGCGCGGGGCAACTCTCACGCTTTTTGGCGGAGATTGCGGTGGGCATGGATTACGCGGTGACCGTGTGCGATCCGCGTGAAGAGTATCGCCAAGGCTGGAACGCGCCCGGCGTGGCGCTGGTGCATGCGATGCCGGACGATTTGGTGGTGGAGATGCAGCTAGACCATCGCAGCGCCGTGGTCGCGCTCACGCACGACCCCAAGCTGGACGATCTGGCGCTGATGGAAGCGCTCAAGTCAGATGCGTTTTACGTCGGCGCCATCGGCTCGCGCAGCAACAATGCCAAGCGCAGAGAGCGGCTGCTTGAGTTTGACGTGACGCGCGAACAGCTGGCAAAACTGCGCGGCCCGGTGGGT
>JBOFGW010000144.1:0-5984 GCA_051649325.1 Burkholderiaceae bacterium | reverse complement strand
CTGTGGCCTAAGCTGTAAAGGCATGTACGCAATATCCATGCGGGTTTTGAGGCATTTTTGCCTCAAAAGGTGCATAGATATTGCGTATTCGAATTTAGATACAAAGAAATTGAGTTAGACAGGATCGGTTTCGTACTCGAATCCGCCGTAGCGTTTGGCCAGCCAGTTGTAGAGCACGCAGCCGATATACACACAGATATAGCTGGCTAAAAAATAGAAAAACGGCGCAAATATCAACATCAAAAGTGGTGGAGCTGCTTTTGCATCTGAAGGCACAATCACGCTGAAGATCACAAAAAACGGAACGACAAATAGCAGCGATCCGATGGCGATCAGCGCAGCAGCTACCCACGCATTACGGTGCGCGCTCAAATAGGTAATGCGCTTTTTCATTTTCACCTCCTTGGTTTGAATCGCAACGGCGAGCCCGCAGCTAAGCTTTACTCAATCTAAACACCGCCAAACTACCGCGCAGATTCGGCAGCAGATTCACACGCTCCCCCTCATGCAGCGCCACGCGGTCTTGCACGAGCAGGCCGTGCTTAGCAGCGAAGTCGGCAAAGTCTGCGAGTGTGGCGCAGCGGATGTTGGGCGTATCAAACCACTGGAACGGCAGCGTTTTTGACACGGGCATGCGGCCCTTGATGAGCTGCCACCTGTGCTGCCAGTAGCCGAAGTTGGGAAAGCTCAAAATCGCCTCACGCCCCACGCGTGCAATCTCGGCCAGAATCGGTTCGACGCGGCGCATTTGCTGCAGGGTTTCGGTTTGGATCACCACGTCAAACGCGTTGTCATCAAATAGCGAAAGCCCGGCTTCCAGGTCTTGCTGCACCACGTTCAGGCCTTTGCGCATGCAGGCAAGCACCGCCGCGTCTTCACGCTCTACGCCGAGCACGTCGCATTGTTTGTGATCGCGCAGGTAGGCGAGCAGGTCGCCGTTGCCGCAGCCGAGGTCGAGTACGCGGGCTTGCTGTGGAATCCAGTGGGCGACGTGCAACAGATCAGAGCGTAGCGTCATGTGATTGCCCTCACCCTAACCCTCTCCCGCTAGCGGGAGAGGGGACTGTCGAGATTGTCTCTCCCGCGAGGGGAGGGGGAGTGTTTTGACTCTGCGCGATACGTTCAAAATACGCGCGCACCGCACCGTGATACCGCGCATCGTCCAGCAAAAACGCATCGTGACCGTGCGGCGCATCGATTTCGCAGTACGTGACTTCTTTGCGGTTGTGCAGCAGGGCTTTGACAATCTCGCGGCTGCGCTCGGGGGAAAAGCGCCAGTCGGTGGTGAAGCTGGTCACAAAAAATTTGGCCTGCGCGGGTTCGAGCGCGCGCGCGAGATCACCGCCGTGTTCGCCGGCGGGGTCGTAATAGTCCAGCGCTTTGGTAATTAGCAGATAGGTGTTGGCATCAAAGTAGGTGGAGAATTTTTCGCCTTGATAGCGCAAATAACTTTCCACCTGAAAATCGGTGCCAAAGTTAAAACCCAAACCGTCGTTTTTGAGCGCGCGGCCAAATTTTTCCGCCATATCGTCGCCGCTCAAATACGTGATGTGGCCGATCATGCGCGCCACGCGCAGGCCGCGCTTGGGCACCACGCCGTGGGCGTAGTAGTCACCACCGTGAAAATCCGGATCAGTCAAAATCGCTTGGCGCGCGACGTCGTTAAACGCAATGTTTTGCGCAGACAGTTTGGGCGTGGACGCAATCACCACGCAGTGCGCAATACGCTGGGGATACTGCGTGGCCCAGCTCATCGCCTGCATGCCGCCCAGCGAGCCGCCCATCACCGCGGCAAGTTTTTCGATGCCGAGCACATCGCACAGCCGCGCCTGCGCGTTGACCCAGTCTTCCACCGTGACCACGGGGAAGTCTTTGCCATACGGCTTGCCGGTGGCGGGGTTGATGGATGCCGGGCCGGTGGAGCCAAAACACGAGCCCAGGTTGTTCACGCCGATGACAAAGAACTTGTCGGTGTCCACCGGCTTACCGGGGCCGACCATGTTGTGCCACCAGCCCACGTTCGCATCATCGTCCGCGTACACGCCAGCCACGTGGTGCGAGGCGTTGAGCGCATGGCAGATGAGCACTGCGTTGGATTTATCGGCGTTCAAACTGCCATAGGTTTCCACCCGCAGCGAGTACGGGCCGAGCGTGGCGCCGCTGCGCAGCTTCAGCGGCGCATCAAACGCAATATCGCGATATTGAACAAAACCCAAACTCAAGACCGCCCACCCCAATAAAAAACCCCGCGGGCCAAAGAGCGCGCGGGGTGATCACCGGGTTCTCTTTAGCCGCATTTGTTTGTGCATCGCGCACGGCGCCCGCAAGCAAGAAAGCAAATCGGCGCACGTCAAGTGTAGCGCGAGCGGACATAAAAAAAGCGTCCGGAGAATCGGGCGCTTTGCTCTGCTGCGAGGAGAGGGAGGCAGCGGTGGCGCTTGGGTGCGCCTTTTAAGGTAACAGCCGTGCTTAGCTTTGATTCCAAGCTTGGTAAGCGTTTTTGCGCGTTTTGTACGCGGCGATTGCTTCGGCGCGCACTTCTTCGCGGCTGCGGACTGTAGTAGCAGGCACCTTGGCAACCACGGTTTGCTCGCCATTGACCAGCTCGCCGGCAGCGCGGGCTTTGGCCAGATCGGCCAGCACTTCAGCGCGGGTCAGCGTTGAGGGCGTTGCAGCCGGCTCGGGTGTGATGTCATCGGCAAACGCGGCGTTCATAGCAAAGGGAACAGCAGCGACGAAGAGAGCTTTAACAAGAGTGTTTTTCATGATGCATTCCAATCAACAAAAGGGTAGAGAAGGAGGTTTTCGTTATCGGCGGTGCGAACTGCATCGTCGGTAGGAGAAGTATGGTTCTTGCGCGCCAGTAAATAAATGCCTAAAATTCCAATTAACTATTGCGGAATCAGAAATTATGGACAGACTTCAATCCATGCGGGCGTTTGTACAGGTGGCGGATTCTGGCGGCTTTGCCAAGGCGGGCGAGGTTCTGGGCATCTCTCCAGCCGTGATGACGCGCGGCATTGCCGAGCTGGAGGCACACTTAGGCGTGCGGCTGCTGCAAAGAACCACCCGCACCGTGAGCCTGACCGATGCCGGCATGACCTACCTTGAGCGCGCCCGCCAAACCCTGTTTGATCTAGAAGAGGCCGAGACCGAGGCGCGCGCCCTCACCGCCAAGCCGCGCGGCCTGCTGCGCCTGCATTGCCCGGTGCCGTTTGCGCGCATGTTTCTGCCGGAAGTGGTGCAGCAATTCCACGCCAAGTACCCCGAAGTCACTTTTGACCTGACTGCCTCCGACCGGCTGGACGTGAATCTCGTGGAAGAAGGCTACGACCTGGCCGTACTGATCGTGCCGGACAACGTAGACAAAAACATCGCCGCGCGCCTGCTCTATAGCGGCAAGCTGATTCTGTGCGCGTCTGAACGCTACGTGGCACGCCACGGCGAGCCGCAGCATCCGCGCGAGCTATCGGAACACAAGCTGCTCACGCTGAATTACCCCGGCATCCGCGACAAGTGGGAGCTGCAGAACACGGCAGGCGAAAACTTCAACATGAATATCACGCCCTTAATGGCCTCCAACAGCCCGGAATGGCTGCGCGGCGCGGCAATGGAAGGTGCGGGCATCACCATTGCCTCATGCATGCTGGTGCATGACGGTGTGAGCCGCCGCGAGCTCAAGCGCGTGCTGCCAGACTGGAACGCCGGCGGCTACTCCATCTACGCCGCCTACCCCAGCCGCCGCTATCTGTCGGCCAAGGTGCGGCTCTTTTTGGACAAACTCACCGAAGTCATGCAGGCGCGTGTGGCTGCGGCGATGGGCAGTTGTTCGAACATGCCCGACATCACGCTGCCGGCTGCGCAGCCTAAGCGCGTGGTGGAGATTGCTGCGGAGTAACGCGCGCTAAGCGGAACGGCTACCAACCCTCGAACCGTTCGGGCTGAGCCCTTCGGCAGGCTCAGGACAGGCCTGTCGAAGCCCTTCCCGCTGATCAGTGAAACCCATGACTGTTTGCAAATGCGTTTCGACAGGCTCAACGCGAACGGTGATCAACAAAAGCTCAAAATCACTCTACGCAATATCCATGCGGGTTTTAAGGCATTTTTGCTTGGAAATACGCATGGATATTGCGTAGAGCACCTTGCGGTTAGCTCCTAGCAACCCACCTGATTTAACTCAAGCGGCTCTCACGCACCACATTCTTCACTGGCAACACACAGCCCGGGTGCATCGAAAAATTCGTCAGCCCGAGCTTGAGCAGTGATTCCGTAAACAAAATATCGCCTGCCATCTCGCCGCACACACTCACTGACTTTCCAGCGGCATTGCAGCGGGCGATGGTGTGTGCGATCAGTTGCATTACAGCCGGGTGCGCGGGCTCGTAGAGCGACGCCACTTCGCTGTCGGCGCGGTCAATCGCCAGCGTGTACTGGATCAAATCGTTCGTGCCGATGGAGAAAAAATCCAGCTTGGGGATGAACAGGTCGATCATCAGCGCAGCGGCGGGGATTTCTATCATCGCGCCGACTTGCACCTTGTCGTCAAACGCCTCGCCGCGGGCGCGCAGTTCTTTTTTGACGCGGGCGATATGCGCCAGTGCGCTTTCTGCTTCATGCAGATGCGCGATCATGGGAATCAAAATCCGCACCGGGCCAAAGCTACTAGCACGCAAAATGGCGCGCAGTTGCGTGCGAAACAGCTCGGGGTTGGCGAGGCAGTAGCGGATGGCGCGCAGACCCAGCGCCGGGTTGGGCGCCACGGCGGCCTGCGTGTTATAGGTTTCATCCAGCGTTTTGTCTGCGCCGATATCCAGCGTGCGGATGGTGACGGGCCGCCCGTCCATTGCCTTGACCACTTTGGCATAGGCTTCAAACTGCTCGTCTTCATCGGGCAGCTCTTTGCGGCCCATGAACATGAATTCGGTGCGAAACAGCCCCACGCCATCCACGTTGGCCACCAGCGCTTCTTCTACATCATCCGGCAGTTCGATATTGGCGTGCAGCTCGATGCGTTTGCCGTCCAGCGTTTGCGCGGGCAGATTGCGCAGGCTAGACAGCGCGGCGATGCGGCTGCGCTCTTCGCTCGCGAGCTTGGCGTATTTGGCGCGCGTGGGCTCGTCGGGGTTGATGTAGATGCGACCGCTGTGGCCATCGACAATGATCCAGTCGTCTTGCGCGATCTGCTGCGTTGCGTCGCCCGCGGCGACGACTGCGGGCAGTTGCAGCGAGCGCGCCACAATCGCAGTGTGCGAAGTCACGCCGCCCAGATCAGTCACAAAGCCGGCAAAGCGCACCTGGCGGAACTGCATCATGTCGGCCGGTGCAATGTCGTGCGCGACGATGATCATGTCTTCATCGCCCGCAGCAACGGTAGTGGGCGCTGCGCCGGTCAAGTGGCGCAGCACGCGCTCGCCCACTTGCCGCACATCCAGGCTGCGCTCGCGCAGATAGGCGTCTTCCATCTGCTCAAACTGGTCGGCGAGCTTGCCGATCTGCGTACTCATCGCCCACGCGGCGTTGTAGCGCCGCCCGGCAATCAGATCGCGCGGCGCTTTAGCCAGCTGCGGATCGTGCAGCATGAGTTCATGCACTTCGAGAAAGGCAGACAGTTCTGTGGGCGCATCATGCTGCAGCCCTTCGCGCAGCTCAGCCAGTTCGGTGCGCGCAAGATCAACCGCAGCATCAAAGCGCGCGAGTTCATCGTCAATCGATTCCTGCGCGATGAAGTAATGCGCCACCCCTTCGGACATTGGCGCAAGCACGTGCGCGCGGCCCACGGCAAAACCGCTGGAAGCTGCTACGCCTTCAAGCTGCTTCATTGCCATGGTTAAACCCCCTATAAAGTGCTTTTACGCAATATTCATGCGCCTTTTGAGCCATTTTTGCCTCAAAAGGCGGATGGATATTGCGTACTGCTATTTATAAACTAGCTACCTTCGCCGAATTTATCGTGAAACAAGCCTGCCACCGTATTCAGCGCCTCC
>JBOFGW010000143.1:0-3599 GCA_051649325.1 Burkholderiaceae bacterium | reverse complement strand
CACCCTACCCTCTCCCTTCAAGGGCGAGGGGATAGCGATGCGTGATACACGCAGTAACAACCCCAATACCCGCTACCCTTTGCTCAGGTGAATCGATCGTTATCATACGGTGGATGAAGATGCGGTTTGCTCATTCTTTGCGCTGCGCCGCGGTGGCGGGCCTCTCGCTGGCGGTGGCGACAGCGCCGTTGCACGCGCAGAGCGTTTCGCAGGCTGCGCCAGTGCGGACAGACGAGCATACGCCGGACTCTCAAACCGCACCGCTGCCCTGGCGCTTGAAGCAAATCGCGCAAGCCAGAACCGCTGCCACTACCGAAGCGCCGTTGCCCAAGCCGCAAACGAGTCTGCCCACGCTGGGCGCGCCGGAAACGCAGGATCTGCCGCCGCTGGAAGAAAAGCGCATCGTGCGCGAAATCCGGCAGGAGCTTGCGCGCGCGCCGGAGGTGCTGGACGATCCTGAGCTCACCTTCTATCTGCGCAAGCTCGCGGCCAAACTTACCGCGTCGATGGGGGTGCAGGCGCCGTATGTGGAGCCGTTTGCGCTGCGCGATCCGCAGCTCAACGCGTTTGCACTGCCGGGCGGGCTGATCGGGATCAACTCCGGATTGGTGACTGCGGCGTCCAATGAAAATGAATTAGCCGGCGTGCTGGCACATGAAATTGGCCATGTGGAGCAGCGCCATATTGCGCGCAGCCTTGCGGCGCAAAAAGAAGGCTCGCTGTGGAGCTTGGCGGCCCTGGGCCTCGCCATTCTTGCCGCGCGCAGCAATTCCAACAGTTCTTCCAACGCTGTGCAGGCCGCTGTGATGGGCGGGCAGGGCTTGGGTTTGGCGGCGGTGCTGGCGTTCTCGCGCGATGCAGAGCGTGAGGCAGACCGCGTTGGTCTGAACTTGCTGCAGGCCGCCGGCTATGACGTGAGCGGCATGGTGGGCGTGTTTCAAAAGCTGCAGGCGCAGGGGCGGCTGTATGAAAGCGGTGGGCCGGTCTATCAGCGCACGCATCCGCTGACCACCGAGCGCATTGCAGACATTCAAAACCGCACCCGCACGGTGCCTGCCAAACCGCCGGTGGATTCACTGGATTTTCGCCTGGCGCAAGCGCGGTACATGGCGCTATCTGCAGACACCACCGAGGCGCGCAATCAGGTGCATGCCAGGCTCACCGCGCTGCTTGCAGAATCGCCGGCGCCCAAACAAGGCACGGTTGAAGTCAGAAGCACTTTCCCCCGCATCGGCGCGTACTACGGTATTGCATTGGTTGAAGCGTCGCGGCGCGATTTTGCCGCGGCGCGCAAGTCGCTTGCAGAAGCAGCCAAGCTTGCCGGCGGTGAAGATGCGCATCCATCGTTTTTGCTCGCATCAGGCCGCGTTGCTGCCGGCAACAACGATATCGATGGCGCGCGCAAGGCACTCACGCGTATGCGCGCAAGCTTTGGTACAGGCAGTGCCTATGCTGACGTGGTGCGCGACGGCAGCATTGATGTGCTGCAGAACATCGGCGCGCACGAAGAAGCGATCGCGCTGCTCAAAGACAAAAACAAAATCAGCCCTGAATCCGGCACATGGCGCTTGCTCGCCAAAAGCTACGCTGCGCGTAACGATCGCATGAATCAGATGCGCGCGCAGGCAGAATCGCTCGCGCTGGACGGCGCCTGGCCCGCTGCGGTGGACGCAATGAAGCAGGCGCGTGCCGCGGCCACCGGTAACTTTTACGCCGCCAGTGAGATTGATGCGCGACTGCGCGAGCTGACGGTGATTGCAGAAGAAGAACGCAAAGAAAATATCAAGCGCGGGATTCCAGAGAAATCCTAAGTCTTTGTCCCCTCTCCTTGGGAGGGAGAGGGGACGAAAGCGAAGCGTTCTGCAACACTGCTTGAGTCGAGCAATTCAAGCTTGGGCAACCCGCCACTTGCTTCTGTCGCCGCTGTCCAAGCACTCAAATCCCGCCCATCTAGCACACCGATTCCCAGCGGTGTAAGCAGCAGCACGTGGCCGTGCTCGTCGGTGAACCATGCGTCAACCCGTTCAACCGCTTCGCCAGTGTGGGCTACAAAGCGATGCCCGGCAGCATCAGCCAGGCGGTACACGTACGGTGTGTACTCAAGCCGCACGTACACGCGCTGCGGGCCGTTTTGAAAGATGTAGCTGCCGTCGTCAAAGCGCAGGTAGTTGCGGCCGATAAATGCGTTCAGGCCGGCGTGGTGGATTACCTCGCCCGGCCACGCGCCCACGCGCCAGCGGCCGGCCATATCGAGGTTAAGCCAGCCGTAGCAGTGCGGCACATTAGGCCACTTGCGCATCGCGGCGCGAACAATCTCATCCATCTGCGCGTTATACGTGTTGCAGCAGAAATGTGCCAACCGTGTTTGGCAGCACATCCAGCAGCGCCGGCGGCGCGCCGCGCGCAAAGCCTACGTGGCCGCCATGCGGTGGTTGCCAGAGCGTAACGTACTTGCCCACCTGATGCTGCGCGGGCAGGCTCGCGGCCGGCACAAACGGATCGTTCAGCGCATTGACCACCAGCGCTGGGATGCGCACGGCATGCAGATGCGGCTTGGCCGAGGCGCGCTGCCAATAGTCGCGCGTGTCTTTAAAGCCGTGCAGCGGCGCGGTAAACACATTGTCAAACTCAAACAAGTCGCGTGATGCGGCAAGCTTGTCGCGATCAAACAGGCCGGGATGCTGTGCGAGTTTGCGCAGTGCCTTGGGTTTCATGCTGCGCAAAAACATGCGGGTGTACACAAGGCGGTTGAATCCCGCGCCGATGGCCTCACCACTGGCGGCAAGATCAATAGGAGAGGAGATTGACGCCACCGCGCTGGCGGTCTGCGCGGCAAACTCACCTGCTTCCTGTGCCCAGCGCAGCAGCGCGTTGCCACCTAGAGATACACCCACGGCCACCAGCGGGCCATGATGCACTGCGCGCAGTTTGCGCAAAATCCAGCCGATCTCTTCATAGTCGCCGGAGTGGTAGGCGCGCGGCGCGAGATTCAGCTCACCGGAGCAGCCGCGAAAGTGCGGCACGGCAAAGGCGTAGCCGTGATCCATGCACCAGGCCGCAAAAGCGCGCGCATAGTGGCTTTGCGATGAGCCTTCCAGCCCGTGAAACATCACCACCAGCGGCGCACCGGGTTTGCCGGGAGGCTGCAAAAAATCCACATCGATAAAGTCTGCGTCTGGCGTAGCCCAGCGCTCGCGGCGGTAGTGAATCTGGCGCGTGGTGCGATGCGCCTTGGAAAGCAGCGCGGGCCAGATGGTTTGCAGGTTACCGCCGGGCATCCACCAGGGCGCGCGATAGGATGAATGATTCAGGTTCAGCAAAGGCGAAGTTTCAAGCGGGATTGGCGGCGAGCTTCTCATAACCCCGTTCGGGCTGAGCCTGTCGAAGCCCATTTGCTGCAAATTACAAACTCGTAAAACCTCAAATGCATTTCGACAGGCTCAATGCGAACGGAATTTAGAAGAATTCGCAGATTTTTAAGTGCTCTACGCAATATCCATGCGGGTTTTGAGCAATTTTTGCTTCAAAACCCGCATGGATATTGCGTATCCAATACTAAAAACTAACCGATTTAGTGCAACGCACGCGACGGTGCGTTC
>JBOFGW010000142.1:0-2555 GCA_051649325.1 Burkholderiaceae bacterium | reverse complement strand
TGCGGCGCCTCTCAGAACAAGCCGTTTTGCGATGGATCACATGCGGCCGCAGGTTTTACGGCTACCGGCGAACCAGCCACCGGCATCAACAATACACAGACCGAGATGCTGGCAGTGCGTGATGGCGTACTGGCCATCGACCCGCAAATCGATGGTCCGCTGCAAGTACGCGGCAACTTGGAAATTACCAGCGGCACCGGTCGCGTGGTCGCTCGTCTTAACCAGTGCAAGCTATGTCGCTGCGGCGGCAGTCAGAGCAAGCCATTTTGCGATGGTACGCATGCAAAGATTGGCTTTAAGTCGTCTTGAGGTGAAAGCGCCGGCTATTTTTGCGCGCCCGGCTATCGTGTTGGCTGATTCGCCGGATTCAAATCCACCACTGGCACGCGCGGTTTGCTGGCAAGTTCGCGACGTTTCTTTTCTTCTTGAAACGCGAGGCCGTCGGCGATGTCTTTGCGCTCGTGGCGCACAGCAAAGTCGCGCGCAGTCATGCCTTGTTCGTTCTTGATAAAGATATCTGCGCCTTCATCCAGCAGCAGCTTGACGGTAGAAATGTGGCCGTGGCGCGCAGCCATCATGAGCGGCGTGGTGCCGTTGGGCGATTGCGGGTCGATGAACGCGTATTTCTCCAACAGCAGGCTAACGAGCGCGTTATTGCCGCTGCTGGCGGCGTAATGCAGCGGCGTCCAGCCGGGTTTGTTCAACTCCGCGCCGGCGGCGATCAGCGCATCCACCGCAGGCCGATGGCCGCGGATCAAGGCCAGCATCAACGCGGTTTCGTCCGCGGCGTTTCTGGCGTTGATGTCGATCTTGGGCGCTTTGACCAGCACCTGGATCACGGCCAATGCGTTTTCCGCAGCCGCCAAATGCAGGCCACGATTGGCTTGTTCGTAGGGCATGTTGGCGTCAAAGCCGCGGGCGATCAGGCTGCTGACGGTTTTGGCATCGTTCTTGATAACTGCTTCGCGAAAGTCTTCCAGCGAGCCTGCGAGGCCGATGGCAGGCAAAAACATAAGCGCTGCCAACGCAGCGAAGAACCGCGCACGCACACTTGACGATCCGTCAAACCAGCGCAGATTCAACCTGCGCTTGCTCACGCAACACCTTGAATAGTTTGAAGAAATTATCTGACGAATGCTGTGCGATTATCTCGACCGGCACGCCTTTAACCTGCGCAATCGTGGCGGCCACCAGCGGCACGTAGCTGGGATCATTGGTCTTGCCACGATGAGGCGCAGGCGCCAGATAGGGCGAATCCGTCTCGATCAGCAACCGGTCCAGCGGCGTTTGGCGCGCCACTTCGCGCAAATCAGCCGCGTTTTTGAACGTGACGATGCCAGAAAACGAGATGTGAAACCCCAGATCCAGCGCCGCCTCGGCCACATCCCACGTCTCGGTGAAGCAGTGCATTACGCCCTGCTCGCCGCCCTCTTCCCGCATGATGCGCAGCGTGTCGGCAGCGGCGGCACGGGTGTGGATGATGAGCGGCTTGCCGGTGGCGCGGCTGGCGCGGATATGTACTGCAAAGCGTTCGCGCTGCCAGGGCGCGTCCTCTTTGATGCGGAAGTAGTCCAGCCCAGTCTCGCCAATCGCCACGACTTTTGCGTCATCCGCCAGGTGCACAAGGTCATCAACGGATGGTTCCTGCACACCTTCATAGTCCGGGTGCACGCCCACCGAGCAGCTCCAGCTGGGTTCGCTGCCCGCAACCGCGCGGACATCGGCAAACTCTTCCAGCGTGACGCAAACCACCAGCGCGTGCGTAACCCGCGCAGCGGCCATGCGCGCCTTGATCGCAGGCAGATCGCCCTTGAGTTCAGGGAAATTGAGGTGGCAATGGGAATCAACAAACATCGTGGGAGAAGCGTAGCCGCTTTTGGGATGATTTTCAGGGCGAAAACAGGGGTTTAAAAGGGCTTTACGCAATATCCATGCGGGTTTTGGAGCATTTTTGCCTCAAAAATCTCATGGAATATGCGTGTGGCACATGAATGACGAATGACTGGCAAGACCCTTGGTCATTTGGCGTGTAACGCCAAGTCATTGCAGCCGCGCCAGCGGCAAAGTCATTCCGTCATTTTCAAAGCGTATGCGTCGCCCGCGATGAACCCAGCGCTGCGCCCAGCACTTCTTCAATCTTGCGGCGCGCATTCATGCCGCTGTCGTCCGCGGGAAAGTGCACGCCGATACCTTGCGTGCGCACGCCCTGCGCACCGGCGGGCGAGACCCAGGCCACTTTGCCGGCAATCGGCAGGCGGTTGGGGTCGTCCATCAGCGTGAGGATCAGATACACATCGTCGCCCAGCTTGTACGCCTTGTTGGTGGGCACAAAAATGCCGCCGTTTTTCAGGTACGGCATGTACGCGGCGTACAGCGCTGCTTTCTCCTTGATGGAGAGCTGTATAACGCTGGGCCTTGCTACGCCCGCCATTGCATCTGCCATCATGTCCCCTCGTAAAGTGTGGCCGCCTGGGCCAGCAAGCCCTGCGCCACCAACGCTGGCGCAAGCGGGTGGTCTACGCTCGCCAGTGCACGTTCAATCTGGTTAAGGTATC
>JBOFGW010000141.1:0-2205 GCA_051649325.1 Burkholderiaceae bacterium | reverse complement strand
GGTTAGTCATACAAGTGTGTACTGAAAACTCAACCTTTAACTAAAGCTAATAAGCAGTTCGTTTAGATTAATGCGCTCACTTGCAGCAAAGCGGCACTCAATTAACGGTGGTTTTGTAAGCCACCTCACCCGCCACGCCGACATGTCGTTCGGTCTATTGGCGGTGATGATCATTGGTGTGCTAGTGCTGCCGGTACCTACGCTACTGATCGATATCTTTATTGCGTTCAATTTGGCAGCGGCAGTGGGTTTGATGGTGTACGCGCTGTATATCGACAAACCTACGGCGTTTTCAACTTTTCCTGGTCTGCTGTTGTTCACCACCTTGTTCCGTATCGCGCTGAATGTGGCTACGGCGCGGCAAATCCTGCTCACCGGTTACGCCGGCCAGATTATTGAGACAGTGGGCATGAACATGGTAGGCGGCAATGTGGTGGTGGGGCTGGTCGTGTTCACCATTATTGCTATCGTGCAGTTTGTGGTGGTGGCCAAAGGTGCGGAACGCGTAGCTGAGGTGGCGGCGCGCTTTACGCTTGATGCGTTGCCTGGCCGGCAGGTAAGTATTGACTCTGACCTGCGCGCTGGCGTGATTACGCAGATGGAGGCCAAGCACATGCGCGCCCAACTCTCGGCAGAAAGCCAGCTGTTTGGCGCGATGGATGGCGCCATGAAGTTTGTCAAAGGCGATGTGATTGCCGGCATGATTGTGGTGGTCATCAACCTCGTGGGCGGTATTGCTATTGGCGTGTTGATGTTGGATATGAACACGAGCGATGCCGTGCACAAATACTCCATCATGTCGATTGGTGATGGGTTGGTATCGCAAATCCCGGCGTTGTTTGCGGCAGTCGCGGCCGGGGTGATGGTGACGCGCGTAGAAAAAGACGGCGCTGAAAATGTGGCCGGTCAAATTGGGCAGCAGGTGGCATCCCAGCCCAAAGCGCTGATTCTTACCGGTGCAGTCACCACCTTGTTTGCCGTGGTTCCCGGCTTCCCCTTCTTGGTGTTCGCGCCCATGGGCTTGGCCATGTTGCTTGGCGCGCGGCACATCATGCGCAAGACCCAATTAAAAGCGCAAGAACTAGAAACCGCGCGCTCGCAAGCATTAAGCCGGTCAGGCGCCAAGCGCGATGTAGCGCTATTTGAACGCGGTAACCCAGCCACCGCGCTGCCTGTGGTGATACTTCTTTCTGAAGGCCTTGCTGTGCGGATGGACCGGCACCGCCTGAACGCCGCGCTTGCCAAGGGGCGTGAGTCGCTTGCCGATGAATATGGCATCCCCTTCCCCGGCATGATGATCCGCATCGCTTTGTTTTTGACCGAGGCAGATCAGGCACGTGTGTTGGTAAATGATGTGCCGTATGCAGACCGGCGTGTTCCTGCGAACAAAGTGCTGGCGGTCGCGCCACAAGCCGTATTGAAAGCAGCCGGGGCAGATTTACCCGATACACAGGCCAATTTTTTTCTCACCCGTGAGGCCTATTGGATCGAGCCCGATGCATTAGCAAACACTGCGGATGTGCCGGTTACCACGATGAATGCGGAAGAAGCGCTGGCCAGCCTGGCGATGGAAGCGCTCAAGGCCAACCCCAAGGACTGGTTTGGTGTGCAAGAAACGCAGGCACTAATTGCGGCGTGTGAAGAGAACGCGCCGGATCTAAGCCGTGAGCTGCTCGCCGTTGTGCCATTGACCAAACTTACCGAAGTGCTGCGCACACTGCTAGCTGAGGGGTTGCCGCTGCGCGATATCCGTTCCATCTTTCAGAGCCTGTTGCGCGCTGCGCAGCGCCCGCATGATGAGACTGCGCTGGTCACTGCGGCACGCCTGGGGCTGAACAAATACATCTCTTTTCGCTACTCCGCAGGCAGTGGATCGATCAACGCATTGGTGCTTGATCCGGCACTTGAAGAGCTAGTGCACAGCAGTATCAAGCACACCGATGCAGGGCCGCTGCTGACTTTGTCGCCAGAAGAAACGCGACGCATTCAGCAAAGCCTGACCAACTCCGCCATCGTCTGGCGCAAGCAAAACAATGCGCAAATTGTGGTGTTGGTAGAAGCGCGTATTCGTGCACAGATCAAAAAGTTGTTGGATATGCAGTCGCCCTGGTTGCCGGTGCTGAGTCATGAAGAGGTGATACATGGGGTAAGTATTAAAACTGTGAGTAGTTTGGGAAAGAACTGAACCTGCATTCGTAAGAAAAA
>JBOFGW010000140.1:0-14593 GCA_051649325.1 Burkholderiaceae bacterium | reverse complement strand
GTTTTCTTAGGGTGTATTAAGAGCATGTACGCAATATCCAGGCGGGTTTTCAGGCAAAAATGCTTGAAAAAGCGCATGGATATTGCGTAGAGTATGTTTTGAATCTGTTTAAACCTACTTGCAAGTGATCAAAAAGCCCAAGCGATGAACTGAACTTGCGGCATTCGCTGCGCAAAGCCGTCAAATTGCACAGCCGTGCAGACTATTCGTCGCATCAAGACTGCGCCGGCCGGCCCGACTGATAAAATCTTGTTTTAATTCAAGCATTTGTGGCGCCAGCCCAATCCTTTGCGTTCTTTCATGCAACATATCCGCAACTTCTCCATCATCGCGCACATAGATCATGGCAAATCCACGCTTGCAGACCGCCTGATTCAAAAGTGCGGCGGCCTGTCCGACCGCGAGATGGAAGCGCAGGTGCTGGACTCCATGGATCTGGAGAAAGAGCGCGGCATCACCATCAAGGCACAAACCGCGGCGCTGACTTACAAAGCTCTGAACGGCCAGGTCTACAACCTCAACCTGATCGACACGCCGGGGCACGTGGATTTTTCTTACGAAGTCAGCCGCTCGCTGTCGGCCTGCGAAGGCGCGCTGCTGGTGGTCGATGCGAGCCAGGGCGTGGAAGCGCAGACGGTGGCCAACTGCTACACCGCGATTGATCTTGGCGTAGAAGTGGTGCCGGTGCTCAACAAGATGGATTTGCCGCAGGCCAATCCGGCCGGCGCGATTGACGAAATCGAGGACGTCATCGGCATCGATGCGCAAGACGCGCTGCCGATCAGCGCCAAGACCGGCATGGGCATCGGCGATGTGCTGGAGCGCATCATCGAGCGCGTACCGCCGCCCAAAGGCGCGGTGGATGCGCCGCTGCAGGCGCTGATCATCGACAGTTGGTTTGATAACTACGTCGGCGTCGTCATGCTGGTGCGCGTCGTCAACGGCAGCGTCAAACCCAAAGACAAGATTCTGCTCATGGCCACCGATGCGGCGTTTCCGGTCGAGCAGGTGGGTGTGTTCACACCTAAGAGCATGGCGCGTGAGAGCTTGAGCGCGGGAGAGGTGGGTTTCATCATCGCCGGCATCAAGGAGCTGGCCGTGGCCAAAGTGGGTGACACCGTTACGCTGGCGGGCAAGCCGGCCGCCGCGCCGCTGCCGGGCTTCAAAGAAATCAAGCCGCAGGTGTTTGCCGGCCTGTATCCGGTGGAAGCCAATCAGTACGAGCAGCTGCGCGAGAGCCTGGAAAAGCTCAAGCTCAACGACGCATCGCTGCAGTTTGAGCCAGAAGTTTCGCAGGCGCTCGGCTTTGGTTTTCGCTGCGGGTTTTTGGGCCTGCTGCACATGGATATTGTGCAAGAGCGGCTCGAGCGCGAGTTTGATCAAGACCTGATCACCACCGCGCCCACCGTGGTCTATGAGGTTGTGCAGCGCGACAAGACTGTGCTGGTGGTGGACAACCCGTCCAAGATGCCCAATCCGGACAAGATTGAAGAGATTCGCGAGCCTATCGTGTCCGTGACAGTATTCACGCCGCAAGAGTACGTGGGCGCGATCATCACGCTATGCACGCAAAAACGCGGCGTACAGGTGGACTTGGCCTATCACGGCCGGCAAGTCGTGCTCAAGTACGAAATGCCGATGGGCGAGATTGTGCTGGACTTTTTTGACCGGCTTAAATCGGTGTCGCGCGGTTATGCGTCGATGGACTATGAGTTCAAGGAATATCGCGCGGCCGATGTGGTGAAAGTGGACATACTGGTCAATAGTGACCGTGTCGATGCGCTCTCGATCATCGTGCACCGCGCCAACAGCCAATACCGCGGCCGTGAAGTGGCCGCAAAAATGCGCGAGCTGATTCCGCGCCAGATGTATGACGTGGCGATTCAGGCGGCGATTGGCAGCAACATCATCGCGCGTGAAAACGTCAAAGCGCTGCGCAAAAACGTGCTGGCCAAATGCTACGGCGGTGATATTTCGCGCAAGAAAAAGCTGCTGGAGAAGCAAAAGGCCGGCAAAAAGCGCATGAAGCAAGTGGGCACGGTGGAAATTCCGCAGGAGGCATTCCTCGCCATCCTGCAAGTGGAGGACAAATAGGTGCTAGAAAATTTTGGTGCGGTCAATTTCGCGTTGGTGCTGTTCTGGCTGACGTTGTTCACCGGCGTGATGTATGTGCTGGATATCCTGCTGTTTCGCAAGCAGCGGCGGGCACGTGCCGATGCCGTGGTGGCGCGGTTTGACTCCGGTGAGGCCTTGTCTATCAAGGCGGCAGGTGGCGACACCGCGGTCGCCGAAGCGCGCAGAAAACTGGCCGACGAAAGCATGCGTCAGCCGTGGTGGCTGGAATACAGCGCCAGTTTCTTTCCCGTGATCGCCGCCGTGTTTTTCCTGCGCAGCTTTATTGCAGAACCCTTCAGGATTCCCTCCGGCTCCATGATTCCAACGCTGGTGGTGGGCGATTTGATCCTGGTGAACAAATACACCTACGGAATCCGTTTACCAATTATCAACAAGAAAATTGTGGATGTGGGGCAGCCGCAACGCGGCGATGTGATGGTGTTTCGCTTTCCCAAAGAGCCTGACAAAGACTACATCAAGCGTGTCGTGGGCCTGCCGGGCGACCGTGTGGAGTATGTAGACAAGAAGCTCACCATCAACGGTATAGCGTTGCCAACAAAGCAGCTACCACAGTACCTTGACCCGGAACGTCGGGTAATTTCTGCTCAATTCTCAGAAAAACTCGGTAACGTCGAGCATTCTGTGTTGAACGATCCAGATCGGCCATCTGCCATTGGCCCAGCTGGGTTGCGCGTGTATGGCGACGCTTGCGAGATGCTGGTTAATGGGATCCGCTGCGTGGTGCCGAAGAGCAGCTATTTTGTGATGGGTGACAATCGTGACAACAGCCTGGACAGCCGCTTTTGGGGCTTTGTCCCGGAAGAAAATGTGGTGGGAAGGGCGTTCTTCATCTGGATGAACTTCGGTAACATCAAGCGTATCGGAGGTTTTAATTAAATCAACCGACTTCATGGTTCAAGTGAACTTGAAAGCGGCTATGGTGGCTAAGGGAGCGATTCGATGAGCAAGGCAAGGCAGCATCATCAACGAGGGATCACGCTATTCGGCGCCGTGTTTTTCATGGCGATTTTGGGTGGTCTTGTCCTGCTGGGCATGAAAGTGACGCCCGCAGTGAATGAGTATTTTGACGTTCAGAAGGCAATCATCAAAGCGCGTGATGGGGCGTCATCGGTGGCCGATGTGCGCCGTAACTTTGATCTGGCGGCCAGCGCCGGCTATATCTCTAGCATCAGCGGCAAAGATCTGGATGTAACCAAAGAAAACGACAAAATCGTCGTGTCAGTAGCCTACTCCAAGAAAATCCCGCTGATGGAGCCGGTGAGCCTGGTGATTGATTTCAACACCACCACGCGCGGCAAGTAAAACGAGTCCGCACATGGCAACCTTGGACCTGAGCGCGCTGGAAGACAAGCTGGGGCACAAGTTTGCCAATGGCAATCTGCTCACGCAGGCGCTTACCCATCGGTCGCATTCTGCAACGCACAACGAACGGCTCGAGTTTCTCGGCGATTCGGTGCTGAATCTGTCGGTCGCGCACCTTTTGTATGACCGCTACGGCAAGATCGACGAAGGCGATCTCTCGCGCCTGCGCGCCAATTTGGTCAAGCAGCAATCGCTGCACGAAATCGCGCAAAGCATTGGTTTGTCGCAGTTTTTGCGCCTCGGCGAGGGTGAACTTAAAAGCGGCGGGTTTCGCCGGCCATCGATTCTGGCGGACTGCGTTGAAGCGATTGTCGGTGCGATTTTTCTAGATGCAGGCTTTGATTCTGCCGCCAAAGTGATCCGCAAACTCTATGAGCCGGTGCTGCAGTCGGTCGATCCGAAAACCCTCGGCAAAGACGCCAAAACCTTGCTGCAGGAATACTTGCAGGGCCGCAAAATTGTCCTGCCGACCTATAACGTCATCGCCACGCACGGCGCCGCGCACAGCCAGGAGTTTGAGGTTGAATGCCTGGTGCCCAAGCTGGATATCCGCGTGATTGGCGGTGGCGGCAGCCGGCGCGCGGCAGAACAATCCGCCGCAAAAAAAGCGCTGGAAGCCGCTGTCAGCCTCGCGCCCGCGGCCGTCAAGCGTGCCCGCAAGACCGTCAAGCGTGACGCGCAGCTCAGCTTGCCGGTGGCCACCGTGCAGTCGCCGGACACGCCTGCGCCGGAAGTCAAATCACAACCTGCAGCGGTGCGCTAAGCGCCATGGACCCAATCGCCTCGGCCGGCAGCTACCGCTGCGGCATGGCCGCCATTGTTGGGCGGCCCAATGTGGGCAAATCCACGTTACTCAACGCCTTGATCGGTGAGCGGCTTTCGATCACCTCGCACCATCCGCAAACCACGCGACACCGGATTTTGGGCGTGCTTACGCAAGACGATTTGCAGATCGCATTTGTCGATACGCCCGGCTATCAAACCCGCCACGGCGGCGCCATGCCCAAGATGATGAACCGCACGGTAACGCAAGCCATTACCGGGGTGGATGTAGCCGTGCTCGTGGTCGAAGCGCTCAAATTTAACGAAGGTGATGAGCAGGTGCTCAAGCTCGTACCTGCCGATGTACCGCTGATTCTGGCGATCAACAAGATTGATACCGTGCCGGACAAAGGTGCGCTGCTGCCCTTTATCGCTACCCTGAGCGCCAAGCGCGATTTTGCGGCGGTGGTACCGGTTTCGGCGGAAAAGCGCGTGCAGACGGATGCACTCGTCAACGTCATTGCCAAACTGCTGCCGCACAGCGAAGGCCCGCTGTTTGATGTTGACACGCTGACCGACCGCAGCGAGCGTTTTCTTGCCGCTGAACGGGTGCGTGAAAAGCTGTTTCGCTTGACCGGCGACGAAATCCCGTTTTCCACCACCGTGGTGATTGAGCAGTGGAAGGACGAGCCGGGGCGCAAAGAAATAGCCGCGGCGATCTTGGTGGCGCGGGAATCGCACAAGAAAATCGTGATCGGCAACAAGGGCGAGCGCATCAAGCGCATCGGCACCGAAGCGCGGCAAGACTTGCAGCAGCTGTTTGACTGCAAAGTGCATCTTGAGCTGTGGGTCAAAGTGCGCGAAGGCTGGGCGCAGTCAGAGGCGAGCCTCAAAGCGCTCGGGTACGAGTAGAGAGTCAATTTGCGGCATGAATTTGGCCGACGCTCCCCTTGCCGTTGCTCCTTCTGCTCTTCTTACTGACGCAGACAACGCAGCATCTGCCAAGCTGTCCGCAGAGCCGGCCTACGTGTTGCACGCGTGGCCGTGGCGTGAATCCAGCCTGATCGTGGAGTTTTTTACGCGCGCGCATGGTCGCGTGGTGGCCGTGGCCAAAGGCGCGCGGCGTCCACGCTCGCTCGTGAGAGGTTTGCTGGAACCATTTTCGCCGCTGCTGGTGTCCGCCAGCGGCAAAGGCGAGGTCAAAACGCTGGGCAAGGTGGAGTGGTTGCCCGGCCAGATGCCGCTCAGCGGTCTGGCAATGCTGTCAGGCTATTACGCCAGCGAGCTGGTGCTGGCCGTGTTTGCGCGCTACGACCCACATCCGCCAGCCTTTGATGCCTACGTGCAATGCCTCGCAGCGCTAGCGCATGGCAATAGTGATGCAGCGCTGCGGCGTTTTGAGTACGCGTTGCTGTCTGCCAGCGGGCTCGCGCCAAGTTTTTCGCATGACTCGGCCGGCAATGCACTGCAATCTGAGCGCGAATATCAGTTGGTGGAAGGGCAGGGCTGGGTAGCGGTGACCAAACCCTCGCAGGATCAATTGTCTGCCAAAGGCGCAGTGCTGTTGAAGGTGGCGGCCGGCAATTTTGATGAGGCCGCGGCACGCTCCGGCGTGCGGCTTTTGCTGCGCGCGCTCTTGCAGCGCGCTGCACATGGCGCACCGCGCGCGGTAGGGCATCGCAGCCGGCAAGCGTGGCTGGAATATTCGGCATTGATCGAATCATGATTTTTGGCATTGGCACCGATATTCTGGAAGTCTCGCGCATGGCGCAAGCACTGGCGCGGCAGCCGCGCATGGTGCAGCGGATCCTCGGCCCGATGGAGCAGGCGGTATATGCCCACCGCGCGAGCCGCAGCGCAGAACGTGGCCTGCGCTACCTATGCATGCGCTTTGCTGCCAAAGAAGCGTTTTCCAAGGCCGCTGGCCTGGGCGTGCGCACGCCCATGACCTGGCAAGCGATTGAAGTGATCAATTCGCCCTCCGGGGCGCCGCACATTCACGCGCATGGCGCAATGGCACAATGGCTGGTCACGCGCAAGCTCAAACCGTTTGTGAGCATGAGCGATGAAAAAACGCACGTGGTGGCATTTGTGGTTCTACAAACTCAGGAAGATTGATGACAGCAGTAAACATGCCTTTAGGCGCGGTGGTTGTGGATGTGGCGGGTTTGGTTCTGACAGACGCAGAGCGCTCGCGCCTTGCGCACCCTGATGTGGGCGGCGTCATTCTGTTTGCCCGCAATTTTGAAAGCCGCGCGCAACTTGCTGCGCTCTGCGCAGAGATTCATGCGCTGCGCACGCCGCGTTTGCCAATCTCGGTCGATCATGAAGGCGGCCGCGTGCAGCGCTTTCGCACTGACGGTTTTACCCGCCTGCCTGCCATGCGCAAACTCGGCGAGCTATGGATGCAAGACGCCATGGCCGCCACCCGCACAGCTTCCCAAATCGGCTATGTGCTCGCCGCCGAGCTGCGTGCATGCGGCGTAGATTTGAGCTTTACACCCGTGCTGGATCTGGATTATGGCGGCTCCAGCGTGATTGGCGACCGCGCTTTTCACAGCGACGCGCGCGTGACCGCGCTGCTCGCAAAAAGTTTGATGCACGGCTTGCTGGAAGCCGGCATGACCAGCTGCGGCAAGCATTTTCCCGGCCACGGGTTTGTCGCGGCGGACTCGCACCACGAAGTGCCGGTGGATGAACGCAGCTTCAAGCAAATCATGGCGGCCGATGCAATGCCGTATGACTGGCTTTCTGAAACGCTTGGCGCGGTGATGCCGGCGCACGTGATCTACCCCAAAGTCGATCCGCAGCCCGCGGGCTTTTCGCGCAAGTGGCTGCAAGAGGTGCTGCGCAAGCAGATGGGCTTTGACGGCGTGATTTTTTCCGACGATTTGTCGATGGAAGGCGCATCCGTCGCAGGCGACATTCATGCGCGCGCCTCCGCAGCGCTCACTGCTGGCTGTGATCAGGTGCTGGTGTGTAACGCGCCGGACGTGGCGGATGAGTTGCTCGCGCGCGGCGTAACCAAGCCAAGCGCCGTGTCGCAAAACCGCATTGGCAGGCTCATTAAAGACGCTGCGCCCCTTTCGTGGAACGTGTTGCAATCGGACCCGCGTTATCGCATCGCTGTAGCTGCGATTTCCAAGCTTCAGTAGCGGTTTTTCAATGCTCTACGCAATATCCATGCGGGTTTTCAGGAAAAAATGGCTGAAAAAGCCCATGGATATTGCGTAGCGCTGTTTCAACGACGCGGCTCTGTTGCATTTGATAGATCGAAATGTTTGTGAAATCAGGCACCAATTTTGGCATTCCAAGCTGTTCCAAGGGGGGACGATGAAAGTTAGCAGCGCGTTAATTCTTGTCTTGCTTGCACTAGCAGGTTGCGGTGGAAGCGGCGTGGTTTCAGACTCGCAGACTGGAACGCCGATGGCCGCTTACGGGTTCAATCATGAAGGGGAGCCGTTCGTTGCGAAGATCGACCTTCAGGGCATGCAATATCAGTATGGGCGTTTCGATCCAGTAGCAGGTAGGGAGGAGCCTGCCGGGATTTTTCAAATTTCACCACTATCGAATCAAGCTAAAACCTATTCGATTGCAGAGCATCAAGGACATTTGCTGGCCTTGAATTCGTCGCATGTTGTTGCTTCTATCAAAGTAAACAACATAGGCGCGCCATTGCCGCTCGCCATGCCGGCGCTATTTGTCATAGCGCCTATTACGAACTTATCCGAGTTAGCGGGCACCTATGCACAAAAAGGTTACTCTGCTTACGTAGCCCTACGGATTGATGCTGATGGTCAAGGCGCGATTACCTGCGAATCACCAACTAAACCAGCGGTGTTTCCATGTCCGGCAGCATTCTCCGGAAAGCTTCAGATAAAAAAGCTCGCGTATCCCTATTTCAGAATTACCTTGAATACGGCAGATGTTGATTTGGACGGTAAGCGCATATACCTGCAATCAGAAGCGGACATTGTTTTTGCTAAGACGCCAGAAGGTGGCGTGCAAATGCATATGGGAGCTGAACAAGCCAAGGTATGTCAGGCATTTGGGACGCAGTGCGATTCGTACATATATGCCACTGCGAGGATTGCCACATACGTATCCCTGCCCCATAGCACTTCCGCGACCAAATGGGTCGGTAAATGGGTTTTCAACCGCGAAGGCGGTAAGGGTACGGTGTTGACTATTCAGGACAACAATACTCGTAGCAGCTTAGACCCAGACGTCGTGTTGCAAACTTACATTGAGAATCCTGCTTGGACGGGCATTGACGATCCTTTGCAGATTGAGCCTACTATTTCGAAACTCCCAAGCCTAGTAACTGAAGATCGGCTCGAACTGTCGAGACCAGGATCATCGTGGTTGACGAATCTTAGTTTTGGATTGGCAGACGAAAACTCCGGGTACGGTTCATCAGCTTTGTTTAGGGAAACACCGGTAGCACGCGAGGTACTGCGTGTTCAAGGGAATGGCGCCGCGCTGTTTGAGTTACCTAACGCGATTGAATGGGATGAGAGGTATCTGCAGCAGTCTGAAACCGTACAAGTACTTAGTGTGGATGCAGCAGGCAAGCTTGTCGAGAACAGACAGCTTGGTCGTTTCTTGGATTACACATTCGAGCCATTCTTTAAGCAGCTGCTATTGAAGGCGCCGTTGCCACCAACTGACGATGCAGGCAATAAATTATTCGTGGTGGTGAATGTCAAACTGTCCGAGGAAGGCGTGCGTCCAGTGCCGCGGTCGTTCGGTCTGCGGCTTTCACAGTGAATATTTTAGAAATGAGTACGCAATATCCATGGGGGTTTTCAGGAAAAAATGGCTGAAAAAGCGCATGGATATTGCGTAATGCTGTTTCAAAATGCCTGAATCCACCGCGTTTGATCTAAAGCAGTTTCTTGCAGATCTGCCGCATCTGCCCGGCGTGTACCGTCACATCGATGCGCAGGGCGCTGTGCTGTACGTGGGCAAGGCGCGCGATTTGAAAAAGCGCGTGTCGAGTTACTTTCAAAAGACCCAGACCAGCCCGCGCATCGCGTTGATGGTGGAGCAGGTGGTGCGCGTGGAAGTGACCGTGACGCGCTCCGAGGCCGAAGCGCTGCTGCTGGAAAACAATCTCATCAAGAGCCTGGCGCCGCGCTACAACATTTTGTTTCGTGACGACAAGAGCTACCCGTTTCTCAAGCTCACCGATCATGCGTTTCCGCGCGTGGCGTATTTTCGCGGTGCGACGGATAAGAAGGCGCAGTACTTTGGGCCGTACCCCAGCGCCTGGGCGGTGAAAGAAACGATTGGCGTGGTGCAGAAGGTTTTTCGTCTGCGCAACTGCCAAGACACCGTGTTTCGCAACCGCTCGCGGCCATGTTTGCAACATCAGATTGGCCGCTGCACCGCGCCGTGCGTGGGCTTCATCACGCAAGAAAACTATGCGCAGGACGTTGACCGCGCCGCGCGATTCCTGCGCGGCAAAAGTCAGCAGGTGATGGAAGAGCTGCAGACCCGCATGATGGCGCTGGCTGATGAGCTGCGCTTTGAAGAGGCCGCGGTGCTGCGCAATCAGATCGGCGCGCTCTCCAAAGTGCTGCATCAGCAAAGCATGGAGTCGATTGACGATACGGATGTTGACATCATCGCCGTGACGCTCTCCGGTGGCCGTGCCTGCGTGAATCTGGCCATGGTGCGTGGCGGACGGCACTTGGGCGACAAGCCGCTGTTCCCATCGCATCTGGATGAAAACGTGACGGCGGTAGATGTGCTGGAGGCCTTTATCGTTCAGCACTATGTTGATCAGCCGATTCCCGCGGTCATTGTGGCCAACGCCGAGGTGGATGAAGAAATCGAAAGCAGCTTGTCCGCACAAGCAGGTCGCACGGTACGCATGCTCAAGCAGCCGCAAGGCGTGCGGCGGCAGTGGCTGATTCAGGCCGAGAAAAACGCGCAGTTTGCACTGGGTCGGCTGCTCGCCGAGCGCGGCACTGCGCAGGAGCGCACGCGTGCGCTGACAGACGTACTCGGTTTGGCACTGGAAGAACTGGACGAACTGCGCATCGAGTGTTTTGACATCAGCCACACCATGGGTGAGGCAACGCAAGCCAGTTGCGTGGTGTATCAACATCACGCGATGCAGCCCAAAGAGTTTCGCCGCTTCAATATCACCGGCATTGTGGGTGGAGATGACTATGCCGCCATGCGCCAGGTGCTCACACGCCGCTATGAAAAACTGCTCGAAGCTGAGAACGCTGTCTGGCCCGATGTAGTGCTGATCGATGGCGGGGCTGGGCAGCTTGCCATCGCGCGCGAAGTATTTGAGCAGTTGCAGGTGGACGACGTACTGCTGGTGGGCGTGGCCAAAGGCGAAGGCCGCAAAGTCGGACTGGAGACACTCGTGTTCACCGACGGCCGCGCGCCGCTAGAGCTGGGCCGCGATTCTGCCGCGTTGATGCTGGTGGCGCAGATTCGTGACGAAGCGCACCGATTTGCCATCACCGGCATGCGGGCCAAGCGCGCCAAGGCGCGCAACACCTCGCGGCTGGAAGATATTGAGGGCATCGGGCCCACCAAGCGCAAGCGTTTGCTGGCGCGCTTTGGCGGTTTGCGGGCGCTGGCCGCCGCGTCGGTGGACGATATTGCTACAGTAGAGGGCATTTCGCGGCCGCTGGCCGAAACGATCTACCGCTCCTTGCACGAATAAGCATGAATAGAACAGAAAAACCTGCATGTTCAATGTACCCATCCTGCTGACGTGGGGCCGCGTCGCGGTCATCCCGGTTTTGGTCGCGCTGTACTACCTGCCAGGTGACCGTGAGTGGACGCATACGCGCGACATCATTGCCACGGTGCTGTTTATTGGTGCATCCATCACCGATTGGATTGACGGCTGGCTTGCGCGCAAGACGGGGCAGACTTCATCGTTTGGCGCTTTTTTAGATCCGGTAGCCGACAAGCTGCTGGTGTGTTCTGCGCTGCTGCTGTTGATTGAACTGGAACGCGTCAATGCGTTTATCGGCCTGATCATCATCGGGCGGGAAATCACTATCTCCGCGCTGCGCGAATGGCTCGCAGGCGCGGGCAAACGCGGCAGCGTGGCGGTGAACAGCCTGGGCAAGCTCAAGACCATTGCGCAGATGGTGGCGATTCCCATGCTGCTATTTCATGAAAAGCTGCTGGGTATCAATATGCAATGGCTGGGCAGCGTGTTGATCGTGGTGGCCGCGGTGTTGACGGTGTGGTCGATGGTGTATTACCTCTGGCTGGCGCGCTCGCACTTTCGCGCGGCCATGGAACCTGACAAGCCGCTCTAAACTCGTGCAAGGCATAAGCCCCGCCTCAGTTTGACGGGCAAACCCAATTCACGTTATAGTTATGGGCTGTCGCGGGAGTAGCTCAGTTGGTAGAGCGCAACCTTGCCAAGGTTGAGGTCGCGAGTTCGAGACTCGTCTCCCGCTCCAAATCATCAAAGGGGAAGCTGTGAAGCTTCCCCTTATCGCTTAAGCTGGGGATGTGCAGCGGCGAACATCGCTGCTTCACTAGTACTATTGGCGCGGTAGCAAAGCGGTTATGCACCGGATTGCAAATCCGTGTAGGTCGGTTCGACTCCGGCCCGCGCCTCCACTCCTTTCTCCTGGTACTCGCGCATGCCCCGCATTCTTGTCACCGGCGGTGCCGGTTATATCGGCACCCACACCATCATTGAGCTGCTCTCCGCAGGATTTGAAGTTGTCTGTCTGGACAATTTGTCCAACAGTTCGCCCGAGGCGCTTGCGCGCGTGGAGCGCATTACCCGCCAGCCTGTACCGTTTGAAATTGGTGATATACGCGATGCCAAGCTGCTTGCTAGTGTGTTTGCGCGCCACAAGATTGATGGTGTGATTCACTTTGCCGCACTCAAAGCGGTGGGTGAATCAGTGGCCAAGCCGCTGGCGTATTACGACAACAACATCAGCGGCACACTCGCGCTGCTGCAGGCGATGAACGCGGCCGGTGTATCGCGCATCGTGTTCAGCTCGTCCGCCACCGTATACGGCGCGCCGGATACGCTGCCCATCACAGAAAACGCCGCCATCCGCACCACCAACCCCTACGGCGCCACCAAAGCGATGAACGAGCAGATTCTGCGTGATCTGTGCGCTGCGCAGCCCGAGGTTGGCGTGGTCGCGCTGCGTTACTTCAACCCCGTGGGCGCGCACGACAGCGGCCTGATTGGTGAAGATCCCACCGGCATTCCCAACAATCTGTTCCCCTTTATCACGCAGGTGGCTGTGGGCAAGCGGCCGCACGTCAGCGTGTTTGGCAACGACTGGCCCACGGTAGACGGCACCGGCGTGCGCGACTACATCCACGTGGTGGATCTCGCAATCGGTCACGTCAAAGCCATGCAATACGCGCTGGATCACACCGGCTTTGTCGCCCCCAACTTTGGCACCGGGCAGGGCACCAGCGTGCTGCAACTGATTCAGGCGTTTGAAGCCGCCAGCGGCGTGCCCGTGCCCTACCAAATCGCACCGCGCCGGCCCGGCGATATTGCAGCCTGCTGGGCAGACGTTTCTCTGGCAGAAAAGTTGTTTGGCTGGCGCGCGCAGCGCACCGTAGCGCAGATGTGCGCAGACGGCTGGCGTTGGCAAAAGCAGAATCCCAACGGGTTTCGCACGACGTGATGAGGCCGTGCCGCGTAAAATGCGGGATTAAATGGCTCGAAAAACGCAGCGAGCAGGTTCAAGTTGGTCAGGAGGAACGGAACTGTGCTTGTGCACAGTGAGTACCGGACTGATCAAATTGGGCCGCGCAGTAGTTTTGCGGGCCATTTAAAGCCCGGATGGTGAAATTGGTAGACACAAGGGACTTAAAATCCCTAGAGTCAAGATGATTTTGTATAGTAATGAATGACGCAAAGCCAGAAACGGCGCGGGTTTCCAGGTAGTGGCATGCAAACAACGTCAGCACCCGTTTGGCTGCTAGGTGTCAACTAGGAGCCAAAAACTACGCGTAGTTGAAACAAGCCTAGCGTGACTAGGCGAAATATCGGTTCGGCAACGAGCCAAGACAGCCCGAGTGGTGAAATCGGTAGACACAAGGGACTTGAAGCAATTTGAGCCCTCCGGGGGAAACGCCGGAGGTGAAGCCCGTCAAATTCGGCGAACGCCCTGGATGCCGCAAGCATCCGAGCCAACGCCGAGCCAAGCCCCGGATCGAAAGACTCCAGGGAAGGTGTAGAGAGCAGACGGCGGGCACCTAAAGCCGCAAGGCGATGGTGAAGGCGTGCTCCAGACCACGAACAGCGTTCGCGCTGGCGGCGAAAGTCGAAGCGGTAAGAAAATCCCTCGACCCTAAACAGGTCGTGCCGGTTCGATTCCGGCCTCGGGCACCAATTTGAGACGCCGTCCCTTTAGTAATAAATGGGGCGGTTTTTTCATCTTTCATCTCTTTGCGCGACGATGGCTCGTCATCAAGCTGCCCACTTCGACTGGTGCCGAGCGCAAACTTGAGGTTGAGAGCAGCAACCGTACCAACGGCTCAGCGAGCACGTACGATTTTGTTTTGAAGTGCCTTCTCTGAGCGTATCCGATGTTCGTAGAAGATCTCCAAATCAGCGCGCAGTTACGCAGCCGCGCGCGCCTCGGGCCGAGACACTCGTCCATTGCAGATGCGAATCATTGACCATATGCGCGTCATCTTAGGTGGGGTGCTGCCGGCAGTAGCTGAGCACACCGATTTGGCAGTTTTCAATGGTGCTGTTGACGGGGTGCCCCACGAACAGTTGTCGTGTTGCCAGACCAAAACCGATATCCCTCAGGTTTGAACCGCTTGTCTTGCGCATCTGATAGAACGTACTGACGTAAAGGCTCATGATCTGGACTGATTAGTGCAAGCTAACCTTCTTCTGCGGTAAGTGAAATCAGCCGTTCCGCATTTCTGATGGAAAAAATATACAAATACTGGAGTTTTTGACATACAAGCTTTAGTCGCAAGCGTTAACTTAAATTCCTGATTGGACAATGAATATGCAGAAGGTAAGCGGTTTTGCACAGTTTATAAAGGGATAGCCTCTATGCGCTGAGAAGGTCACAGCCTGGTTTCAGGTACTGCCTTGTTCTATCTGTACTAGTCACAACTTAATTGCGGCAAGCGTAAGTAAGTTACGCGCGGCTCAGGCCGCTGAGGTATGCGGTCTGTCACTTAGCTGTTTTAGTGTGTTTTTCAAGCAAGATTTGGGTATGTCTTGTCCTGATTGCCGCAGTTGGTTGACGATTCTGGCTTTCTTAAGGGCCTATACGCAGCGCTGGAAGTCCCGGCGGAAATAAGCGGGCTTTTCCGATCTATCCCACGTCTCATGCTT
>JBOFGW010000139.1:0-2061 GCA_051649325.1 Burkholderiaceae bacterium | reverse complement strand
ACTTCATCAACACACTACCATTCACACTCAGCGTCAGCCGCGTTTGCCCCGCTTCAATCGGCATGGGCGCGCCTTCGGCCTGCATGGCCATGGTGCTTCTGGCCATGGGCTGCGGTGGGCGGCCACCGCCGCCTTCCATGGCGGAGCCGAGTGACACTTCTTTGATGGTGTAGCCGGTGTAGCCCAGCGCCTTGACTGCCGCGCGCGCTTTGCTTTGAAACTTTGCGAGGCCATCGGCAATCAGTTTTTCTTCTTCGGCCTGTTTCAGTTCAGGCGACACTTCAAAGCCATTGCTGGCGATCTGCATGTTGGTCGAAAGCTTGCCCGCCAGCTTGCCCAGCACGGCAAAGTCT
Organism: Burkholderiaceae bacterium; assembly: GCA_051649325.1. Taxonomy (GTDB): domain Bacteria; phylum Pseudomonadota; class Gammaproteobacteria; order Burkholderiales; family Burkholderiaceae_C; genus JBJOQV01. Next base: position 1,708 of record JBOFGW010000139.1, on the reverse strand, counting down.
TTGCTCTTCACAATCTGCTCTGCGCGCACCACCCAGCCGGTGCGCTGGCCTTTGTTGTCGTAGCGCGGGTAAGTGGTAAACGCGCCAGATGAAGCTTGCACGTCTTTGGTGGCCTTGGCCTCTTTCATCGCGGCGGCCAGAATCTGATTCACCTCGTTGGTGATAGCACCAGCTTCTGCGCCCTGCTTTTCTACCGCCAGCACAACAAACGCGGTGTCTGGCGTAACGGGAGCGGATACTGTGGCATCCAAATTCAGTGTGTCTTTCACCATGGCTTTTTCCTGAGCTAGCGCACTTGGGGTAGAAAATGCAAACAATGCACAGCACGTTGCTATGGTTGCGACGGCAGAGCGCCAATTTTGAGTAGGCAAAAACATCATGTAACAACTCCAAGGCCGGCGGCCATTCGTTGAGTCAAACTGCTGTGTAAGAATTCTGGCACACGTTAGATCGCGTGCGTTTTTAGCAATTGCTACCGTGTGTGAGCAGGCGTAACGTCCAAAGCTCACACCAATAACGGGAGAGCGCAGCATGCAGACTGCAGCAATTTGGTTGGTGGGAACAGTTGGTGTTTTGAGCAGCATGCAGGTGTGGGCCAATTCGGGCTCTACGGCTGACGTGCATCATTGCATTAACCCCCAAAACCGTGCCGTGTTTCAAGACCGGCCATGTGAACAATCGGGTTTGCGCGACGCAAAGCGTAAGCAGCCCAAAGAGGTCGCGCCTGCTACCGGGCCGGTACGTCCCGCGCAAGCGCCGCGGCCGGCGATGCCACGTTTTGTGGGCACGCCGCGCACGGTTTAGTCTTTCTTTCCAAAGTTGAGCAGCCGCGTTGCCAGCGTGACCTCCCGCAGGAAGCACAGCAGCGCGGCAATAAACGCCGCCAGCCCGCTTAAAAACGCGACTGGCACCAGGCCCAGCGTTTTGAGCTGACTGCTCACCTCCGCCAGAAACAGCAAAAACACCGTCAGCCCGGTGAGAATCGCGCACAGCGTTAACAGCCCGATTGACCAGTTCACCAGCAGCCCGCGCACACGCAGCAGCCGCAGCTCGCGCTGGTAACCCTCTTCTTTGCCGGCGGGCAGCTCCTCAATTTTTTCTTCTAGCCAGCGCGCACGGTCAATGATGCGCGCCAGCCGGCCGGCCAGCGCGCCGATCAGCGCCGCGACTGCTGTGAGCAAAAACACCGGCGCCACCGAGAGCTGAATCCCTTGCGCGAGTTGTGAGGTGTCAAAAAGGGCCATGGCAGGACGTTGGCAATCGAAAACGCCATACTACGGCCTGTGGACACAACATCAAAGCCTGGTTATCCTCCGCGCCGCATCGCCCACCTGGACATGGATGCCTTCTACGCCAGCGTGGAACTGTTGCGCCGGCCGGAACTTGCGGGCTTGCCGGTGGCGATTGGCGGGCGCGGTGACCCGACGCAGCGCGGCGTGCTCACCACCGCCAACTACAAAGCGCGCGAGTTCGGCGTGCATTCGGCCATGCCGATCCGCACCGCCATGCGCCTGTGCCCGCAACTGATTTTGCTGCCGGTGGATTTTGACGAGTACCGCAAAATGTCGCGCGCGTTCAAGGCCGCGATCCGCGAAGTGACCGATCAAATTGAAGACCGCGGGATTGATGAGGTGTATATCGACCTCACAGATTTGTTGAACCGGCAAGCGAGCACTCAAGCCCCCTCTCCCGCATCAGCGGGAGAGGG
>JBOFGW010000138.1:0-1737 GCA_051649325.1 Burkholderiaceae bacterium | reverse complement strand
CTTTCACCTGCAGGCCGGGCTCGGTGGCAGCGGGCAAGATGGTGAGCAGGTTGATGTCGGTGTGCGCAGCAGCGCGGATCGAGCCTGGCTCTTGCATGCCGGTGAGCGGTGGGTAGTGCAACACGCGCAGCAGGGTTTCTTCGCAATCGTCGATCATGCTGGCGAGCGGCACACTGTATTTCGCGCGAATATCGGGCGGCGAATTGTCTTCCACCCATTTGAGCAAGGTGGCGGCCAGGTCTTTGCCCAAATCGTAATAGCGCCTCGCGGCATCGCTTACCTCGGTAGGGTAGCGGCCCCAGGGAAAGAGATGGAAAAATTCTTTGAAATCGCGCGCCTCACTGCCCTTGGCGGTTTCACTCACGGCGGTGGAAAAGTGGCCGTCGAGCTTGACGGGATCCCAGGCGTATTTTTTGGCATCGCCTGATTGAAAGAAGGCCAACCATTCGTCGTAGATGCCATGCACGAGGTCACTGGAGAGGGGGTGATTTTTCAGCACACCAAAGCCGGTGCGGTGCAGGCTTTCGCAAAAGGCGCGCGGCGCGTCGGGCGAGGTGAAATCAACAACGGGGAGAACAGGGTTCATAGCATCACAACCATTTCGAAGTCAGTGTATCTTCAAAAACGCGCAACACGCTAGGGACATTCACGGTGAGGGCGGCGCGAGACAAGGGCACTTCAGCACCAAACCCTTCTTGAGGGAAGCCCATGTCCAGCTGATCATGCAATATGGTTTGCCCTTGCGCAATGCCCTCGCTCACGCAGCGCAAACGCCCCTGCGCGAAGCCAAACAATTCTGGATGCAGCATGGCAATGAAGGCCAGCACATCATGGCCGAAGCAGCCGGGGTTGTGCTTCAAATCGGGATAGCGCGTGGCATAAAACTGACCATAAAAGCGCACGGCATGCAGCAGCGTGTCCGTCAAGGGGTGTTTGTGTTGTACCGCAAATTTTTCAAACAGTGTGACGGGCACAACGACTTGGTAGGTCACATCCAAGCCCACCATCGTCAAGTCAAAACCCGCAGTGAACACAGCATCGGCGGCATGCGGATCATTCCAAATATTGGCTTCCGCCACGGGGGACACGTTGCCACCCACACGGGCGGCGCCACCCATGAGTACGATGCTTTTCACCAGCTGCGGGAGTTTGGGCTCTAGCGCCAGAGCGGCGGCGATATTGGTGAGCGGCCCGACAGGTACGAGCGTGATCTGACCGGGCTGCTCGCGTGCGGCGTCCACGATGAATTGCGCTGCGCTGCGCGAATCCACTTTTGCGCCAGTGGCAGCGTGGCGTGAAGGCAAATTACCCAAACCGTCTGCGCCGTGAATGTAATCCGGCGGGGCTTCGCCGCGCTTGACCAAGGGCGCGCTTGCGCCTTGTGCCACGGGTATGTTGCGGCCAGCCAGTTGGGTGAGATAGAGCGCATTGGTGGTGGCCTGCGCTGCGGTGACATTGCCATACACGCTGGTGATGCCCACCAGATCAATGCGCGGATGCGCCATGGCAAAACATAAAGCCATGGCATCGTCGACGCCAGGGTCGGTGTCAAAAATAACGCGGTGAATCGCTTGTTTGCTCATAAGTTCATAAAAATGTAAGCCGCAAAAAGAAGACCACGAGGGAATCAGGCAGCGTCTTTCATGAACCGAAGCACCTCCTCACGGCTTGGAATACTACTCTGTGCGCCCAGCTTTGTGCAAGCCAGGGCCGATGCCGCACTGGCTTCTTGCAGAC
>JBOFGW010000137.1:0-11139 GCA_051649325.1 Burkholderiaceae bacterium | reverse complement strand
CGGAATGTTTGGGGCGGCGCCGTCACTGGCGCAACTGGACGGCACAGGCAACGTTGCGCACGCCATTGATTTTCGATCGGTGTACGCCAGCGTTTTGAAGGACTTTTTGGCGCTGGACGCGCGCTTGGCACTAGGCGCTAGCTTTCCCACGTTGCCGATTCTGCGCGCCTAAGGCATCACCCCATGGCCGGGTAAACTCGGCCACATGGCTTCTAGCAAGATTCTTTCCATCGAGTGCGCAACCGACCTCTGTTCGGTTGCGCTGCTGGGCGCCGGCGATCCACGCCGCACGGAAGATAAAACCCGCGATAAGCATTCTGAAACCCTGATTCCAATGGTGCAGCAGTTGCTGCGCGATGCTGACATACAGCCTACTGAACTCACGCTCCTTGCCGCTGGCATCGGGCCGGGCTCCTTTACCGGCGTGCGCACAGCCGTCAGCGTTGCGCAGGGGCTTGCGCTTGGCTGGAATTTGCCGTTGATGGGTGTTTGTACCTTGGATGCGCTCGCGCTTACTGCTGCACAGCCAGGCAAGCGTCGTGTGCTCGCAATAATAGATGCGCGCATGCAAGAGGTATACGCCAGCGTGATGGATGTTCAGGGTGATACGGCTACGCAAGTGCAGCCACCCGTGGTGATCGCACCGCACCTCTTGGCCGATTGGCTGAACGAGCCGGTTGATGTTGTTGCAGGTTATGGCTTGGATAGTTATGCAGCGTATATCCAGAAGCTTGGCGTGCCTGTGATCACCGCGAACGCAGACGCGCTACAAGTAGCCCGTATTGCGCGCAGCCGCTTTGTGCCCGGCAGCCAGTACCAGCCTGAGGATTGCCAGCCACTCTATGTACGTAATGATGTTGCGTTGACCATTGCGCAGCGCGCGTTAGTAGGGCAGGCCGCATGAGCGCCATACGCCTGCGTGTCATGACTGTGGCCGATGTGCCGGAAATTACACGCATCGAAGCCAGCGCGTATCCGTTCCCGTGGACGGAAAGAAATTTTGCCGATTCACTTTCTGCCGGATACGGGTGTGCAGTGCTTGAGAGCGCCGGAGCAATTGCCGGCTACGTGATTGTGATGAATGCGGTCGATGACCTGCATTTGCTCAACATCACAGTCGCACTCGAGTTTCAGCGGCGCGGCTTGTCACATCAATTACTTGCATGGGTTGAAGATGTTGCCGTGCGTGACCGCTGCAGCGGCGTGTTGCTGGAGGTGCGGCCCAGCAATCAGCGTGCGCGCACGATCTACGAACATCTCGGATTTGCCGCCATCGGTGTGCGGCGCGGTTATTACCCAGCAGCATCGGGGCGCGAAGACGCGATTGTGATGCGCAAAGTCGTCGCGCTCGCGCGGCCGGCAAATCTGCAGGCGGACAATCATGCAGCCTCGTAAAAATGCGGTGCTGCAAGCACTGGACATTCCCGTGTGGCAATTGCGCGATCGGAAGCCTGCCACTGAATTGGCACAGGCGCCGGCGCCTGTAGTAGCAGAGCAATTGCGCGAAGAAACAGTGCCGGGCAGCGTGGAGTCGTTGGACTGGGCGCAGCTAGAGGCCACCGTCAGTGCATGCACGCGCTGCGGTTTGTGCAAAAGCCGCACGCAAACGGTGTTTGGCGTGGGCAGTACCAGCGCGCACTGGATGATCGTGGGCGAAGCACCCGGCGCGGAAGAAGATGCGCGCGGCGAGCCGTTTGTCGGCCAAGCGGGCCGTTTGCTAAGCAATATGCTGGCTGCGGTGGGCGTTGCGCGTGAGCAGGTGTATATCGCCAATGTGCTCAAGTGCCGCCCGCCGGGCAACCGCAATCCTGAGCCTGGTGAAGTAGCGCAGTGCACACCGTATCTGCAGCGCCAGATGGCGCTGCTCAAGCCGCAATTAATCTTAGTGCTGGGCCGCTTTGCCGCGCAGTCGCTGCTTGCGACAGACGCGTCTATCGCCAGCCTCAGAGGGCGAGTTCACTCAGTCAAAAACGGTGAAGATGCGGTGCCTGCGGTGGTGAGCTATCACCCGGCCTATCTGCTGCGTAACCTGCCTGAAAAAGCCAAGAGCTGGGCTGATTTGCAACTGGCTTTGCGTACCGTGAGTCCGCTGAGTTAGTGTTTGTCTGACCGCGCAATATCGAGCAATCGGTTCAGCTCTTCCTTGTGATAAATCTCGTTGTGGCGGTGCCAGCGGCCGATCAGCCACATGGTGATCGTAACGACCAAGCCAAACATGGTGATTGCGCCAAAGGCCGACAGGCCAAACTTGGTCAGCGCGGTGTAGAACGCGCCAAGCCCCAGGATGCAGGCCTGCTCATTGAAGTTTTGCACCGCAATCGACCGGCCGGCCCCCATCAAGTTGTGGCCGCGGTGTTGCAACAGCGCATTCATCGGCACCACCAAAAAGCCGCCGATCGCACCCAGCATGATCAAAAAGGGCGCCGCAACCCACACATTGCTGATGAAAATCATGCAGATGACGAGCAGGCCCATGGCCACGCCAAGTGGGATGATGCGCGTGGCCAAATCAAGCCGCATGTAGGCAGAGGCGACCACTGCGCCCACGGCTGTGCCCAGCGCCACGACGCCCACCAGCGTGGATGCCTGCGTGGTGCCGTAGCCCAGCGCCGCCGCAGCCCAGGCCAGGACGATGTAGCGTAAGTTGCCGGAAACACCCCAGAACAGCGTGGTGGTGGCTAGCGAGATTTGGCCAAGCTTGTCGCGCCACAGGCTGGAATTGCAGTCCATAAACTCGCGCACGCATTTGGACAAACTGCTTGGAAACGCTTGCAGTGGTGCAGCGGTGCGCGGGATGTAAAGATTGAATACTGCAGCGATGATATACACGATGATCAGCGAGGCGATCGCGGCTTCTGGCGCACTGTCAACACTGGTATTCATCGCTGGAAAATCAAAGCCCAGCAAAAATTGTGACAGCGTGCGCCCCACCAGTTGCCCGCCCAACAGCACGCCCAGAATGATTGAGCCGATTGTCAGGCCTTCAATCCAGCCATTGGCTTTTACGAGCTGCGACGGTGGCAGTAGCTCTGTGAGAATGCCGTATTTGGCCGGCGAATAGGCCGCGGCGCCCAGGCCTACAACCGCGTACGCCAGCAGCGGATGCATGCCAAACAGCATCAGCAGGCAGCCCACCACCTTGATGGAGTTGGAGAGAAACATCACTCTGCCCTTGGGCAGATAATCGGCAAACGCTCCCACAAACGGCGCAAGCACCACATAGAACAGCGCAAACATAGGCACCAGCGCGGCGCGCTGCCATTCAGGCGCGCCGGAGGTGCGAAGCAGCTCAATGGCCGCCACAAACAATGCGTTGTCTGCCAGCGAAGAAAAAAACTGCGCCGACATGATGGTGTAAAAACCTTTGCGCATCGATTATCCGGGCAGAGTGCTGTGGGTCATGGAAAGGTCTTGAACAACGGGGACTTGCTGCGTGTCTTGCGGCGCCACGCCGGCCAAAAAGCCCTCAATCATAATGTGCCCGTCTGCCAGCCGGGCGCGGTGCCCTGTGTGCAGCCAGCCTTCTGCCTCAAAGTCGCGTTCTGTAGAGGCCGGGTCGTTCCAGTAGCCCAGGGCCAGCGTCAGGCCGCGCAAGAGCAATTCGCCGGAATCACTGATCTGCGCTTCAAGCCCCGGCAGCGGCAGGCCGCAGGATTCATCGTGTATTTCTTCCGGTGTGTTCACGCTCACCAGCCCACTGGCTGCGGCTAGGCTGAACGCGGTCAACACTGCAAGACCTTGCGCGCTCAACTGACGCACCACTTGCGCGGGTGTGCCCGGCTCTGCGGAGATGATGCGTTTGAGGTGCCCGCCGGTGGTCTGATGCAAGGCCTGCGCAAGGCGCGCGCTCTGCATGCCATGCAGCGTGCGGTCAACCCAACCCGCGCTGCCTTGCGCAACTTGCCAGCCCGCATTCAGTGCGGTGGTCAATGGAATCAGCCCCGCGCCCTCTGCCTCCAGCGGTGCCCGGGCCAGCGCGGCGACGCGTTGCAACTGGTCTTGCCGGGTGAGCAATACATCGGGCTTGAGCTGCTGCAGCGCTTGTTCCAGATCCATGCCGGCGCTGGGGCAGGCAATCTGTGCGCTGCAGGCCAGTGGCAGATACAGCCCCGTCACGCGATGAAACAGCTCGCTGTACGCGCCGCCGGCCAGCACCACTTCATCCTCGCTCAGCAGGTTTGCCGCCTGCTGCGCATGTACAGCTGCAAGTAGGTTGTTGTGCGTGAGCATGAGGCCGCGGATGCCGTCTTGCCCCACGCGCTGATAGCTCAGCGTGGCCAGCGTATCTTCTTCCAGCTCGGCAACTTGAAATGCGGCTTTGGCGGTTTCAGGCAGAAAGTCTTCCAGCGAAGTGAGCCGTGCACGGCCATGCTGCAGCTTGCGCAGCACCACCACGCGTGCAATCGGCGGGCCGGCGGCGCGAATTTGGCTGGCGCGGCCGGCAGAATCGATCAGCAGCAGATTGGCGCCGCTGTGGGCAATGGCCGCGGCGGCAAACCGTGCGCTGGCCTGCGGATCAAGCGGCACCGTCACCAAGCCCAGGCCCAGCGCGGCCAAATCAATGGCCAGCCACTGCAGGCTGTTGCGCGCGCTAATCGCAACGCGGTCGCCGTGCTCAAGCCCGGCGGCCAAAAACGCCGTTTGCCAGCGCGCCGCTTGATCGGCCAGCTCGCCCAGCGACGTGCGCTGGCTACGGTCCCCTGCCATCTCGCGAAAAACCGCCCGCTGCGGCTCGTCCTCATGGGCGGCCAAAAAAGCGGCTAGATTGGGCATTCGGTCTCCACGAAAACAGGGGCGGCGGCGGTAGGATAGCCGTGTAGCGACAAATCAACAATGACACCGGGGTGATTCATGCGGGTATTTCAGGGATTAAGCGAGGTAGCAGGTTGCGTAGGGCAGCACGTTGGCACCAGTGATTGGATCGTGGTCACGCAGGCCGTGATCGATCAATTTGCGCAAGCCACCGGTGATACGCAGTGGATCCATGTGGACGCGGCGCGCGCCGCAGCCGGGCCGTTTGGCACCACCATTGCGCATGGCTTTCTGACGCTGTCTTTGATCTCCAAACTCTATGAATCCGCCTTTGAAATTGCTGGCACGCGCATGGGCATCAACTACGGCCTGAACAAAGTGCGCTTTCCCGCGCCCGTGCCCAGCGGTTCAAAGCTGCGCGGCCACTTCAAACTGCAAAGCTTTGAGCCGCTGGAAGGCAACGGCGCGCAGATGGTGTGGGAAGTGACGATCGAGCGCGAAGGCAGCGAAAAACCAGTGTGCGTGGCGGAGTCCTTGGTAAGGCGGTTTATGTGATTTTTTGTGATTTGAGAGGCTTCTACGCAATATTCATGCGGGTTTTGAGGAAAAAGTGCTTGGAAAGGCGCATGAATATTGCGTAGAGCATATACAGATAGTCGTCATTGCGGGCAAAGCGACGCAATCTCTGGCTACCGTGATTCGGTGGTACACATTGTGCGCTCAGCGCTTGCGGAGTTGGTTCGGCGCAGGGAAAAGTTGTGAGCTGACCTATTATTTAGCTTAGTCAGCGAGTGTAAGAAGGGTGCGCAATGATTCCAGATAAGTCACTATTGAGCTTAGAACGCAGCGGGTATGTTCTTATCGCTATGGGCATAGGACTCATACTATTTGGTTTAGTCTTTTTACAGGGCAACCTCATGTTGGCGTTCACAATGTGTGGCATCGGAATTACCTCAGCCGGCACTGTTTGCTTACGTTACATTAGCGCAAAAAGGCAGGCCAACCGCTTATCTAACAAGCTGTATTGATAAAACTCGAAGTATGCAGGAATGATGTATTGGATACTCATTTCTCGAAATTGGGTACGCAATATCCATAAGCATTTCCAGCCATTTTTGCCTCAAAACCCTCATGGATATTGCGTGCTCTAGTTTGAATTACGCTTAGTTTTCGCCTGATACAACCAATCCAGCGCCTGCTTGGGACTCAAGCTGTCCACATCCAGCGTTTGCAGCGCAGTCAGCAGCGCCATGGCTGCATCGGTGGTCGCGGTCTCCTGCACATCTTCTTGCGCGGCAACCACCACGGGGCGAGAAAACAAATCCATCTGATCGGTTTGCGCCACGCCGCCGGCTTCTAATTGCTGCAGGCGGGCGCGCGCGGCCTTGACCACGCTGGCGGGCACGCCGGCGAGTTTGGCCACGGCGATGCCGTAGCTTTGATTGGCTGGGCCTTCGCGCACTTCATGCAGAAACACTACGCCGTGGTTATGTTCCACCGCGGCAAGATGCACGTTGACGGTGGCGGGCAGTTCGCGCGCGAGCTGTGTGAGTTCAAAGTAGTGCGTGGAAAACAGCGTGAGCGCGCGGTTGTGCATGGCGAGCGCGCGCGCAATCGCCCAGGCGAGCGACAGGCCGTCAAACGTGCTGGTGCCGCGGCCGATTTCATCCATCAGCACGAGTGAGTTGGGTGTGGCGGCGTTTAGGATCACCGCAGCCTCGGTCATTTCCACCATAAACGTGGAGCGGCCACCGGCCAGATCATCGCTTGAACCGATGCGGGTGAAGATACGGTCGATCGCGCCCACGCTGGCGGCTTGCGCGGGCACGTGGCAGCCGCACCAGGCGAGCAGGGCAATCAGCGCCACTTGCCGCATGTAGGTGGATTTACCGCCCATGTTGGGGCCGGTGATAACAAGCATCTGCCGCTCCGGCGCGAGCATGCAATCGTTCGGCGTAAAGCGCTCCACGCGCGGCTCCACCACCGGGTGACGGCCGGCCGTGATCTGCACGCCCGCGATCTGCGCAAGCTGCGGCGCGCACCAGTTGCCTTGCTGCGCCACCTGCGCCCAGGCTGCAAGTACATCAATCTGTGCCACGGCGCGCGCAACCACAAGCAGCGCAGGCATGAGCGGCGAAAGATCGGCCAGCAATTGATCGAACAGCAGTTTTTCACGCGCCAGCGCGCGGTCTTTGGCGGACAACGCCTTGTCTTCAAACGCTTTGAGTTCGGGCGTGATGTAGCGCTCTGCATTCTTGAGCGTTTGGCGGCGGCGGTAATCGTCCGGCACCTTGTCCAGCATGCTTTGCGTGACTTCAATATAAAAGCCATGCACGCGGTTGTATTCCACCCGCAGGTTGGCGATGCCTGTGCGGGCACGCTCGCGTGCCTCAAGCTCCAGCAGATAGCCGCCGGCGTTCTCTTGCAGGCCGCGCAGTTCATCCAGCTCTGCATCCACACCGCTGGCGATCACGCCGCCTTCGCGTACGAGTGCGGCAGGTTCAGCCGCGACTTTGGCGAGCAGATCATCGATGCCTTGCGGAATGCTGAGTTGAGCAGCGAGTGTTTGCAGCAGCGGCGCAGTACATGCGCCCACCGCGCTCGCGAGCAAAGGCAGGGCGCCAAGGCAATTGCGCAGCGCCGCCAGCTCTTTGGGTTTGACTGTGCCAAGCGCAATACGCGTGGCAATCCGTTCAATATCGGGCAAGTTCTTCAATGCGGCAGTGGCATCTGCGCGCTCGCGCAAATCACTCACCGCATCGCGCCGCGCGCTGGCCTGCGCTGTATCGCGTAGTGGTGCGGTGAGCCACGCGCGCATCAGGCGGCTGCCCATTGTGGTCTGGCAGGCGTCGAGTGTGGAAAGCAGCGTGGGCGCGGCTTCGCCCCGCAGGGTTTCGGTCAGTTCAAGATTACGGCGCGTAGCTTCGTCCAGCACCACAAAGTCGTGTTCAGATTCCACCAGCACGCTTTGCACGTGCGAGAGTGCGCTGCCGTGCATGCGCTGCGCGTAGCTCAGCACCGCGCCCGCCGCGCCCAGCGCGAGCGTGAGCGCGTGTGCACCAAAACCTTCCAGCGTCGCCACGCCCAGCTGCGTTTGCAGGCGGGTGCGGCCGGTGGCGACATCAAAATGCCAGGCGGGCAGGGGCGTGGTGGCATCTGGTTCATCGTCTTGCGCGAGCAGTTCTGCAGCAGGCCGGCGCGTGAGTGCCAGCGCGGCGTGCGATGCCGGCATTTCCGCCAGAATCAGGGCGCCGCTCGCCAGATTAAGCCAAGCGATGCCGGCCTGGCCTTTGGCGGTTGCACGCGCCACCAGCCATGCATCGGCGCGGTCGGCGAGCACGCCGGCGTCTGTCACGGTGCCGGGCGTGACGACGCGCATAACTTTGCGCTCCACAGGCCCTTTACTCGTGGCTGGGTCACCAATCTGCTCGCAGATCGCTACAGATTCACCGAGCTTGACCAGCTTGGCAAGGTAAGCCTCTACCGCGTGAAACGGCACACCCGCCATGGGAATCGGCTGCCCGGCCGAGTTGCCGCGCTGCGTGAGTGTGATGCCTAGCAGGCGCGCGGCATGCTGCGCGTCGTCATAGAACATCTCATAAAAATCGCCCATGCGGTAGAACAGCAGCACGGTCGGATGCTCGGATTTCAGGCGCAGATACTGCGCCATCATCGGGGTGTGGCGATCCAGGTGCGCCAGATGCGCGTCGACCCAGCGGCCGGTGGGCATAGCGGGTGTGACCTTACGCGTCGGTAGATTTGCGGCGCGATAAGCGCGTGCCAGCGAGGCTCTTTTTGGGTGCTGCGACGGGTGCTCGCTCTGCAACCGCTTCTGTGCTGGCAGCGATGTGGCGCGCCATCACCGGCTGCAAGTGCGAGAGCAGCGGCGCAAAAATCTTGGGCGCGCCGGCAACCACGGTGCCGTTTTCAAAATAGTTGGCTTCGCCGGCGGCATCGGCAAACAGGCCGCCGGCTTCTGTCACCAGCAACTGGCCGGTGGCGATGTCCCACGGTTTGACGCCAATGCCGAAACAGCCATCCAGCCGGCCAGCGGCCACATAGGCCAGATCAAGTACGGAAGAGCCCAGCCGGCGGATGCCGGCGGTGTTGACAGACAGCTCGCCAAACAATTGCATCAGCTCACGGCTGCTGGAAAAGCTGCTGCGCGCAAAGCTGGCGGATAGCAGCGCGTCGCCAAACTTGATGCGCTTGGATACGCGCAGGCGGCGGTTGTTCAAGAACGCGCCGTCGCCTTTGCTGGCAGTGAATAAGTCATTGGTGGCCGGCGCAAACACGCAGGCCTGCGTGACTTGGCCTTCCACGCGCAGGGCGATCGAAATCGCATAGTGCGGAATGCCATGAATAAAGTTGGTAGTACCGTCGATGGGATCGATCACCCATTCATGCGTGGCGCCCGCGGGGCCGGTGCGGCCGGATTCTTCCGCCAGAAACGCGTGCTGCGGAAACGACATTTGCAGCGTTTGAATAATGTCTGCTTCTGCGGCGTGATCAATCTCGGTGACGAAATCGCCGGGGCCTTTGGAGCCCACCTTGACGGTTTCCAAGTCCAGCGAGGCGCGGGTAACAATCTGACCGGCGCGGCGGGCCGCCTTCACGGCGACGTTTAACATAGGGTGCATCAACAGCCTCAGAAGTTTCTGCTGCTCACGAAGCGCGCGGCTGCAAAACAGCCGCAGCAAAACCGCCTCGCGTGGCAGCGCATGAAAAAGAACAAAGCCAAAACCCGGATCGAATTTCGATGCGAATTTCAATGAATAGCGCCATTTTAAGCGACTTGCTCGGCCAGGTGAGTTGTGTGCTGGTAGAAACAAGCCACCCCGGCAATGTGGGTGCGGCGGCGCGGGCGATGAAAGTCATGGGCTTGACCGATCTGCGCCTGGTCGCGCCACGCTTTGAAAACGTCGCCAATAAGGCCGATGCCATCGCCTTTGCCAGCGGCGCGTTGGACATTTTGCGGGAAGCGCGCGTGTTTGCCACGCTGAACGATGCGCTTTCCGACACGCAGTTTTCTATCGCCACTGCCATGGTCACGCGTGAATTTAGCGGGCCGGTAGTTGTGCCAGCGCAGGCAGCGCAGCGATCCATCGAGTTGCTGCGCTCCGGCGCGGCCAAGCGCGTAGCCTTGGTATTTGGCAAGGAGCGTTACGGCTTATCCAACGAAGAGGTGCTGGCCTGCAGCGCGCTGTGCCAGATTCCCACCAACCCAGACTATGGCTCACTCAACCTCGCGCAGGCCGTGCAGGTGATGACCTACGCGCTACGGGTTGAAGCATTGCAGCCAGCCAAAGCCGCAGCGGTGCTGGAAGAAGGCTTGGCTGACCATGCCGCCATCACGGGCATGCTCACGCATCTTGAACAGGCCGCCATCGCCGTGGGCTATCTTGATCCTGCAGAGCCCAAGCGCCTGATGCCGCGCCTGGCAAGCCTGTTTGCCCGCACCCAGCTCACGCAGAAAGAAGTGGATATTCTGCGCGGTATTGCCAAGCACGCCATTGCCGCAGCTAGCCGCACAAAGCCCTAAACGCAGTACTGTTTTTCTCCACACAGCGAGTGCAGCACCTCCAATTCGCGGTAGAGCAAGGTTTTTCAACCTGCTTCATAATCGCAGCATGCTCACCCATCTCAAAGAAGACATTGCTACCATTTTTGAGCGCGACCCCGCTGCGCGCTCGCGCTGGGAGGTGCTCACGTGCTACCCCGGCCTGCACGCACTGATTCTGCATCGCCGCGCCCACTGGTGCTGGACGCGCGGCTTTAAGTGGACCGCGCGCTTTATCTCGCACATCAGCCGCGCGATGACTGGGATAGAAATTCATCCCGGCGCGGTGGTGGGCCGCCGCGTGTTTATCGACCATGGCATGGGCATTGTGGTGGGTGAAACGGCAGAGATTGGTGATGACTGCACGATCTATCAAGGCGTGACGCTGGGCGGCACATCGCTGAGCAAAGGTGCCAAGCGCCACCCCACGCTGGGCAAAGGCGTGATCATCAGCGCTGGCGCAAAAGTGCTGGGCGGCTTTATTGTGGGCGACGGCGCACGTGTGGGTTCAAACGCAGTGCTGCTGCAGCCAGTGCCGCCGGGCGCTACAGCGGTCGGCATTCCCGCCAGAATCATCACCAACGGCGACAAAAAGCATGATGCCAACGTGCAGCACGCGTTCTCTGCCTATGGAGTGACTGCGGGTGACGACCCGGTATCCAAGGCCATCAATCAGCTTACTGATCATGTCGAGGCGCAGGAGAAGCAGATTGCGCAGCTGTACGCGCTATTGAAGAAGCAGGGTGTGCCGTGCGATGAGCCGGTGCATCAGGAGCCGATCAAGCACCTCGAAAACTAGAGTCTCTAAGATAAATACGCAATATCCA
>JBOFGW010000136.1:0-8789 GCA_051649325.1 Burkholderiaceae bacterium | reverse complement strand
GGGGGTCGCCGCGCAGAACTGCAACGCTTCAACCCCACCCTAACCCTCCCCTGCACGCAGGGGAGGGGACTATTCATTTCATCGCAAAACCAAACTCTATCTACGCAATATCCATGCGCCTTTTCAGCCATTTTTGCCTCAAAAGGCTCATGGATATTGCGTCATCTCTTTTCGGAAATGACGCAAACCGTTTACAGCAAGTGCTTCACACCATCTTTTTCTTCATTCAGCTCCGCCAACGTTTTGTTGATGCACTGCTGGCTGAATTCATCAATTGGCAGACCTTGCACGATCTTGTATTCGCCACCCGCGCAGGTGACCGGGTAGCCGAACATGGTCTCTTTGGGAATACCGTAAGAACCGTCTGACGGGATGCCCATGGTCACCCACTTCTCGCCGGTGCCCAGCACCCAGTCATGCACGTGGTCAATCGCGGCGTTGGCGGCGGAGGCGGCGGAAGACAGCCCGCGCGCTTCAATAATCGCCGCGCCGCGCTTGCCGACTTTGGGCAGGAAGGTTTCGCGGTTCCAGGTTTCGTCCGCAATCATGTCTTTGAGCGATTTGCCTTTGACGGTGGCAAAGCGGTAATCCGCGTACATCGTGGGCGAGTGGTTGCCCCAGACGCAGAATTTTTCGATGTCCGACACTGCGACTTTTGCGCGCGCGGCCAGTTGACTCAGCCCGCGGTTATGGTCCAGCCGCAGCATGGCGGTGAAGTTTTTCGCGGGAATATCTGGCGCAGATTTCATCGCGATGTACGCGTTGGTGTTGGCCGGGTTACCGACCACGAGGGTCTTGCAAGTGCGCTTGGCCACCGCGTTCATGGCCTTGCCTTGCGCGGTAAAAATCTGTGCGTTGGCAGCGAGCAGATCCTTGCGCTCCATGCCGGGGCCACGCGGGCGGGCGCCTACGAGCAGGGCGATGTCGGTATCTTTGAAGGCCGTCATCGGATCGCCATGCGCAGTCATGTCCGCGAGTAGCGGAAAGGCGCAGTCTTCCAGCTCCATCATCACGCCGGAGAGCGCTTTTTGCGCTTTTTCATCGGGAATTTCAAGCAGTTGCAGGATCACAGGCTGATCTTTGCCGAGCATTTCGCCGGAGGCGATGCGAAACAGCAGGGCATAACCGATTTGGCCAGCGGCGCCGGTGACGGTGACGCGCATGGGGGCTTTGGACATGAAACTCTCCTATGCAGATTTTCTGGAAGTAGCGTTTAAATTCGGCGGAAATTGCTGCGTCGCAGTTTACGCGCTGCGCTACTTTGCATCGCCGGCCCGCGCTTTGTTTAACTATATCATATGTCTTATATAAGATATGATTAAATCAACATCAAATCTGGACGCGGTTTGTGGCCGCATGGGACAATTACCGCATGGCTGCCAACCCCCAACTTGCTGATTCAGCACTCGGCTCAACGCCAAATTCTGCGGCGCCGACCTTCAGCCCGCTGTACGAGCAGATCAAAGCGCTGATTATGCAGGGCCTGCAATCCGGCGCGTGGAAGCCGGGGGAGCTAATTCCGTCTGAAATTGAGCTGGCGGCGCGTTTCAAGGTCAGCCAAGGCACTGTGCGTAAAGCCATTGATGAGCTGGCGGCGGAACATCTGTTAATTCGCCGCCAAGGCAAGGGCACGTTTGTTGCCACACACCAGGAAGCGCGCGCGCATTTTCGGTTTTTGCGGCTGCGGCCGGACGCGGGCGAGCCGCATCCGCTGGAAAGCAAGGTGCTGGACTGCAAGCGGCTGCGTGCGCCGGCCGATATTGCGCGCCAGCTTGAACTGAAAGCTGGCGATACCGCTGCGGCCGTACGCCGCGTGCTTAGCGCCGACGGCGCGCCGCTGGTGCTGGACGAAATCTGGCTGCCGGGGCAACTCTTCAAAGGCCTGTCAGCAGAGCGCGTCACTGACTACAAAGGGCCGATGTACGCATTGTTTGAGACCGAATTTGGCGTGCGCATGATTCGCGCGCAAGAAAAGCTCAAAGCGGTGTATGCCGACACAGAAGTTGCGGAAGCGTTGGCCGTCAAACCCGGCACAGCAGTACTCTTTGTCGAACGCTTGTCGTTCACTTACTCGGACAAACCGGTGGAATTGCGCCGCGGCTGGTACCAAACAGAGCATTTTCACTATTTGAACGAGTTGATTTGAGGTCACGGCCAAAATCCACCAAAATGCCGTACTGCACAAAAGAATAATCACATCACGTTGTTGAGGGATTACCTGCAACCATGACAAGCTCCACCAAACCACGCCCGGTCTACCGGAACATCAACGCCTTCACAGACCTGACTACGTATCGTCTGCCGCTGGCGGGCTGGATTTCAATTTTGCATCGCGTCAGCGGTGCGCTGATGTTTCTGCTACTGCCCTTCGCATTGTTTTTGTTTGAGCGCAGCCTGACGAGTGAAATTTCCTACGGCAAATTTGTCGGCTTCATGTCGCAGTGGTGGGTCAAGCTGATTTGCCTGGCGCTGGCCTGGGCTTACCTGCATCACCTTGCAGCCGGCATCCGCCATTTGTTCATGGACATGCACATGGGTATTGAAAAAGAGCAGGGCAAACACACGGCGATTGCGGTGTTTGCCGTCAGCCTGCCGCTGACCTTGCTGGTGGCCCTCAAATTGTTTGGAGTGTTTTGATGAGCGGCGCAAACAACATCGGCCCCAAGCGCCTCGTGGTGGGCGCGCACTACGGCTTTAAGGATTGGCTTTCCCAGCGCATCACGGCTGTAGTGATGGCAGTTTTCACCATCGTGCTTCTCGTCGCTTTTTTGGCTAGCAAAGGCACCGGTTATGCAGCCTGGGCCGGCTTGTTCGCCAATCAGTGGATGAAGATTCTCACCTTTGTCACCATCGTGTCGCTGCTGTGGCACGTGTGGGTGGGCATGCGCGATATTTGGATGGACTATGTGAAGCCCACTGGCGTGCGCTTGGGGCTGCAGGCACTCACGATTTTGTGGCTGGTGGGCTGCCTGGGGTATGCGGTGCAGATTCTCTGGAGAGTGTAAGAAATGACTGCCGTGAAAAGTTCTCTGCCGCGCCGCCGCTTTGACGCTGTGATCATCGGCGCCGGTGGTGCGGGCATGCGCGCATCGCTGCAACTGGCTAACGCAGGTTTGAATGTGGCCGTGCTGTCCAAGGTGTTTCCTACCCGCTCGCACACCGTGGCGGCACAAGGCGGCATCGGCGCGTCGCTCGGCAACATGAGTGAAGACAACTGGTATTGGCACATGTTTGATACCGTCAAGGGCTCGGACTATCTGGGCGACCAAGACGCCATCGAGTTTATGTGCCGCGAAGCGCCCAAAGTCGTGTACGAGCTGGAGCACTTTGGCATGCCGTTTGACCGCAACCCGGACGGTACGATTTATCAGCGGCCCTTTGGCGGCCACTCCGCTAACTTCGGCGAAAAACCTGTTGCGCGCGCTTGCGCAGCTGCAGACCGCACCGGCCATGCGCTGCTGCACACGCTCTATCAGCGGAATGTTGCGGCCCGCACGCAGTTTTTTGTCGAGTGGATGGCGCTGGACATCATTCGCGACGCTGATGGCGATTGCGTTGGCGTGGTGGCGTACGAGATGGAAACCGGTGAGGTGATGATCCTTGAGGCCAAGATCACCGTGTTTGCCACCGGCGGCGCGGGGCGGATCTGGGCGGCTTCCACCAACGCCTTCATCAACACCGGTGACGGCATGGGCATGGCGGCACGCGCTGGTATTCCGCTGGAAGATATGGAGTTCTGGCAGTTCCATCCCACCGGCGTGGCCGGCGCGGGCGTGCTAATTACCGAAGGCGTGCGCGGCGAAGGCGGCGTGCTGCGCAACAAAGACGGCGAGCGGTTTATGGAACGCTATGCGCCGACGTTGAAAGACCTCGCGCCGCGCGATTTTGTCTCGCGCTCGATGGACCAGGAAATCAAAGAAGGCCGTGGCTGCGGCCCCAATGGCGATTACGTGCTGCTGGATCTGAGCCATATCGGTGCAGAGACCATCATGAAGCGGTTGCCAAGTATCCGCGAAATTGCGATCAAGTTCGCGAATGTCGATCCGATCAAGGAGCCGATTCCAGTCGTGCCGACGATTCACTATCAGATGGGCGGCATTCCCACCAACTACTACGGCCAGGTGGTCGCGCCCAAAGACGGCAACCCGAATTCGATTGTGAATGGTTTGTATGCGGTCGGTGAGTGCGCGTGCGTGAGTGTGCATGGCGCAAACCGCTTGGGTACCAACTCCCTGCTTGACCTGGTGGTGTTTGGCCGCGCGGCGGGTAACCATATCGTTGAACAGTTCAAGACTGGCAAGGTCGCCAAGGAATACAAAGATTTGCCGGCGGATGCGTCTGACAAATCGATGGCGCGCCTCGCCAAGCTGGATGCGTCCACCTCCGGTGAAAATAGCCAAGTGGTTGCGCAGAATATTCGCGATGCCATGCAAAAGCACTGCGGCGTTTTTCGCACCAGCAAGCTGCTGGCTGAAGGCGTGGTCAAGATCAATGAACTAGCGCAGGCCGCGCAGAACATTTATCTAGGCGACAAATCCAAAGTGTTCAACACCGCGCGGGTAGAGGCGCTTGAACTGGATAACTTGGTGGAAACGGCCAAGGCGACCATCGTATCTGCCGAAGCGCGTAAAGAAAGCCGTGGCGCGCATGCGCACAGTGACTTTCCGGAACGCAATGACGGCGAGTGGATCAAGCACACGCTGTGGTACAGCGAAGGCAACCGCCTTGACTACAAGCCGGTCAACATGAAGCCGCTGACGGTAGAAACCTTCCAACCCAAAAAACGTACGTTCTAAGGAAGTATTGACATGAGCGCCAACGATTCAACAGAACTGCAGGCGGTGGGTAGTGCGGCGGCCGGCAAACGGGTGATGAAGTTTCGCATCTACCGGTATGACCCGGACAGCGGCGATGCACCGCGCATGCAGGACATCGAAGTTACGCTGGAGCCTACCGACAAAATGCTGCTTGATGCACTCATGCGTATCAAGCAGACGGTGGATGACAGCTTGTCTTTGCGCCGCTCGTGCCGCGAAGGCGTGTGCGGTTCTGATGCGATGAATATCAACGGCAAAAACGGCTTGGCCTGCATCACCAACCTGCGCGAACTGAAAGAACCCGTGGTGCTCAAGCCGCTGCCAGGACTGCCGGTGATCCGCGATTTGATCGTGGACATGACGCAGTTCTTCAAGCAGTACCACTCGATCAAACCGTACCTGATCAACGACACCATTCCGCCCGAAAAAGAGCGCCTGCAAACGCCGCAGGAGCGTGAAGAGCTGGATGGTCTGTACGAATGCATTCTGTGCGCCTGCTGCTCGACAAGCTGCCCAAGCTTCTGGTGGAACCCTGACAAATTCGTCGGCCCGGCCGGCTTGCTACAGGCCTACCGCTTTATTGCAGACAGCCGCGACCAGGCCACCGCTGAGCGGCTGGACAATCTTGAAGATCCGTATCGCCTGTTCCGCTGCCACACGATAATGAACTGCGTGGACGTTTGCCCCAAAGGGCTGAACCCCACGCGCGCGATTGGCAAGATCAAAGAGCTGATGGTTCGCAGGGCGGTGTGATGGAATCGGTCGAGCGTCCAGTGTCTGGCGTCCAGCGTCCGCGTTCCGATACGCTAGACGCGGGACGCTCAACGCTAGACCAGGCAGCACTAGGCCGCCTTAAGTGGCGCGCACGCCGCGGCTTACTGGAAAACGATTTGGTGTTGGAACGTTTTTTTGCCAAGCACTGCGCAGCGATGACGCCGCAGGACGTTGAAGGTTTAACCGAGCTGCTCGAATTGACAGACAACGAATTGATGGATTTGATTTTGGCCCGCACCGAACTTGAACCCGTGCCGGAAAATGTGCACGCACTACGTGTGCTCAATCAGCTGCGAAGGGTGTAGAAAAACCATTATGCCGACCCTATTTGCCCCTTATAAACAACAAGGAAGCCCCATGACGCCGTCAGATACAAAAGCGACCCTTTCTTTTTCGGATGGATCGCCCTCGGTTGAACTGCCTATCTATAAAGGCACAGTTGGGCCGGATGTGATTGATATTCGCAAGCTCTATGGTTCGACCGGCAAGTTCACCTATGACCCGGGGTTTATGTCCACCGCGGCGTGTCAATCCAAGATCACTTATATCGACGGTGACAAGGGCGAGCTGCAATACCGCGGCTATCCGATCGAGCAGCTGGCGACCAACTGCGACTATCTTGAAACTTGCTACCTGATCCTCAACGGCGAGTTGCCCAATCAGGCGCAGCGCAATGATTTTGTCGATCGCGTGACCAAGCACACCATGGTGCACGAGCAAATGCAGTTTTTCCTGCGCGGCTTTCGCCGCGACGCGCATCCGATGGCGGTGTTGACCGGCCTGGTGGGTGCGATGAGTGCGTTCTACAACGACGGGCTGGACATCAATGATCTCAAGCAGCGTGAGATTTCTGCGATTCGCCTGATCGCCAAACTGCCCACGCTGGTGGCCATGACCTACAAGTACACGGTTGGCCAGCCGATGGTGTATCCGCGCAATGACTTGTCGTACACCGCCAACTTCATGCGCATGATGTTTGCAGTGCCGGCTGAAGAATACAAACCCAATCCCGTGCTGGTGCGTGCGCTGGACCGTATTTTTACCTTGCATGCGGATCATGAGCAGAATGCGTCCACCTCCACGGTGCGCCTGTGCGGCTCATCGGGTACCAACCCGTTTGCTGCAATTGCCGCGGGCGTAGCCTGTTTGTGGGGGCCGGCGCACGGCGGCGCCAACGAAGCATGCTTGAACATGCTCGAAGACTTGCAGGCCAACGGTGGCCTTGCCAAAGTGGGTGAGTTCATGGAGCGCGCCAAGGACAAAAACTCCGGCGTGCGACTGATGGGCTTTGGTCACCGCGTGTACAAAAACTTTGATCCACGCGCCAAGCTGATGCAGCAAACCTGCAAAGAAGTGCTGGCCGAGCTGGGTCTTGAGAATGATCCGCTGTTCAAGCTGTCGATGGAGCTGGAAAAGATTGCGCTGGAAGACGATTACTTCGTCAGCCGCAAGCTGTACCCGAATGTGGACTACTACTCCGGCATTGT
The DNA here is from genome assembly GCA_051649325.1 of Burkholderiaceae bacterium. Lineage (GTDB taxonomy): Bacteria > Pseudomonadota > Gammaproteobacteria > Burkholderiales > Burkholderiaceae_C > JBJOQV01. Next base: position 1,711 of record JBOFGW010000136.1, on the reverse strand, counting down.
GCAGCGCGCGCTGGGCATTCCGACCAGTTTGTTCACCGGCATCTTCGCGCTGGCGCGCACGGTGGGCTGGATCGCGCAGTGGAATGAGATGCTGGCCGATCCCGAGTACAAAATCGGCCGGCCACGCCAACTGTTCAACGGCGCCACCAAGCGTGATGTAAAGCCAATCGCGCAGCGCTAAGCCATTCCAGCAGTTTTGCCCAAACTAAAGCCGTGCAGGTTGCACGGCTTTTTTTATTGCTCAGAGATTCGTGTGGCAACCAGCTCTGCCAGTGCTAGTGCGCTAGTCAGTCCGGGCGATTCAATGCCAAACAATTGCAGCACGCCCGGCGCGCCATGTTCGCTTGGGCCAAGAATGCAAAAGTCCGCAGCGTCTTCACCGGGGCCAGAGAGTTTGGGCCGCACACCGCTGTAGGCAGGTTGCAATGCATCGTCAGGCAGCGCTGGCCAATAGTGGCGCACTTCCCGGTAGAAAGAAGCTGCGCGCTGCGGATCAACTGTGTAGTCCAGCGATGCGGCGTCACTTGCGGTTTGCAACCACTCAACGTCCGGCCCAAATTTGGCTTGCCCGCCCAGATCAAGCGTGAGATGCACGCCAAGCCCGCCGTCTGCCGGCACCGGGTAGATCAGGCGCGAAAACGGCGCACGGCCGCTCAGTGAAAAGTAGTGGCCCTTGGCCCAATGCGGTGTGGGAATGTGCGCCGGATCAAATCCTTCCATGCGCTGCGCTACGGTTTGTGCGTTCAGCCCCGCGCAGTTGATGAGCCAGTTGGCTGTCAATTCAAAAGGCGCTTCACCGCCTGTCTGAACGCGCCATAGATCGCCTTGCAAATATGCGCGGTCAAAGCCGCTTTTCAGCGCGAGCAATGCGCCGGCGTTTTGCGCATCGCCGAGCAGGCTGAGCATCAGACCATGGCTGTCGACAATGCCACTGGAAGGCGAGAGCAGGGCGCTAGTGCAGCGCAGTTGCGACTCAAGCGTGCGCGCCTCATCCGGCGAAAGAAACTGTAGATCCGTCACCCCATTGGCGCTGGCGCGCTGCATGAGTGTGTGCAGTTTGGCATCTTCTTCTGGCCGCGTCCTGACAATCAATTTGCCGCAGCGCCTGTGTGCAATGTTTCTCTGCGCACAGTATTCGTACAGCAGATGTTTGCCGCGCACACACAGCGTTGCTTTGAGCGAGCCAGGTGCGTAGTAGATGCCGGCGTGAATCACCTCGCTATTTCTGGACGAAACGCCGGTGCCGATGGCGTTTTCCTGCTCCAGCACAATCACCTCATGGCCGCGCAGGGCAAGCGTGCGTGCCACGGCCAGGCCCAAAATGCCTGCGCCAATGACGATGCAATCTACGTGGTCCATGAATGTCGCGAAGTGATACAAAATAACCTGCGTAGCACTTTACGCGATGCAGAGCTGCGGCCTGTGTTTGGGTTGCCGCCAAGGCGCTTAAATAATATGAGTACGCAATATCCATAGGGGTTTTCAGCCATTTTTTCCTGAAAAGGCGCATGGATATTGCGTAGAGCACTGTGAGTTCCGGTCAAAATTTGCGCAGCGCGTCACGCCCATGTCGCAATTTCGCGGCAAGCTCTTCTATACTGTGAAGGTCAATTCGCTCTTTGATCAGCAGTCCGCTATTCGGTAAAGCCGTGTCGCGGAGGTTTTCCTTAACCGCATCCAACGGACGAAACGTCCTTAAAGGTGAAGCGCC
>JBOFGW010000135.1:0-3834 GCA_051649325.1 Burkholderiaceae bacterium | reverse complement strand
ATCATCCGTCGCGGGCGCTGCGTAGCCGTAGTGCGCAGCCAGCGCTTTGTTCACGAAGGTGAAGTTGGCATCGAAAATATCCAAAAAGTTGCGCTTGGGATCGGCCGCGATCGCGTTGATCGTGAGCAGGCTTTCTTGCCGCATCGCCTGCGCCAGCGATTTGTTAAAGCCGGGGTACAGGGCGGAGTCTTTGCCCACATGCGTCACTTCATCAAACGCGAGCCATTCGCCAAACAAACGGTCCAGCGCGGTGCGCGCGGCAGGTGCATCCAGCAGGGCCGCGGCCTGCGCACGCACGCCTGCCACGGTATCAAGCTGGCCGCTGGCTGCTGCGGCAAGCAGCGCATCGGGCGGCGTGGAGCCGAGCAAAAAGAACGCCATGCGCGCGGCCATCTCATGGCCGGTGTACTTCACCATGCCGGGGCGCTGCGCGTCGGCCACGCCTTGCTCGGCCATGTACATAAAGGCGGGCGATTGCAGCATGCCGGCCATGGCAAATTCCACGCCTTTGTCAAAGCTGGAATAGCCGGTGGCGGCAGATTTGGCCACGTTCTTCCACGCCGTCAATTCTTCAGCGGTAATGGCGCGGCGAAACGCGCGGTTGCCAAAGCTGGTGAGCACGATAGTCAGGCACGCATCGTCAGTAGGCGAAGCCGGCGTGCAGGTGATCAGCTTGGCTTTGCTCGCAGCGTCTTTCAACGCAGCTTGCGCGGCTGCAAACGCATTGGTCTCAAATGTTTCTACAGCCGCGCGCGAAACAGCGAGTGATGCTGCGCCCACGGAACTCGAGCCATTGATAATCGCATCGTCAATTGGCTTGACTGCGGCGCGCGCCGCCGGCCCAAGCAAATCACCCACGGCGTTGGAGTATTGGTATGACAGCAATACCCGCGCTTGCAGCGGCGCGGCAGAAAACGGCACCGGTGTGGATGAAGGCGTGGGTGCTGGTGAACCAGACGGTGTGGGCGCGGGCGACCCCGACGGAGTTGCAGTCGGCCTTGGCGAAGCTGTGGGCGCTGGTGACGCGCCAGGGCTTGGCGCAGGACTGCTTGCTGTGGGTGGCGGCGAGGTGCCGTTATCGTCGTCTTGCTTTTCGCCGCCGCACGCTGCAAGCAGTGCGCACGCGGCCAAAAGCGATGCGGCTTTGCCGCTCATGTGCCCAAACACTGGCATGTGGTCTCTCCCAACAAACGCGAATCTAGGCTGTGACCGTGCAAACCCTAGTGGAGTTCATGGGCATGACCTGTGAAGGCGTCCTGCAAATAAGCGATACAGCAAGGCTCCTACGCTGCAGCATGATGAGTAACAGCAAATAATAGGCTTACCTCTACGCAGTATTCATGCGCTTTTTCAGCCGAAACTGGCTCAAAACCCGCATGAATATTGCGTACTGCAAGTACAAATTGCGGTGCGGCCAGTCCAGGCCAAGACATTTACAGCGCTTGCGCTTATTTGTGAGCCAGCCGGATAAACTGCGGCGTTTGCATAACTCGCACATTGTTTCCGACAAACGGTGTGCGCCCATGCTCTGTACCGACTCCTGCCGCAAAGCCGCCCATGCCTTTTGATTGGATCAACCCCTACCCGACCACGCGCACGCCTGTGTTTGCGCGCAACGTGGTCGCCACGAGTCAGCCACTGGCCGCGCAAGCCGGCCTATCGATGCTTGCGCGCGGCGGCAACGCGGTGGATGCAGCCATCGCCGCGGCCGCGGCCATCGCCATCACCGAGCCCTGCAGCAACGGCCTGGGCAGCGACAACTTTGCGATTGTGTGGGACGGCAAGCAGCTGCATGGCCTCAACGCCAGCGGCACCGCGCCCGCGGCCTGGACGCTCGATTACTTCGCCAAAAAATACGGACCCGACCTCACCAAAAACCGCCCGCTGCGCGGTGTGGATACGGTGACCGTTCCCGGCGCCGTGGCCGGCTGGGCAGCGCTGCATGGCAAGCTGGGCAAACTGCCGTTTGCGGATTTGCTCGCACCGGCGATTGAATATGCAGAGCGCGGCTACGCAGTCACGCCGCTGGTGCAAGACAAATGGAAGCTGGGTGAACCGCAGCTCAAAGACTTGCCGGGTTTTGCGCAGCATTTTCTACCCAAGGGCCGCGCCCCGCAGGTGGGTGAACATTTTGTGCTGGCCAGCGCGGCCAAAACACTCAAGCTGATCGCGCAAACCAAGGGCGAAGCGTTTTATCGCGGCGAGATTGCTCACGCCATCGCCGCGCACTTGCACGCGCATGGCGGCGCGATGACCGTGGCCGATCTTGCGAGCTATCAACCCGAGTGGGTCACCCCGATCAGCCAGGATTTTGCCGGCCACACGCTGCATGAAATTCCGCCCAACGGCCAAGGCATTGCCGCGCTGATCGCGCTGGGCATCTTGCAACACAGCGACATTTTCAACATGACGGTCGATAGCGCCGACTGGCAGCACGTCGGCATCGAGGCGATGAAGCTCGCCTTTGCGGACGTGTACAAATATGTGGCCGATGCGCGCAGCATGGACGTAACGCCTGCACAGATGCTTGACGCCGCATATTTGAAAGACCGCGCCAAACTGATCGACATGCGCAAAGCGCAGGCCTTTGCCGCCGGCAAACCGCCCGGCGGCGGCACGATTTACCTGACCACCGCAGATGCCAGCGGCATGATGGTCAGCTTGATTCAATCCAACTACATGGGCTTTGGTTCTGGCTGCGTGGTGCCGGGCTATGGTGTGTCGCTGCAAAATCGTGGGCATGGGTTTTCGCTCGACGCGGCAAGCCCGAATGTGGTGGCGCCAGGCAAGCGGCCTTTCCACACCATCATCCCAGCCTTCTTAACCAAAGGCGGGCAGCCCGTGATGAGCTTCGGTGTGATGGGCGGCAACATGCAACCGCAAGGCCACGTGCAAACACTGCTGCGCATGCTGCTTGCACACCAGCAACCGCAAGCCGCGTGCGATGCACCGCGCTGGAAGTTCATGCAAGGTACGGACATCGAGGTTGAAGCGGCAATGAATGCAGGCGTGCTGGCCGAACTCAAATCGCGCGGCCATCAAATCACGCAAGCATTTGATAGCTACATGGACTTTGGCAGCGGCCAGTTCATCTGGCGCCTGGGCGATCCGGCGGTAGACGGCTACGTGGCGGCCAGCGATAGCCGCCGTGACGGACAAGCGGTGGGCTTTTGAGTCGCAAACCCAACTGGTTCGATAAACACCTGCCCACGCAGGAAGAGCTGGCTTCGCACCGCTGGCTCAAGCCCTGGGCACCGCGACTGATTCATCCTGCGCTGTGGCACATGACCCGCCGCTCGGTGGCCAAGGGCGCGGCCATCGGCATCTTCTGGGCCTTTCTTGTCCCGGTGCTGCAAATTTTCTTTGCCGCATTCACAGCCATGATGACGCGCGCCAATGTGCCAGTGGCCGCGGGCGCCACGTTTGTGACCAACCCGCTCACGCTCGCGCCAGTGCTGTATGGCGAGTACCGCGTCGGCAGCTGGTTGCTGGGCAAAAACGGCAGCACGCCACCACCGCTTGACCATGATGTGAGCTGGTGGATGTCCGGCTGGCACACCATCAGCCACTACGGCTTGCCGCTGGTGGTGGGCATTGTGGTGTTTGCCGTGGTGGGCGGCGCGCTGACCTACTTTGTCGTAGAGCTGGTGTGGCGCTGGCGTTCTATCAAGCGCTGGCGGAATCGCAGAAAAACATAGCGTACGCAATATCCATGCGGGTTTTGAGCCATTTTTGCCTCAAAACCCTTATGGATATTTCGTAGACCTACTCTACAACCACATTTGCAAACGCCGGATTGGCCTTGGGCGGTTTCATCTTGAGGTTTTTGAGCGT
>JBOFGW010000134.1:0-3847 GCA_051649325.1 Burkholderiaceae bacterium | reverse complement strand
GGGCGAGAAGCTGCGGGCGATGATGCCTTGGATCAAGCGAAATAAGTTGGTTGATCAAACGCGGAATTAAGCGGAAGGAATCATGGCCTGAACGCTGGCAAGCGTTCAGGCCTTTGAAGCTAAAAAGCAGCCACTGGGCTGCTTTTTTTGTTTCAAAAGCTGGATTAAACGCAAAGCGGTGTACTCAACAAAGCCGCCTCACTCCATTGAGCTAGCGCTCATGCCGAGCGCGAGATCAGCTCGCTTACTATCTAATCGTATAGTTAGCCAACCGCTCCAGGGCGCGCACCATGCCAGAGTGGTCCCATGTTTGCTCTCCGTGAGCGCTGCAGGTATTGAAAAGTTCCTGGGCCATAGCGGTATTTGGCAGGGAAACACCCAAAGCGCGCGCACTGGAAAGCGCCAGGTTCAAGTCTTTTTGATGCAGCTCAATGCGAAAACCCGGATCAAAAGTCCGCTTGATCATTCGTTCGCCGTGCACTTCCAAAATCTTGGATGAAGCAAATCCGCCCATCAGCGCCTGGCGCACGCGCGCGGGGTCGGCGCCGGCCTTGGCAGCAAACAGCAGCGCTTCGGCCACGGCCTCAATGTTCAGCGCCACGATGATCTGGTTGGCTACTTTTGCCGTTTGGCCATCGCCGTTGCCACCCACCAGCGTGATGTTCTTGCCCATGAGTTCAAATAGCGGCCTGACTCTGATGAACACATCCTCAGGCCCGCCGACCATGATGGACAAGCTGGCGTTTTTTGCACCCATTTCTCCGCCTGATACTGGAGCATCCAAGTAGCCGCAGCCGAGTGCATGAATGCGCTGCGCGAACTCTTTTGTACGGATCGGTGAGATCGAGCTCATGTCAACCACAACCTTGCCTGGCGAGAGGCCGGCTGCCACCCCGTTTTCTGCAAACAAAACAGTTTCAACATCAGGCGTGTCGGGCAACATCATGAAAACAATGTCTGCCTGCTCCGCCACGCTGCGTGGGGTAGCGCATGTCTTTGCCGAAGTAGCAGCAACTGAAGCCGGCGTTTGCCTGCGGGTGTGTACAAACGCTTTGTGCCCCGCGGAAATGAGATGCCCGACCATCGGTGTACCCATCGTACCCAGGCCGATAAATCCGATTTTTTGAGGTTGTGATGCCATCTGCCGATCCTTTGAATAAACGCGTCTGCACTGCGCGTGTGTTGCGTCAGGCTGTTCGTATGCGCTATTGCGCGAGCGTTTGGCGCCAGGCGAGGCCAGCCAAGGTCGAGGCGGCCGGCTTGTATTCGCAGCCAACCCAACCGGTGTACCCGATCGTGTCTAAATGCTTGAATAACCAGGCGTAGTTGATTTCCCCGGTGCCTGGTTCGTTGCGCCCGGGGTTGTCGGCCAACTGCATATGACCGATCCGCGCCAAGTGTCGCTTGACGGTCGCCCCAAGTTCGCCCTCCATGCGCTGGGCATGGTAGAAGTCATATTGCACAAATGCGTTGTCTGCGCCTACCTCATCCAATATGTCCAAGGCTTGCTGCGTGCGGTTCAAATAAAAGCCGGGGATGTCGTAGGTATTGATGGGTTCGATCAACAAACGCAGACCCGCTGCACCCAGCTCCTTGGCCGCATAGCGCAGGTTGCTCACAAAGGTCTGGCGCAGCAAATTGGCATCTACGCCTGCTGGCGCTTTGCCTGCCAAGCAGTTGAGTTGAAGCGCCCCTAAGCCTTTGGCGTAGTGAATAGCGGTAGCAACTCCCTTGCGGAACTCCTCAACTCGGTCGGACAGGCAGGCGATTCCGCGCTCGCCGGCTTCCCAGTTGCCTGCGGGCAGATTGTGAAGTACCAATGTCAATCCATTGGTTTCTAAGCGATCCTTGATGTTTTCGATCGCATAGCTGTACGGAAAAAGAAACTCGACCGCTTTGAAATCGGCTTTGGCTGCGGCTGCAAACCGATCCAGAAACGGCAGCTCGGTAAACAGCATGGTCAGATTGGCGGCGAACTGAGGCATGGTGTGGTCACGTCGTGAGGAGAGCAGGCAGCCAGTGCGAGACACTGACTGTCAGTGGAGAAAACGCTTGTTCTGCGAGATTCAGTCCAGTTGCAGGCGCTGTTCTTTGACTGCTCGCTTATAGATGTCGAATTCGTCTTTGATTTGCCGCTGATATTCAGCCGCGGAGTTGCCCACCACTATGGCACCAGCACCTTCGATGCGCGCTTTGACCGCCGGATCTGCCAGCGCGGTCTTGACGGCAGCGTTCAACTTCTCGGCAACGTCAGTGGGCGTGCCTTTTGGCGCAGATACTCCCAGAAACGACATACGATCTACCGGTGCCAACCCCACTTCGGTGAACGTGGGCACATTGGGTAGCTGGGCGAGCCGCTTCGGCGCTGCGACCACGATTGGAACCAAGCGCTTGTCCAGAATGAACGGCAGCGCAGTGGGCAAGTTGTCTACCACCATCGCCAGCTGCCCCGCAACTGTGTCGTTCAGGGCGGGTCCGGAGCCGCGGTAAGGAATATGGGTAATGTGCACCTTTGCCGTGCTTTTGTACAACTCGGCCAACAAGTGCCCCACGCTTCCAGAACCTGCCGATGCATAGCTATGTTTGCCAGGCTCTTTGCGCAGTCGTTCTGCAAAATCTTTGTAGTCTTTGGACGGAAACGACGGGTGAACCGCAATCACATTGGGCGTTGCAGCAACGTTGATGATGTGAACAAAGTCGGTGATTGGGTCATAAGGCGTCTTCGGATTGATCGCTGGATTCGTCGCCATGGTGGAAACAGACGACATCAGCAGCGTGTAGCCGTCGGGTGCAGCCTTAGCGACTTCCGCCGCGCCGATGGCGCCACCAGCACCGGCCTTGTTCTCCACAATAACGGTTTGGCCCAGCGCGGCGCCCATCTTGGGCGCAATCACCCGCGCCAGCAAATCGGTTGTGCCACCCGGAGCAAACGGCACCAGTAAACGAATCGGCTGTTTGCTGGGGAAGCTTTGCGCTATCGCCATTTCAGGCAGCATGGCCGCCAGTAGGCTTATGGCAAGCACATGGGTGGGCAATCGTTTCATCGGTGGTCTCCCTGATCTTTGTTGGCTGCGCCGACTTTAGCGTCTGCAACTTGCCGTTGTATTTGCTGTGGCAATGCGGCCACTTGCTTCGCATCATCTCCGAGCAAAGCCGGTCCGTGGAAGTAACACTGGCGGAATTACGTTAATTCCTTGGCGGAATATTGCAAGCGCGTCGGTTCGCTGGTCTACTTTATGCATGGCAAACCTCCAGGCGATGAAACTCTTTGTCCGTGTAGTGGACTTGGGCTCTTTCAGCAAAGCCGCCGCTGATGTTGGCATGGGGCAACCGTCTGCCACAAAGCTGGTGGCCCAACTTGAAAAGCAGCTGGGTTCCCGGCTACTGCATCGCAGCACGCATGGTGTGTCGCCTACCGAGGTTGGTGCGCTGTACTACGAAAAGTGCAAACTCATCGCACATCATGTAGAAGAGGCCGAAACTGTGGCTGCGCTGATGCAGTCGCAAGTGCAAGGAGGCATTCGCATCAGCACAACAATGGATTTTGGCAGGCGCGTTTTGGCGCCGCTGGTGCTGCGCTTTCTCAAGCTCAATCCAAAAGTGCAGATCGAAATTTTGTTTGACGATCACATTGTGAACATGGTTGAGCAAGGGGTCGATGTAGCGATTCGCATGGGCCGGCTGACGGATTCCACATTGGGCGCGCGGTATTTGGGTCAAAACCCGTGGTCAGTCGTTGCGGCGCCGCACTACCTTGCGCAACGTGGCCGGCCAGCTACGCCCGGTGATCTGTCGTCGCACCACGCGCTGATCTGCAGCACCGTTCAAAGCGATTCCCGCTGGCACT
>JBOFGW010000133.1:0-7555 GCA_051649325.1 Burkholderiaceae bacterium | reverse complement strand
GGTCAAAGTCACCCATGCGGATGCCGGCCTGCGCGCGCCCTGCGCCATCCTTGCACCACAAGAACTGATTGAACGCTGATAGATCCAGCAGCACGCCGCCAAACAGCGGCGTGCACTGGCCGTAATTGCCGGTGCCACTGCCGCGTACGGTGATGGGAATACCGCGCGCTGCGCACGCGCCCACCACCTGCTTGATCTCGTCTTCTGTTTTGGGGCGGACCACAATATCCGCCTTCTTGCCGGCCAGATCGCGCTTAAGCACAGGGCTGAACCAAGAAAAGTCTTGCGACAAACGCTCCACGCGCGACGCATCTGTCACCCACTCAAGCGTGGGTAAATCCCGCGTCAGCGTTGCAAGATGGTCGTAGTCGAATTTCATGGCTTCACATGTCCGCGAGCATATGGTTGACAAGGGTCTGCGCGTCACGCCGCAATTCCTGCATATCCAGCCCAGGAATTGCGTTGTCGCGCACCACAACTTTTCCATGCACAAGTACCGCTTTCAGATGCGCCGCACCGCCTGCAACCACCGGGCCAACGGCCACATCGTGCAGGCCAAAATAGCGTGGATGGTCCAGGCTGTACACCGCCAGATCGGCCGCTTTGCCTACTTCAAGCGTGCCCACGCCCGGCATGCGCATCACGCGCGCGCCGCCGGCGGTGCCGATGTGAATCACGTCTTCTGCCGTGATCGCCGCTGCACCATGCGCTGCACGGTGCACCATCCAAGCCGTGTGCGCTTCGTTGATCATGTCTGCGGCTTCATTGCTGGCAGCGCCATCCACCGCTAGCGATACCGCACCTCCCTGCGCCATCAACGCCGGTGCAGGCGCAATGCCGGAGCCCAAGCGGCAATTGCTCTGCGGGCAGTGCGCCATGCCGGTACCTGTATCGGCCAAGCGCTTGACTTCTTGCGCGTTCAAATGCACCAGGTGTGCGTACCAAACGTCCGGGCCGATCCAACTGTGATCCTCCACGAACTGCACGGGCGTACAGTTGTAAACCTCTTTACAAAAGCGCACATAGTCTGCAGTCTCACTCAAATGACTATGCATTTGGATGCCGAGCTTGCGCGCTTGTGCGGCCATGATATCCAGCTCTTCCGGTTTGCAGGACCACGTGGGCGTGGTAATGGAGCTGACCACCCGCCGCATCGGCATTGGGCCAGGATCGTTGTAGCGCTTGGTATCTTGTTCAATCGCTGTCAGAAATGCGTCCAAGGTTTCCGCAGCGGCCTGTGGCGGCGGCGCGTGATCGAATGTGCGCGTGACGGTCTGCCCACCACGAAGCAGCGCAAAACGCACACCCAGCCGCGCCGCTTCTTCAAACACGACCTCACTGGCATCAAAGGGCATGCCGGGGTAATAGTGATATTGATGATCCGCAACGGTGGTGCAACCGGAGAGCAGCAGCTCCACAATACCAATGCGCGCAGCGATCCTTAGCGCATGTGCATTATCAAAATACTTGCGATAAGGCACTGGCACAGCGGCCAACCAAGGCACCAGTGCCAAGTTGATTCCGGCAGGAATGCCCTTGAGGAGGCTCTGAAACAAATGATGGTGCGTATTGATCCCGCCCGGATACACCACGCAATCGGTCGCGTCGATCACTTGTTCATCCGTACCGGCGGTCAAGCGGCCGATCGCGGTAATCACGCCACCTGCGATGCGAATGTCACCACCCTGCCCGGCCACATCATGCCGCGCCGCGCCGCCTGCTTTGCCCGTCATAATGGCGTGGGCGTTTTTGATCAGTATCGAAGAAGTCATTGGGCGGCGTGTTCTTTAGTCGTGTGAAATTTCACTCTCATGCCAGCCCCCCAACGCCCAGCGTGACAGCATGGCCATCACCACAAACAGCAGAACGCCGGTGAGCGTGATCAACAGCAGCGCCGCAAACATGCGCGGGATATTGAGCTGATAGCCGGAATACAAAATCTGATACGCCAGCCCGGTGCCTGTGCCGCCGGTACCTGCCACAAACTCCGCTACCACCGCGCCTATCAATGCCAGCCCGCTGGAGATGCGCAGCCCACCAAAAAAGTACGGCAAAGCGCTCGGAATACGCAGGCGAAACAGCGTCTGCGTGCGGCTGGCACGATTCATCTTGAAGTAACTCGCCAACCCGGGGTTGACACTGCGCAGGCCCAGCGTGGTGTTGGAGATGATGGGAAACAGCGCCACGATAGTGGCACACACCACCAGTGAAACTGTTGGGCTTTTGACCCAGATAATGATCAGCGGCGCAATCGCCACAATCGGCGTGACTTGCAGCAGCACCGCATAGGGAAAGAGCGCAGTCTCAATCGTGCGGCTTTGCACGAACAAGAAGGCGATGAGCGTGCCCAGTACGACCGCGCAGACAAACGCAAAGATCGTGATTTTGAGCGTATTGACGAGCGCGCCGGACAACAGCACCCAATCTTTCACCAGCGTTTCAAGCACCAAGAATGGCGAAGGCACCAGAAACGGCGGAATTTTGAACGCAACCACACTGCCGTGCCACAGGCCGATCAATAGCACAGCCACGAGCAGCGGATAAAACACCTTTTGAAAGTTACGGTTTGCCAGCCACGGCGTTGCCGTTGGTTTCGCGTTGACGTGCTCGCCAGTCATGCCAGCATCTCATCCGCGTCTGCACTGCTGGCGCGCAGCAGACTTTCCTGCAAGTGTTTGGCGTATTTGGAGAACTGCGTGGACACACGAAACTCCGGGCCGCGCGGATACGGCTCTTCAATCGGCACAGTTTCGATCACCCGGCCCGGCCGCGCTGCCATCACCACCACACGTGTAGACAGATACACCGCTTCATAAATAGAGTGAGTCACAAACATCACCGTCAGATTCTTCTTTTGCCAGAGCTGCAGCAAGTCGCCATCCAGCCGGTTGCGTGTAATTTCATCCAGCGCGCCGAAGGGCTCATCCATCAACAACAAGTTCGGGTCCGTCACCAACCCACGCGCGATTGAGACACGCATTTGCATGCCACCGGAAAGCTCACGCGGCAGATTGCCCGAGAATTTCTCAAGCCCCACCAGATTGAGCGCCTCGGTCACCTTTGCATCCGAAGTTTTGCGGTCATGGCCGTTCAAATCCAGCGGCAGGCGCACATTGGTCTGCACCGTGGCCCAGGGCATCAGCGTCGCTTCCTGAAAAACGAAAGACATGCGGTGCCCGGTAGATTCCATCTCGGCCACAGGCTTGCGCCACAGCGCGATCCGCCCCTCTGTCGGCTCAAGCAGTCCGGCCACCATTTTGAGCAGCGTGCTCTTACCACAGCCCGAAGGGCCAAGCAGCGTGACAAACTCGCCGGGTTGAATCTTCAAATCCACCGGCAGCAGCGCCTGCGTGCCGTTGGGATAGGTTTTTTCAGCAGAAAGAATTTCGACTGCGGGCGTGGAAGAGTCTGTCATAGGCCTATCGTAAAACGAGGCTGCGGTGACCGGCAGCCTCGTCGCCGCTATCAAAAGAAATTCAAATGACGGCAGGATTTTGAGATCTTTGACGAACTGGGTTGTGTAGGTATCCGCCAGCTTGACTTTGGTGGGATCGAGCAGCTTGTTGCTCACCATCAGGTCATACATTTTTTTCATGCGCGCATCAGTCATGATGCCAATACCCATCTTGGCCGCATCGCCGCCGCCCACAATACCCATGTCTTTCATGAGCTTGATGCCGTTGGTAATCTTGTCATCGGTCATGTTGGGATTGTCTTTTTTGATCAGCGCATTGGCGGCTGATGGATCGCCTGTCAAATAGTCCTTCCAGCCTTGCATCGATGCTTTGACAAATGCAGCCACCGCTTTGGGCCGTTTGGCAATGGTGTCATCCATGCACACGATGCTGGTGGAATACTGCGGCCAGCCTAAATCTGCCAGCAAGAATACGGTGGGCTTGAACTTGCCTTCTTTCTCGATGGCAAACGGCTCAGAAGACAAATACCCCTGCTGCGCAATGTTCTTGTCGGCCAAGAACGGCTGAATGCTGAAGGTGTAGGGCCTCGTCTGCGCATCGGTAAAACCAAAGGTCGCCTTCATCCATGGCCAGTAAGTAGTGTTGGCTGCCGCGGAGATCAGGATGGTTTTGCCTTTGAGATCTTCAATTTTCTTGATCTCCGGGTGCGCAATGATGACTTGCGGGTCTTTCTGAAACGACGCGGCAACGGTCTTGGCGTTGATGCCCTGCGCGCGCGAACTCATCACCTGCGAGTCGTAACCCATGAAACAATCAATTTGCCCTGCAGCCAGAAGCTGCATGCCGTTGACCTGTGGGCCACCCATGCGGATCGTGACGTCCAGCCCCTCTTTCTTGTACAGGCCAGATGCCAGCGCCTGATAAAAGCCACCATGCTCCGCCTGCGCGTACCAGTTAGACATAAACGTGAACTTCTCTTGCGCAGCCACCTGGCCTGCGGCAGCCATCGCGGCGACTGCAATGGCAACGCTTCTAAGGGTTTTTACGAGGGTCATGCCATATTCTCCTAGTGGACCAAGTCAAAACAGCTCATGCCAAGCGTGCAATCTGCGTGCCAGAAGCGCGCACCTGCGAATCTATAACGTCTGTGTGATGTGGCCAGCGTAGGCACTGGCGCCCCAAGATTCTTCGGGCCGGTCTGCCCAGCGCATTTGATGCAGCTCTGTAATGGCGCGCGCCCAGCTATCGGCCAGCGAATCCAGGATTGCCTGCCCTTCTTCCAGCTTTGATGGCAGCGGGTCGCCGATCACGCCGCTGGGGCCAAAATCGCGCGCAGTCCATGCCGCTGCCGGCCGGCCATCGGCTGACAAGGTTTTGCTGGGAAATTCCGGCGGGTAGCTCGCAACCGCGCGATCCATATGCACCGTGTCTGGCGCCAGTGCCATCACAATCGCAGTCTCCGCATGTCCGGCGTGCATCGCCAGGCGCTTTTCTTTCTCGCTCAAAAACTTGCTCGCCACATGCGGCACGCGCCAAGTGAAGTGCGGCACCACAATAAAGTCGCCATGGCGAATGCGCAGTTCACGCGCACTCATCTCCATAATCTGTGGCTGCCCGCCGTGGCCGTTGACGAGCAGCAGCTTGCGAAAGCCACTGCGATACACCGATTCGCCAATCTCATTCATCATCGCCAGCATGGTCGGCCCAGTCAGCGTGACAGTACCTGGGAAGTGAATGTGCTCTTCACTCTTGCCATAGGTGATGGGTGCCATCGCGTACGCGGGTACGCTATCGGGCAGACGCGCTAACGCGTGCCCGATTACACCCGCGGCGATTTGCGTATCCACCGCGCAGGACAGATGCGGCCCATGCTGCTCGATAGAACCCACCGGCAGCACAATCACCACATTGGCCTTGTCCGGCATGTCGGCGATTTCTTTCCACGTTAGATAAGGCAAGAACCGCTTGGGTGGAATGTAGCCGTGCAGCATGAGAGGTGTCCTATCTTTTCAGCGGCACATAGGCCGTGGCTTCAACTTCAATCAAAATATCTGCGGTGGGCAGCATTCCGCTGACTTCCACCACTGTGGATGCCGGCGGCTCGCCCGTGAAGAACAGTTTGCGCACGCGGCTGTAGTACGGAAAGTGGTCCAGGTTTTTGAAGTACTGCATCAGCTTGAACACATCGCTCATCTGCCCGCCGGCAGACTCCACCGTGGCGCGGATACGATCCAGCACATACCAGCTTTGCGCAAGAATCGGGCCTTCTTTGATATCGGTAGAAAACTCACCCGTCTCACCCAGCAGCTTGCGTGCATCAGCAGGAATGTCCGCATAACCCTTGACGATCTTGCCGGCCGCCGGATCCACCGCAATCACGCCAGACAGAAATACCAAGTCACCCGCGCGACGCCATGCACTGTATTTGGCCAGCGGTGCAGCAACATTTTGCGTCATGCGGCAATCCCCGAAAGCGTTTTTTGAACCTTGGCCAGAAACGCTTTGCGCTCCGCCTCAGTCACGTAGTTCATGGAGAATAGCTGCAACCACAGCGTTTTGCACATGCGTGCATACAGTGGCCGCAACCCTTTCATAAACAGGCTCTTGCCCGGATCGCCCACGATCTTCAGCCACCACCACGGCGAGCCGGAGGTGGTAATGCCTATAAAGAGCCGGATATTCTTGAGCTTGCCCACAATCGGCTTGTGCCGGCTGCCGGACAAGCCAAAGGCAATCTCCGGCAGATACACCCGCTCCAGCCAACCCTTGAGCATTGCCGGTGGGCCGTAGTACCAGGTGGGATAAATCACTACCAACCCTTCTGCGGCCTGCAGGGCGGCTACGTGGTCGGCCACGCCTTCAACGTTCTTGTGGGTTTGTTCAATGTAGGTTGCACGCTCTTCACGCGAGAACACGGGGTTAAAGTTCTCTGCGTAAAGATCAATGAGCTGCACTTCGTGTCCAGCAGTCTGGAGCGCTGCCACGGCGGTTTTGCAAATTGCCGCGTTAAAGCTCTCAGGATTTGGGTGGCAATACACGACCAGCAGCTTCATGCGCGCGCACCCTGCCGCTCATCCCAGGCGCGCATTTTGCCGGGGTTCATCAGCCCATGCGGATCGGCCAGTTGCTTGAAGGCAAGCTGCGCTTGGTCCACCTGCTTCATGCCGCCGTCTTCCAGAATGTACGTGTGCGGATCGAATATCCAGCAGTCATGCGCTTCAAACACCTTGATCAAGTGGCGAATCTGCGCCGCATCAAAGTACTGCACCAGCGGCAGCGCAAAGGCCACCAGCTCATTGCCGGATTTGGAAAATTCGTGGTGCATGTACACCTCGTCGCCCAGCAAATCCATGAGCTTCACAACCAGATCGATCGAAAACGGATGCGGAAACGCCACCTGCAAATACGTCACGTTGCGGTCGCGCTTGAGCGCTTGCAGCGTGGTGTGGTTGTAGGCGCATTCGGTCGCAGATGGCAGGTCTTGCGCAAGCAACGCGGCTTCTGTGTCGCATACAGCCACTTCGCCACCCATTTGGCCGGCAAGCGCCTTGAACGCATCAATACTCACCGGTGAAACTTGCGCAAACATGGCGTCTTTGTCCTGCAGCTTGCCGCGCATGCCTTCGTAATACGGCGTGATGCGGCGCTCGACTGCGGAGAGTTGAAACACGTCGAGCGTACGGCCTTGATTCACCGCCAAATCGCCCACCGCCATGCCAAAGCGCAGCACATCGGCATAGCTGCCAAACAGCGTAATCGCGTGCAGCCAGTCAATCGCTTCGGTCAGCCGCACATCCAGCTCCGTGATGATGCCGTTGGTGCCGTAGGCGTGATGCACTTTTTCAATGTCCGCGCCGCGCAAATCCAGCACCTGCGGCTGCGCCTCAAGCGTGACCACGCGAATGCGGCTGATGTTGCCGGAGTCTTTCAAAATGCCGTGGCGGATCGAGCCGATGCCGCTGTGCCCGCCCGCGATAAACCCGCCAATCGTGGCAATGCGCTCGGTGCTGGGAAACATGCATAGCTGCTGCCCGGTCTTGCGCGCCGCATCATTGATGTCACCCATCAGCGCGCCGGTTTGCACCGTGGCCATGCCGGGCTGAATCGAAATGATCTGGTTCAGCAGCGACGTATCCAGA
>JBOFGW010000132.1:0-4411 GCA_051649325.1 Burkholderiaceae bacterium | reverse complement strand
AGATCGTGTCACCTGCGCCATTGTTCAGCGCGCCGAGCGTGGTCGATGTAAACGTGATGGTGCCGTTGTTGCCAATCACCTGCGCCGTTACCGCGCCGTTACCCAGATCGCCGGAGCCGGCCGTGGCGGCTACTGCTGTGCCGTTGCCAAGCAAGGCCGCAGCCGGAGCAAAGTCGATCAGATTGATGGCGGTATTGTCAGCCAGCGCCGTACCGGTGCCCACGCGCAGATAGATGACCTTGGGGATGGTGATGCGAAAGTCCAGCCGGGCGTTTGCCGTCAGCGGCGATCCGGTGCCGACATTGATATCAGATTCAGCATATGCAGCACCAGCCGCACAGGCGGCCAGTGCGAGTGCGGCAGTGCGTGCGATAAAGGAGTATTTCATGACAGCATTCCTTTTTTGCAGCAAACAAAGTCTATGTGTACTTAGGGCATCGAGGCCGTGTAAGTCACGCGGCTGTTGTTGGTGTCCACGCCGCCATACGTACCTGCGGCGACAGTTGCCTGATTCAGGTAAGTGTAAGTCCAGCGTGCATCACGGCTCACCACTTTGCCGGAGACTGGTGCCACGGAGGTAGACGTCGTCGCACCATCAGCCAGCGCAGGTGCGGGCAGAGCGGTAGCGCTAGTCAGCACAGCTGCAGCGGTAGAAATTTGATCGTAGGAAATCGTGTCGCCTGCGCCATTGCCCAGAGCACCGGTGGTGGTCGAGGTAAAGGTAATCGTGCCGTTGTTGCCGATCAGGCGGGCCGTCACAACGCCGTTGGCCAGATCGCCAGATGCGGGCGTGGCAGCAACCACAGTGCTATCGCCCAGATTGGCGGCAGGAACGGTGAAGTCGATCAAGTTGATGGTGCCGTCATCGGCCAGGTTTGCACCGGTGCCAACGCGCAGATAGACCACTTTGGGAACGGTGATTCGAAAGTCGGTGCGGGCGTTTGCAGTCAGCGGGGTGCCGGTGCCGGTGGTGATGTCGGATTCAGCCAGCGCAACGCCGGGGATCGCGGCCGCAGCCACGAGCGCCAAAGTGATTTTCTTAAACAAAGGTTTCATGCCAGGTCTCCAAAAGTAAACGCACGCTGCATCCGGGATTGGTTGCTTTGTACACACCTCTATTGAAGCAACTGTTAAACCTGACAGGTGGGTTTTCCTGTCTAAATTGCTATTTTTTACATTTTGGCGCCATTTTTCGTTTCAATTATGAGACATATATCAAAAAATAGGCTTTTTTGCAGGGTAGAGATTATCGATAAAGCAACATTTGACGTGAAAGGCGACGGATGACTGCAAGCGTTTGCCATGACGTAATTTGTCATTTCATGACCTATGTCAGTGAGGGCGCCAGGATTTGTCACGCATCTGGCCGGCCCCTAAAAAGAGCAGTCTAAATGCGCAGCGCGCAGACGCAAGAGCACACTTGCGATGATCGCTTGAGCGCCTGCATTTTTGCCTGCTAGGCAGAGGTTGGCCGCAGCAGCACCACGAGTGCACCACCGCCGCCTTCGGCCGGCCGGGCGGCGACAAAGGCAATCACTTCTTCTTTTTGGGTGAGCCAGCTGCGCACCTTGCCTTTGAGCACTGGCTGCTTGTCTTTGCTGCCCAGGCCCTTGCCATGCACCACGCGCACGCAGCGCAGGCCGCGCTTGACGGCGTCTTTGAGAAACAGCGCGAGTTCTTCACGCGCCTGCTCCACGCGATGGCCGTGCAAATCCAGCTCGTCTTGCGTCACCCAGTGGCCGCGCCGCAGTTTCTTGAGTACATCGGGGCCGATACCTTCACGGCGAAAAGACAGCGCGTCATCGGTTTCCAGCATCTGCTCCACGCCAAATTCGTCGGAGAGTGATTCGTTCAGCGCAGCCTTTTCATCCAGCACCGTTTGCACCGGAAACGGCACCGGCTTGCGCTGCGGCAGCACGGCGCGATTGGACGCGGGCAGCGGCTGTGCGTCTTGCACGGCGTTGCGAAACACGTTTTTTTCGGCTTCGAGCTTGGCTTTTTCAGCCGCAGCTTGTTTGGCTTTTTGCTCAGCGGCCACGCGCTGCGCCGCGAGTTGCTCGCGGACGGCTTTGAGTGCGTCTAGGCCTGGCATGGTTTTCGTTCAATTCCTCCCCCTGCTGGCAGGGGGAGGTTAGGAGGGGGTTCGTCGAAAAGAAGCAGATGCGTGCCATACGATACAACCCCACCCTAACCCTCCCCTGCAAGCAGGGGAGGGGATACTAATAAACCTCTCTACGCAATATCCATGCGCTTCTTCAGACAAAAATGCTCCAAAAGGCGCATGGATATTGCGTAGAGCTATACGGAAGCTGCATTTTTACCCTCTCCCTCCCAGGGAGAGGGCAGGGTGAGGGTGAGCTATTGGCGCTGAGTTGCGACATGTAAATCGGATGGTCCTGCGCAAAAAATTACAGCCTCAACAATCGCAGCACCGCACCCTCACCCGGCCTTTGGCCACCCTCTCCCTGGCAGGGAGAGGGTTTAGCGACTACGCCCCAGCCTGCTCCAAATACCGCTGCGCATCCAGCGCAGCCATGCAGCCGGTGCCGGCGCTGGTGACGGCTTGGCGGTAAATGTGGTCGGCCACGTCACCTGCAGCAAACACGCCAGGGATTGAAGTTTGCGTGGCAAAGCCGTCAGTGCCGCTTTTCACTTTGATGTAGCCGCCCGCCATATCCAGCTGGCCTTCAAAAATGCTGGTGTTGGGCGAGTGGCCGATGGCGATAAAGCAGCCTTGCAGTTTGAGTTCTTTCTCTTGCCCAGTTTTATTGTTCTTGATGCGCACGCCGGTCACGCCGGACTGATCGCCTAGCACTTCTTGCAGCTCGTTAAAGTACTCAAACTTCACCTTGCCTTCGGCCGCTTTGGCGTTGAGCTTGTCGATCAAAATTGCCTCGGCCTTGAACTTGTCGCGGCGGTGGATCACGGTCACGGTTTTGGCGATGCCGGTCAGGTAGAGCGCTTCTTCTACCGCAGTGTTGCCGCCACCCACCACGCAGACGTCTTGGTCTTTATAGAAAAACCCGTCGCAGGTGGCGCAGCCGGATACGCCTTTGCCGGCAAACGCTTCTTCGCTGGGCAAACCCAGATATTTGGCGGATGCGCCGGTAGCGATGATCAAGGTATCGCAGGTGTATTCGCCCGAATCGCCTTTGAGCAGAATCGGCTTGGCCTTCAGGTCCACCGTGTGAATGTGGTCAAAAATCATTTCTGTGTTGAAGCGCTCGGCGTGCTGTTGAAAACGCGCCATCAGCTCCGGGCCTTGCACGCCCATGGCATCGGCCGGCCAATTGTCTACATCGGTCGTGGTCATGAGCTGGCCACCTTGGGCCAGGCCGGTGATGAGCACGGGTTTGAGATTAGCGCGTGCGGCGTACACCGCGGCGGAATAGCCGGCCGGGCCGGAACCCAGAATCAATACGCGGGCATGTTTGGTGGGCATGGAATTCTTTCGAGGCTGGAGGATCAAAACGGTTCAGTAGCACAGGTGGGGCCAAAACTGACAAATTTCTATCTGTGCAATAAGCATTTGCAACCAATGCATTATAAGAAGCACCGATTCCTATAATCCGGGTGATGGCATCCAAACTTTCGCAAGCAACGCGGGCTGACTCAACCTTGGCCGCAGGTTTTACTCCCAGCGCCGCCGCGCCGCGCGGCGCGTACATGCGCGTGGGGCAGGCGGGCGGCACGCTGCAGCCGCGCCTGCTGGCCGAGGTCAAGTGGATCGTGGTCTCCGTGCTGGTGCTGCTGGGCACACTGGCGCTGGCCACGTATCACAAGACTGACCCGGCGTGGTCTACCAGCGGGCTGACTGGCGAGGTCAATAACGCCGTGGGCCGGCTGGGTGCATGGTCGGCTGACTTGTCGATGTACCTGTTTGGCCTGTCGGCTTGGTGGTTTGTGATTTTGGGCGCGGTGTTTGTCTGGCGCGCCTGGCAGCGCCGCCACGGTGATGTAGTGTTTGTGATGCCTGGCTGGGCGCGCGCGCTAGGTTTTGTGGTGCTGCTGCTGGCGAGCTGCGCGATTGAAGGCTCGCGCTTGAGCTGGCTGTCGGTCAGCCTGCCGCATGTGCAAGGCGGTGCAATTGGGGCGATGCTCGGTTCCGCCGTCACGGCAGTCGCCGGCTTTACCGGCGGCAGCCTCATCTTGCTCATGGCGCTGCTGGCCGGCATTTCATTATTTTTCTCGTTCTCTTGGCTCGCGCTGGCCGAGCGCATCGGCGCGTGGATCGAAACGCGGCTAGAAGCGCGCCGCCTTGCCAAAGAAGTAGATCAAGACCGTGAGCTGGGCAAGCAGGCGGCCGAGTTCCGCTTTGAAGAAGTGAAAGAAGTGGTGCAGGCGCGCGAAGAAGCGCCGCCCATCCGCCTTGAGCCGCAACAAACCGTGGTCGCGCGCAGGGAGCGGGGGG
>JBOFGW010000131.1:0-14035 GCA_051649325.1 Burkholderiaceae bacterium | reverse complement strand
GATACCGAAACCTGCGGCACCGCCACCGCCATGTCCGTGCCCTGCATTTTTTCTGGCTTTAAGCGTGATGAATTCAGCCTGTCCAAAGGCCTGAGCAATGAAACCTTGATTGATGTGGTGGCGCATGCCGGCGCACGCGTCCTGTGGCTGGACAATGATGCGGGCTGCAAAGACGTATGCAAGCGTGCCGAATACATCGACCTGAACAATGCCACTGATCCGCGCTGGTGCGTGGAACCCGGCAACTGCTTCGATGAAATTTTGCTGGAAGGATTGGAGCCGCGCCTGCGCGCCAGCAGCAAAGACACGCTAGTCGTGCTGCATCTAAAAGGCAGCCACGGCCCGGCGTACTACAAGCGCTATCCGCCGGCGTTTGAGCGCTTCACGCCCACTTGCAAGTCCAGTGATTTGTCATCGTGCGATCCGCAAGCAATCCGCAACGCGTACGACAACACCATTCTCTACACCGACCATATTGTTGGCGAGACCACCGCGCTGCTAAAGAAACTTTCAGACCAGTTTGCTACCGCGCTGCTGTATGTGTCTGACCATGGCGAATCGCTGGGTGAAGGCGGGTTGTATTTGCACGGTATGCCCTACGCCATCGCGCCCAAGGAACAGACGCGCGTGCCGATGTATGCCTGGGTGTCGCCGCAGTTTGCAGCCATGGAAGCGTGGGATACCGGCTGCATGGCCGCGCAGGCAAAAACTCCGCGCAGCCATGACAATGTGTACTCCACGCTGCTCGGGCTGCTGGAGATCGACACCGCCGAATACAAACATGCGATGGATCTGTTTGAAACCTGCGACCAGCATGTGGATGAAGAGCATGCCAAGCGTGCGCAAGACCGCGCCAAACAGTAGCGTGGTGCGTAGAGGCACTGTGGTTTAGTGCTCTGAATACGGGCAGTACGCAATATCCATGCGCCTTTTCAGGTAAAAATGCTTGAAAAGGCGCATCAGTATTGCGTAGAGTACTTTCAAATCGTTACTCTTCGCCGTCCCAATAATCCAGCGCGCTCTCACCGCGATGCAGCCGCCGCCCTTGCAGCAGCGGCCCGTCCACGCGGCCGGGGAACACGCCGTACTTGCCCGAGTCCGGGTACTCGCACACCTCGGGCCGCTCTTGCGTGCTGATCGAGAGATACTTCAGCGGCGCATCTGACGTATTAAGAATGTGGTGCGGATACTCGGGGCCGGCGGGGATCGTGATCACGTCGCCCGCTTTGAGCGGAATCATCTCGCCGGCCACGCGCAGCGTGCCGCTGCCTTCAATGATGACAAACAGCTCTTCTTGCGCGTAATGAAAGTGGTAGGGGCAGGAGCGCTTGCCGGGTGGCACAATGTCAAAGCCAAACCCCAGCTTCTTGGCCGCGGTGCCGTCGGACAACCCTGCGGTGTGCGATTCATATAGTGGCGCGCGCTCAAACAATTCACGCGGCGCGTCGTTGTAGTTGCGGATCAGTTTGGCGCGCAGCGCTTCAGCTTTTTCAGTCAATTTGGTCATTGTGTTCTCCAAAGATTACCCTCACCCTAACCCTCTCCCGCACGCGGGAGAGGGGACTGAGGCAGGTTACGGAATGGTGCTCAGCGGCGCTTCGCCCAGCTTTACAAACTTCAATCCGCGCGCTTGCAGTTGCGGCAGCGCTTCCATCAACGCCTCTGCAGTGTGCGATGCAGGGTGATTCATGTGCGCGATGATCACATCGCCCGCTTGCGCTTTGCCAAGCCGCGCGAGCACGGCTTGTTTTCCAAGCGTTGCGCCAACATCGGCGTTGATGGAGAAGCCCGCGAGCATAAAGCCCATCCGCTGAATCTCAGCGATCGCCTCGCGGTCATACAGGGCCGTCGCGCCGCGGTACCACAGCGGCTTGCGGCCAAACGCTTGCGCCACCGCATCTGCGCCGCCTTGCACCTCGCGCCGCAGGCCGTCCAGATTGCCCGCGCCTGCAATGCCAAACACGTGGCGGCCTTCACCCAGCACAGCGGGCACATGGCGCGCGCCGTGGTTCTCAATTTGAAATAGCTGCGGATGCGCGCGCAGATCGGCCACGCCCTGTGGGTTTTGCTTGATCCAGCGCTGCGTGGCAAAAATCGTGGCAGGAATCTGCTGCTTCACCAGAAAATCAATCAGCGTTTTGTCGTACGCACCGCCGCACGCATCCAGCGTGAGTGCGACCGCGCCGGGCGCTGGGTTGGCCAAGCGTTGATGCAGCTCAAGCGGGCCCGCATGTGTAGCGGTGGTTGCGCTCAAAGCGAACAGCAGCGCCATGCGCGAAAAGAAGTGACGGATCATCGCGCAAGGATACTGCGGCGCGACGCTTGCAATTGCACCGCCGCGCGGCACAATGCGGCTTGAATCTTCAAGCGCCACAAAAAGCATCATGGCAAAGAACGTGCGAGATACCCAGTTGCCGCGGCCAAGCCGCCGCGCGCTGCTGCGCGCGCTTGCGGGTGCGGCAGCGCTGGGTGCAGCGCCCAATCTGCGCGTATCCGCCAACGCGCCGCCGGATGGTGCGCTTGCAGAAATTTGCCGCACGCGCCGCTTTGAAAGTGCGCTGCCCACTGGATTGCAAGGCGACTTCATGCGCATCACACCGCTTGCGCGCGTGCGTGAACTGCGCGCCTCGCCTTTGCCGGCAATCACCGCGCCGGACGCGCCGCGGTTGACTGCAGGTTATGTGATCACGGGCGCGCAGCAGCGCGTGGTCAACCCGGTGCTGCTGGCGGATGCAGGCCGGCGCATTGCGTTTACGCAGAGTAATGCGCTTTCGCAGCGCACATCTTGGCATTGGCATGGCATTGCGCTGCCGGAGAAGCTTGATGGTGTGCATACACTGACCGATCCCGCGCAAAGCCTGCCGCTTGAATTCACCACGCCCACACGCGGCGGCACCTTCTGGCTGCATCCGCATCCGCACGGCGAAACTGCGCGACAAACCTTTCTTGGCCTGGCCTGCCCGCTGATTGTGCGCGACGAGATTGAACGCGCGCTCGCAAAGCAGCTTGAGCTTGCGCTGGGCGAGGGCGATGTGGTGCTGCAACTGCAAGACGCGCGTTACGGCGCAGACGGCCGCGTGGTGTATGCGCTGCGCGAGGGCGAGGCGTATGAAGGCGTGTTTGGCGCTTGCATCACCGTCAACGGCGTGGATGCGCCGGTGTGGGATGCACCCTCTGGCTGGCTGCGGCTGCGCAGTATTAACGCAGCCAACGCGCGCATGTTCAAGCTCGGTGTGCGGCAAGGCGGCGCGTGGCAGCCCATGCTGCTGATCGGCGTTGATCAAGGCCTGCTGCCCGCGCCCATTGAAACGCAGCACGTGTTTCTTGCGCCCGGCCAGCGCGTCGACGTGCTGCTGGACACACGCGTATGGAGCACGGCAGTGCCGGCGTTTTTGGCAAGCGACACGTTTGACCCCATGCACGGCAAAGCACAGGCGCACGAAAAAAGCGGCCTGCCGCATGGCAGCGGCATTGCGCTGATGCAGATCAAACCCGGCAAGCCCATGCTGCGGTTGCCGCCGTTGCCCAAGGTGCTGGATGACACGGCGCGTTGGCAAGGTGCAGCGCCCGCGGCGGACCGCGACTTCACGCTCACGACCACCGGCACGCTGTGGCGCATGAACGGCAAGACCTTCAAGCTGGACGAAGTGCCGATTGAGCTGGCGCGCGGCGCACGCGAAGTCTGGAGCTTTAATAACAGCCAGCGCGCGATGCCGCACCCGATGCATCTGCACGGCTTTAGTTTTTCTGTGCTTGCGCGCAAAGACAGCCCGGAGCAGGTACGTGCGCTGGCGATCGACGCGCAGGGCCGGCTCGCCAACGATCTGGGCATCAACGACACGGTGCAAGTATGGCCGGGCGAGACCGTGCGCATTGCGGTGGATTTTGCGCACCGCTTTACCACCGCGCAGCGTTACGTCGTACATTGCCATAACCTGGAACATGAAGATGGCGGCCTGATGCTCAACTTCAGCGTCGCAGCATAAAGACGGAGACCACATGAAGTTTTTGCACAAGCTCTTTGCAGCCGGCGCACTCGCTGTGCTGGCCAGCGCGACGCATGCCCAGCGCGCCTACGTCACCAATGAAGACAGCGGCAGCATTTCCATCATCGATACGGCCAAAGACGAAGTGGTGGGCACCATCAAAGTCGGCGCCAAGCCGCGCGGCGTGGGCATTGCGCAGGGCAAACTGTTTGTGAGCGATCAGCCCGCCAACGGGCTGGAGGTGATTGATATTGCCAAAGGCGCGGCCATCGACAAGATCAAGCTGGGCGAATCGCCCGAGGGCGTGTACGCCAGCAGTGATGGCAAGTGGGTCACCGCCGCAGTAGAGCTGGGCAACAGCGTGGCGTTTATCGACGCGGCCACGCACAAGAAAGTGTTTGAAGTGAAAGTCAAAGGGGACAATCCCGAGCACGCCGTGTTCAGCCCGGACGGCAAGTGGGTTTACGTGAGTGCAGAAGAAGCGCAGCAGGTCGACATCATTGATGTAGCGCAGCGCAAGCAGGTCAAGCAGCTCGAAGTCGGCAAGCGCCCGCGCGGTATTGCGTTTACGCCAGACAGCAAAGTGGCGTATGTGGCGTGTGAAAATTCAGACGTGGTGGTGGCCATCGACACTGAAAAGCAGACGGTCATCAAAACCATCAAAGCCGGCGCGCGCAGCAACGGCTTGACGATGCATCCGAGCGGCAAGACCGTCTACGTGAGCAACGGCCGCGACGCGAGTGTGATGGCAATTGACACCGCCAGCAATGAAGTCACCGCCACCATCCCGGTAGGCAAGCGGCCCTGGAACATGGCGATCACCGCGGACGGCAAAAAACTTTATGTTGCCAACGGCCGCAGCAGCAGCGTGAGTGTGATTGACACCGAGGCGAATAAGGTCGTGAAAGAAATTGCCGTGGGTAGTGTGCCGTGGGGAGTGTTCATCGCGCCCTAGGTTTTTACAAGCGTTCAAAGGCCGCTACGCAATATCCATGCGCCTTTCCAGGCAAAAATGCTTGAAAAAGCGCATGGATATTGCGTAGAGCACTTTAAAACAGCTTCAAACTGCGCTTATGGTTGCCCCACATACAAATACCACGCGCTTGAGCCGCCCACGGTTTTACCCACGCCCAGGTACACCGGGCCGATGATGGAATCTGCGCCCACGAGCAGCGCAAACGCGCGGCGCAAATCGTTGCTGCGCAGGCCGGCAGTGCGGTCGTAGGCGCTGCCTACTTCTAGCGAAACACCTGCGTAGATATTGCCGCCCAGCGCACTGGTGAGCGCGCCCAGCCGGCGTGAGGCGATGCTGCGCAAAAGCACTGCGCGCGTGCCGGTAAGCGAGTTGGCCGGCGTACCCGACAAGGTCAGAAAGCCGCCCAGCGAACTGGCTGCGGTGCCGCCGCGCGCATCGCTCATTAAAAGTGTGCTGTAAAGCGTGTTGTCGCCGCGTGAAAAAGCGCCATCGACTCGCAGCTCAACATTGTCTGAGCGCACGCGCGAATTGGGCGTTGGGGTAGAAAGCCAATCGACGCTAAACCGGTAGCCTTGGCGCGGAAAGTTCACGTTGTCCAGCGTGTCTAAGCGCAGGCTGCCCTGATTGGCGTTGAACAGGATCGACTGCGCAGGAAAACCGTCCAAGCCAATCAGGCTTTCTGCGGTGATTCGGTTGCGCGTACGGCCGATGCGCGCCTCGCCAATTAAGCCCAGCCGGCGGCCGGCGAACACGCCGATGCTGGACTGCGCAAAAGCCACTTTGGCAAGACGGCGTTGGCCATCAACATTGAATAGATCCACATCGCTCGCTTGGTAACCCGCGTTCGCGGTAACAAACCAATCGCGGCTGCGCGACACGGGCTGATAAAACTCGCTCTCCAGCCTGCGCTCACCGCCGATCTGCGCGATGGTGCGCCACTCGCCGCCATACGAATTCACCCAGCGCGCGGTATGCGCCGCAATCAGCGAGAAGCGGTTCTCAGTCTGAAAATCACTTTCGAGCCGCATGCCAAAACGCAGCGTCTGGTTGCCGGTGATGGAATCGATCGGCCGCACCAGCAGCACGCGGTCTGTGCCGCTGCCCAGAAGGCTGAAGTCGATCCGCTCAAACTCGCCGCTGGCGCCCAGCTTGCGCACTTTCTTGGCGACCTCTGCGTCGGTGAGCTGCGCGGGCAGAGTAATTTCCAGCGCGCGCTTGAGCACCTCGGCCTGGGTGCGGTCTGCGCCGGCCACTTCTACCTTGCTGATCGTCAGCGTTTGCTGCGGCCCCGCGCTAGCGGTGCGCACGGCATCTAGCGCGGCGTAAAGCTGCGGATCGATCGCCAGTACACTGAGCTTGGCAAGCTGCGCGCGCGTGGCTTTCTCGCCGCGCGCAATGATGTCTGCGCTGCGCTCAAAGTCACCGGCAGAGACTTTGTCCAGATCGGGCGAGATCAAAATATCGCGCTCGGTCAGCTCCGCCAGCGAGCGGCCGACGTTTTGCTCGGTGAGAATGTTGATCATTTGCTGCGCCACATCCAGCGCGCTGTTGATGCGCTCGCGCGGCAGCCGCGGTGTGCCCACATTGACCGCGATGATGATCTGCGCACCCATCGCCCGCGCTACATCCACCGGCAAATTGCGCGCGAGGCCGCCATCCACCAGCAGCGCACCGTCTATTTCCAGCGGCGCAAACGCACCGGGAATCGCCATCGAAGCGCGCATGGCATTAAACAGCGAGGTTCTCTCCATTACCACCGGCTCGCCGCTGACCAGATCAGTAGCCAGTGCGCGAAACGGCAGCGGCAGATCGTTCAGATTGCCGCGATCTATCGAAGGTGGTGCAAGCCGCCGCAGCGTTTCATCCAGCACGTGGCTGCCCAGCGTGGCGCGCGGCAGCGTTAACCCCTCTTTGGTCAGACCAAAAGCAAGCCGGCCCAGGGTGAGGTTATCTTCGTCTCTGCGGCGAAAGTCCAGATCTTGCCGCGGCACGGTGGTCACGAAGATATCGTCCCACTGAATATCGTTGATGATTTTTTCCAACTGCGCCACCGGTGTGCCCGCCGCGTACGCGCCACCCACGACCGCGCCCATCGAGGTGCCCACCACCATGTCTACCGGCACATGCAGCTCTTGCAGCACCTTGAGCACGCCCACATGCGCAAAGCCGCGCGCGCCGCCGCCGGAGAGCACCAGCGCCACCTTGGGCCGCGCCTTCTCAGTGGCCTGCGGCGGCGCGGTTTGTGCGTAAGCGGAAGTAAGAGGCATCCACGTGCAGAACGTGAACAAGAGTAGAAGAACAGAAAAGTGGATCGTACGCATGCGGGCAGGCAGTGTGTGCGGCAGTAAAAACTGCGCAAAAAAGAACAGGTTACGCAATATCCATGCGGGTCTTGAGGCAAAAATACCTGAAAAAGCTTATGGATATTGCGTAAGAGCTTTTCAAATCTTTGTTTTTCTCAAGCCGTTATGTTCCAGTGAGCATGCGGTACAGCTTGTCCTTCAAATGCAGGCGCTGCTTTTTCAAATCCTCCAGCGCAAAATCATCTACGTTTGAGCGGCCCGCTTCGCTTTCCGTAATGCGGGCGTCGAGCTGATCGTGCTGCGCGAGCATGTGCGCAAAGTGCGTATCGCTGCCCTTGAGCGCACGCGTTTTGTCGGCCAGTTGCGGAAATTCTTTGTCCAGCGCGTGCGAGAGGATTGGCTTTGGCATACGGCCCCCTTTTTTTCGTGGATGGTCGTGAAGATTGAGTGCGCCCGCGCAGTGTGGCACGCATGCGTGCGCGGCGCAATCACCCGTGCAGGCCACTTGGCGGCAACACCGTGCCTACAATTGGTGCATGCCTAACCACACGGCTGTTCACGAGGTTGATTCGCGCTACGCCTGGCTGCGCCTGGCCGTGGCGCTGGCGTTGATGACCATCGGCAGCGGCGCGATGTACGTGATCGCGGTGGTGCTGCCCACGGTGCAGGCAGAGTTTGGCGTGGCGCGTGCGGATGCATCGCTGCCCTACACGCTGATGATGGTCGGCTTTGGCCTGGGCGGTGTGCTGATGGGCAAACTGGCTGACCGCTATGGCGTGATGACGGTGGTGCTGATTGGCACGGTTGGTCTCGGCGCAGGCTTTATCGCCGCCGGCAATGCAAGCAGTTTGATGGGCTTTGCACTTGCGCACGGTGTGCTGCTCGGCGCGTTTGGCAGCGCGGCCACGTTTGCTCCCCTGGTGGCTGATACGTCTCTTTGGTTTGCCAAGCGGCGCGGCATTGCGGTAGCCATCTGCGCCAGCGGCAATTATCTGGCCGGCGCGCTCTGGCCGCCGATCGTGCAGCATTTTGTGGAAAGCGTGGGCTGGCGGCAGACCTATATCGGCCTGGGCGTTTTTTGTGTGCTGACCATGCCGCTGCTCGCGCTGCGCATGCGCGCGCGCGCACCCGCTGCCACCGTGCCGGCAGTGCCGCTCGAGCACGCATCGCCCTCAGACAGGCCGTTTGGCCTCTCTTTGAATCAAGCGCAGTTATTGCTGTGCGTGGCCGGCGTGGCCTGCTGCGTGGCGATGTCGATGCCGCAGGTGCATATCGTCGCGTATTGCGGTGATTTGGGCTACGGCGCAGCGCGCGGGGCTGAGATGCTCTCGCTCATGCTGGCTTGCGGCATCATCAGCCGCCTCGTGAGCGGCGCGATTTGCGATCGCATCGGCGGCCTGCGCACGCTGCTACTTGGCTCGGTGCTGCAAGGTGTGGCGCTGCTGCTGTTTATTCCGTTTGATGGCCTCGTGGCGCTGTATGTGATCTCTGCGCTGTTTGGGCTGTTCCAAGGCGGCATTGTGCCCAGCTACGCCATCATCGTGCGCGAATATTTTCCGCCCGCGCAGGCCGGCGCGCGCGTGGGCACCGTGCTGATGGCCACGCTGTTTGGCATGGCGCTGGGCGGCTGGATGTCCGGCAAAGTGTTTGACCTGACCGGCTCGTATCACGCCGCATTCATCAATGGCGTGGCATGGAACGCGCTGAACTTGGCGATTGTGCTGTTCTTGCTCGGTATTACGCGGCGGGCGCGTAAGCAGGCGATTGCAGCAGCATCCTAAAGTACTCTACGCAATATCCATGCGCCTCTTGGGGCAAAAATGGCTCAAAAGGCTCATGGATATTGCGTAGAGCATAGACTGTCATTCCGAGCAGAGCGAGGAATCTCGTCTCGCACTGGCTGAGATTCCTCGCTTTGCTCGGAATGACAAACTCAGCGAATTATTGGTACGTCCAGCTCGCACCCACATACACCGTGCGCGGTGCGGCCGGCTCAAAAAACCTGCCGTTGCCGTCATTCACAATCACGCTGCCGGCGTATTTTTTGTCACCCACGTTGTCGATGCGCAGCACCGGTTTGAGTGTGCCCGCGCCGAGTTTGTATTCGCTCGTGAGCGCGAGGTTGAAGACGTTGTAGCTTGGTGCTGCATCCGTATTCAAATCGTTCACAAACACTTTGCCGTTTGAGCGCCACTCTGCACTGAGTTTTGATTTGCCGCTAAAACGCCAAGCGCCTTCCACATAGCTGCTGGTGCGCGCAATGCCGGGCATGCGGTTGCCTGCGGGGATGGCGACATTGGCAGCAGTGCAGGGCGTGGCGGTGCAAGTGAAAAAGCCGTCTTTGTAAGTCGCATCCAGCACAGTGGCTGAAGCCAGCACGCTGATCGCTGGCGTAATGTCCGCACTGGCGGCCAGCTCAATACCCTTGCGCTGCGTGCGCGTGGCGTTTTGAAACGTGCTGCGCCCGCCGCTGTTGGTGAGCACGACCAGTTCATCTTTAGTGTCGATGGTGAACAGCGCCGCATCTACGCGCAGCGCATCGCTGCCGCGCCACTTGGTGCCCAGCTCGGCATGCTTGCTGCGCGAAGGCTTGAGCGCAAAGTTCAGGCCGGTCTGCCCGCCGGGGCGGTAGGCGATTTCATTGAACGTAGGCGTTTCAAAACCGCGCGCAACGCTTGCGTACACAGACCAGTTGGGCGCCGCGCGGTAGTTCACGCCCAGCACCGGCAGCGTGCCCTTGTAGCTGGCTGCGCCGGAATCATCGGGGTTGCCGGTGGCGATGAATTTGTCGCTGCTGTCAAACTTCACTTTAGTCTGCCGCACGCCGCCAATCACGGTGAGCGGGCCGCTGTCCCATTCCAGCTGCAGATACGGGTCTGTATTGGTGAGCTTGTTATCTTCATCGCGGCGCAGCGCGCCCTTGATGCCGAGCACTTGGGTGGCACCGGTGCCGGTGAAATTGCGAAAGCCCTTGCGCTCTTCGTCCAGCACATCATGCGATACGCCGACAGTTGCGGAGAGTGTGCCGCTGCCCAGCGGTTCTCTGATGCGCCAGCGCAGATCAACGCCTTTGTAGTCACGGCCCAGATCAATCACGCCACCGGGCGAGGTGGCCGGCGTTTGCGCGCCCACGGTGATGGACTGAAACTGCTCCACCTTGCGGTTGCCGCCGTACAGCGTAAGGCTGACTTTTTGCGTTTGCGCAAACGGCTGCTCGTACAGCATGCCCAGCTGGCTTTGCCGCACGGTCTTGCGGGTGTTGAACAGCAGCGCGGCAGGTGTGGCGCGCGTGGGGTCTGCATCAAACTCTGCGCGCGACAGGCCCAGCGGGTCTTGCGCATCGGGCATGGAGACGGTGTTGGCAATCAAGGTGAGCTTGCCATCGCCCATCGCGCGCGTGAGTTTGACGTTGCCGGAATCGCGCCGCGCTGCGCTGTGCTCGCGCGCGCCGTCGGTTGAAAATGTGCTCACGTCCATCGCGTAGTTCATCCACCCCGCGCCACGCAGGCCAACGTTGCCGCGCAGTGTGTCACGGCTGCCGGCCATCACGTCCACGCTCAAGCGCTGCGGGTCCGCGCCATCTTCGGTGATGATGGCAATCACGCCGCCGGAGGAGTTGCCGTACAGCGCAGAGAATGGACCACGCAGCACTTCCACACGGTCTGCGCCGCTGAGTGCAAAATGCGACACCTGGCCCTGGCCATCCGGCATGCTGGCGGGAATGCCGTCTGCATACAGCCGCACGCCGCGCACGCCGAACGTGGAGCGCGCGCCAAATCCGCGGATGGAGATCTGCAAATCCTGCGCATAGTTTTCACGATTCGCAGCCGTTAGACCGGGCACGCGCGCGAGGCTTTCACTTAAGTTGATCTGCAGCTTGCCATCGCGCAGCACATCGCCATCGATACGGGTGACCGCCGCGGGGGTTGACAGCGCGTCGCGCGCCTCGCGCGTGGCGGTGACCACTACGGATTCCAGTGCCTGCGTCGGCGCTGTGGTCTGCGCAAACGCGCCTGCCGCACCACCTAACAAAGCAGAGGCAAGCGCGAGAGCAAGCGGGCTGCGTGCAAAGGCGTGACGGTGAGGCGATGGCATTGATCTGCTCCGAATAGGTGTAGTTATCTTGATGCGGCCGATAACAAAGCACGGCAAGCTCTGCGTTTGTACCTTTTTCTGTATACAGAACGCAATCGCCCGGTGCGCGGTTCAGTCAGTTGTGACAGTTTGCAGGGCGATTGCGTTCCAAGCGGGAGCCGTTTATTTGAAGGGTTATACGCAATATCCATGCGGGTTTTAAGGCAAAAATGCTCCAAAACCTCCATGGATATTGCGTAGAGGCATTATTTTCTGCGTACAAAACTGCGCAAATGCATCAGAGCACCGCACAAAATAAAAAAGCGCCCGTAGGCGCTTTTTTGCTGAATCACGAGCGGCTTTATGTCACCGCAGCCAGCATGTAGGCCACAGCGGCTTTGATCTCCGCATCGCTTGCGTTGCCCGCGCCACCTTTCGGCGGCATGGCGCCCTTACCTTTGATCACGGTGGCGGTGAGCGCATCCAGATTGGTGCCGCGCGGCGCCCAGGCAGCTTTGTCGCCAAACTTGGGCGCGCCCGCAACTGCAGCGACATGGCAAACCATGCAGATGCTGTCATACAGTTTTTTGCCTGCTGCTGCGTCCACATTGGTAGCAGGTGCTGCGGCCACCGCAACCGCCGCAGCGGCGCCAGCAGCAGCCTGTGGTGCCGGAGCGGCCGCGGCAGCAGGTGCAACAGCAGCGGGTGAAGCGGCGGCAGGTGCGGCAGCTTGCGCTGCGGGAGCTGCCGGTGTGGCAGGCTCGGCAAATTTGCCGCCGGCGTTATTGGCCATGTAGACCACGGCGCGGGCGATTTCAATATCGTCTAGATCTGGGTTGCCGGCGCGCGCAGGCATGGCGCCCTTGCCGGTGATAACTGATTTTGTCAGGGCATCTAGCCCCAGCTTCAAGCGCGGCGCCCACGCAGCAACATCACCCGACTTAGGCGCGCCCGCCGCGCCTGCCGCATGGCAAGCGGTGCATGCAGCTTGATACACCTGCTCACCGGTCTTGAGCACTTTGACCGCATTGGGGTCTTTAAAGTCCAGCTTGGCCACCGGCGCTATGCGCTGCGCAATCGCTTTCTCGGAATACGCGTCAGTGCCTGCCGGCTCTAACTTGGCTCCCATGACCCAGTTGACCAGCAAAATGATCAGAATGACCGGCACAACGAACGAGGCAACCACCACCGCGATCAGTTGTTTAGGCGTTTTGATAGGAGACTGATGTTCGTCGTGCGGTTTGCTCATGATGCGTGCTGGCAAAGGCGGGTTTGGCCCGCTTTTTTCGAAGTTGTTGCAGAAGACCGAAAGTATAGCGGGGCAACCCCCCGAAGGCGCCCGCCACCAGCGCTTTTCGCGGCGAAATGACGCGCGCCGCGCCCAGCCTACGGTAAACTGCGTTACCAGTCAGCCGCGCGGCTGTAGCTCAGGGGATAGAGTATTGGCCTCCGAAGCCAAGGGTCGCAGGTTCGATTCCTGCCAGCCGCGCCAGATCCTCTAGCAGGCGTGCTTTTTGGTTCGTGCTCTTACCGAGACCAGCACTCTGCCGCGCCGCCCGTTCCAGACGCAGTCCTATTTTGGGCTTGGTTGATGGTAAGCGTTCCACATCGAGGATCGTTCTGCGCTGCAGTGGGCACGGCCTGCAGAGTGAATGCTTGGGCAGTAACTGCGCCAACAAAGCTCATGTTATACCGTACCGTGCCTTGACTAGGCGAAACACTGCGATTGATGGTTGCCAAATGCGCTGTATTCACTGGCTGCGCAATATTGTCCGCTCGCAAAGAATAGTTTTGCGTCAACGTATAGTTACGCTCCATCCATTGAGCTGTTTCAAGCAATGCGTTACGCGCTTCCGCGCGATAGGATCGAATTACATACTGTGTATAGCTCGGATAAGCGATTGCAGCGAGGATTGCGATGATAGCGACCACTATCATCATCTCGATCAAGGTAAACGCTCGACTGTTACGATATCGTTGTTTCATTTCGTTTCTCAATCAGGGCGTCAGATCGCGCCACGCCTGCCGACCAGGCCCCAGATTTGGTGGAACGCGGCGATTATTTTGAGCCCCCAAGATCCGATCAGCGGTAGAACCGCTCGATCCACGATCGATGATGCCAGCTAGCTTGCCAAAGGGGGTATCCAAACCGCCAACAGTATTGGTCGAAGCTCCTTGTGCATAGTCCAAGCTATCAAACTTGCCATCGTTGTTAATATCGATCGAAGGGCCGCGAACGGTAGGCTTACCGTTTATGGCATCAAACGCCAGTAGTGCGCCTGAATTTCCACCAATTGTACAAACTTGCCCCTCTTTGGGAACAAAAGTAGATATAAAAGCTACGCGACCGCGCATGATGGGGTTGAATATGACTCGTTCGCCATCGACCAGCAGGTCCATCTTCCATCCGCGTTTGGTTGTGTAGTCGACATTAGTTGTGGATAGTGTCCGCACGCGATCGTTCGATAGGGTGTCGTTGTCGTTTACAGAAGTACCAGACAACGCACGACTGTCCAACTGCGCAGCAGTAATGGTCGCGGCTGCAGCACCCGGCTTTTCCCAGATTCCGTAGACGGATTCGACGGCGACGGAAGACTTGTCGGCAACGGTGACGAATTGCCCGGTTCCAAACACAAGAAATGATCCGCCTTCCGGGTGCGACGTAATGATAGGAGCTGTAGTGATTGGTCGATTGC
>JBOFGW010000130.1:0-2083 GCA_051649325.1 Burkholderiaceae bacterium | reverse complement strand
CAACGCACTTTTCTTATGACTTTGGTAAAGCCACACGGACCAGCGCGCGCGCCGCCTGGGAGGCGGAAGAAGACCGCCGCCAGCGCATCGAGCAAGGCGCTTTGCTCTATGTTGCCGCCACGCGCGCCAAGCGGCACTTGATGGTGTGTGGCAGCGCGGCAGGCAGGGTGACGCAAAAGCCGTCGTGGTGGGAAGTGTGTGCGCAGGCGCAGCCGGCAGTGGCCTGGCCCGCGCCGGCCGCGGCTCAGGCGGACGCGCCGCCGGCACCAGGCAACGTGGCAACCTACCACGATGCACCGCTTCAAACAGTGCCGTGGCAAGCCCCACCCGCGCCAGATCAAGACGCATTCGCCGCCTTGCACGGCACGGTGTGGCATGCATTGCTTGAGCAGCTTAGCGGGGCCGATGCGCAGCAACGCCCGCGTATGCGTGAGCCGCTGTGTGAGGCGCTGGCGCTGCGATACGGCTTGCCGGTGCATGAAGTACACGCCTTGCACGATGAAGCGCTTGGCTTGATGGCGCAACCGCAGATTGCGCCATTCTTTGCAGCGGATGCGACGGCGCGGATTGAATGGACGGTGGTGGATGCGCAGGGTGATCAATTGCGTATGGATCGCGTGGTGGAGTTAAGCGCCGCCACCTGGATTGTGGATTTCAAGCGCACGCCACATGATGTGGATGCCGATCGTTTGCCGCCGGAATACGGCGCGCAGTTGCACCGCTACGCGCAAACCCTGCAATCGCTTGAGCCCAGCGCGGCCGTGCGCTGCGCGGTGCTGACGCAGCACGCGCAGATTTTTGAATGGGATTTGGCCGCGCAGCGTTTTACCCAGCGCACTGGGATACACTAGGTATTGGCGGGCCCCCTTGCATGGGAGTCTGGGAACCGGGTCAGGTCGGGAACGGAGCAGCCCTAACCAATCACTTTCAGTGCCAAGGTTCAGGCTCGCCAACTTCTATTTCAAATGCTTGCACGCAATATCCATGCGCCTTTTGGAGCAAAAATGCCTGAAAAAGCGCATGAAAATTGCGTAGTGATGTTTTCAAACGCATAAAAATTCAATGGCCTATCAGGTTCTTGCCCGCAAATGGCGGCCACGCCAGTTTGACGCCACACTGGTCGGGCAGGAACACGTCGTCAAGGCGCTCACGCACGCGCTGGACAACAACCGGCTGCATCACGCCTACCTGTTCACCGGCACGCGCGGCGTGGGCAAGACCACCATTTCACGCATTCTTGCCAAATCGCTGAATTGCGAGACCGGCGTGTCTGCCAAGCCCTGCGGTGTGTGCTCTGCCTGCACTGCTATCGACGCCGGCCGCTTTGTCGACTACGTGGAGATGGATGCCGCCAGCAACCGCGGCGTAGAAGACGTGGCCGCGCTGCTGGAGCGCGCGGTCTACGCGCCCACCGCCGGCCGCTACAAGGTCTACATGATCGACGAGGTGCACATGCTCTCCAACACCGCGTTCAACGCGATGTTGAAGACGCTGGAAGAGCCGCCCGAGCATCTCAAATTTATTCTGGCGACGACTGATCCGCAAAAGATCCCGGTCACGATTCTGTCGCGCTGCCTGCAGTTCAACTTGAAGCAAATGACGCCCGGTGCGACTGCCGAGCATTTGGCGCACGTTCTTGCGCAAGAGTCGGTTGATGCAGAACCCGGCGCGCTCAAGCTCATCGCGCGCGCCGCGGCCGGCTCCATGCGCGATGCGCTGTCACTCACAGATCAAGCGATTGCCTACGGCTCGGGCCACATTGCAGAATCTGCCGTGCGCGAGATGCTCGGTGCGGTAGACACCGGCTATCTGGTGGAAATCGTCGATGCGCTGCTCGCGCGTGATGCCAAGCAACTGCTCGCGGTGGCTGACCGCATGGCGCAGCGCAGTTTGAATTTTGAAGGTGCGCTCAGTGATCTGGCCGCGCTGCTGCACAGAATTGCACTTGCGCAAGCCGTGCCTGATTCCGTGCATGCCGATGTAGCCGATGCCGCTGCGATCAGCCGCTTTGCCACCGCGCTGCCGGCAGAAGACGTGCAGCTGTTCTACGGCATCGCCGTCAAGGGCGTGCAAGAGCTGCCAT
>JBOFGW010000129.1:0-3024 GCA_051649325.1 Burkholderiaceae bacterium | reverse complement strand
CGAGTGTGGAGATAGTGCCGTCGGTGCGCTCAATGCCCAGCGCGGTGCCGTCAGCATTAAAGCGCACTTGCTCGCCGGTGCTGGCGGCAAATTCCAGGCCGCGCGCGGGCTGCGTCAAGCGCGCTGCGAGACCTTGAATTGGCGAGCTGGGCAGAAAAAAGCGCCCGCTCTGCTGCAACTGCAGGCCCGGCGAGGTCGTGTTGGTAACGCCCAGCGCTGCACTGCTGAACCAGCCGCCATCCAGTGGCATGCGGCGCTGCTCAATCACGCCAAACACTGCGCCGGGGCGCTGGCGTGCATTCAGTTCAAAGCTGTAGGCGCCGTGGCGCGGCGTATCAAGCTGGCCTGAGGCAACCGCGCCCAGGTAGGAGTTGCGCTCAGAGCCTGTCTGTGTCGCGCCTGCCTGCACGGATACCGCGATGCTGCGCGGCCAGCCATCGGCGCGGGATTCATCGCCACTGCCGGCGCTGACCTGTGGCGGCAGATTGCCGCCATCAATCAATTTATCTTCATAAGGTTGTGCGGACTGCTGTGCGGGCTGTGGCGTAGGCGGCGCTGCAGTCTGCGCGCTGGCATGTGGCAACAGAGCCCACAACACGCCAGCGTAGAGTAGGGCACGGCATCGCTGCATCACTGAACGTACTGATGACTGAACGGCGTTTTTGAGTTGCCCCATTCCAGTGTGCCGGTGACCGACACCGGATACTTGATCGTCACCGGCGTACCGCCCGGCAGCGCCGCTTGCAGCGACAGCACGCGC
The DNA here is from genome assembly GCA_051649325.1 of Burkholderiaceae bacterium. Lineage (GTDB taxonomy): Bacteria > Pseudomonadota > Gammaproteobacteria > Burkholderiales > Burkholderiaceae_C > JBJOQV01. The sequence continues at coordinate 2,264 of JBOFGW010000129.1, read as the reverse complement.
GTCTCGCCAGGCAGGATCGGCACGCTTGACGGAGTGAACTCAATCTTCTGGCCTGCTGCATCGGTGCCGCTGACAAAGCCGGCCAGGCGGCCGTGCGCGTTACCGGTGTTGCGTACCGAGACCATCGGCACGCGCTGGCCGTCCACCACGGCGCTGTCAGCCGGGGTGATCACCAATTGCGGCTGCACATTGCCCACTTGCACATAGATGATCACGCCAATCCGGCCGGACACCGGAAAACTCATGCTGGAGGAAGACACGCGCTGCTCTTCACCTTCCACCATCAGGCCAAAGGTGCATTCGCGTTCCACTGCGTCGGCGGGAACGCTTACTTCAAAGCGGTAACGAGCCTTGCCCTGCGCAGGCAGTGTGAGCTCGCGCCGCTCCAGCGCAACCCAGGGGCGGCAACTGTTGTCGGCCAGCTTGTCGTCAAACAGCACGGAGTAGTCGGACGCAAACTTCCAGTCGGCGGTATAGAGGCGGTATTTGCCCGGCGTACGCGCGGTGTGGTTGATCTCAATCACTTCGCGCACGGTCTGGCCGGGCTTGACCTTGAGTTCGACGCGCGGGGGCGATACGAGTGCAGAAAAAGCGTGCGCGGGCGTAGCAATTGCAGTACTTGCCGCAATCATCAGCAGCGCGAGCATGTGCGAACCAATGTTTGCACGCAAGCCGAGGGCGTTCTTATTCAACATCGATTTCAAATCCAAATCTCAACGCAGTGGGCGTTGCCAGGTGGCGGCCATCGGCGCGCAGAGTGACATGAAAAACATCTGAAAGCTGCGCGCTGCCGATCTTGCCGCTGTACACCAGCGCGCGCTGGCCTTGCAGCATGCGGTTGGGCAGCAATGTGCCGCTGCTCGTCCAGCTCATCACAAACGGTGTAGTGCTTTGGCCGGAGCTGACCATGTAGATCTTGCCCTGCCGGTTCAGCCAGGGCGCAACATTCAGGCGCACTTGGACGCGGGTGCGCACCTCTACATCGTTGCTCGCGCCGCGGCCGGGGTTTAAGCTGACCCATTGCGCGGTGGAGGTGACCTGCAAGGTTTCGCTGGCAGAATCGTCGACCTTGAAGGTTGCGGCATGCAGCGCGGTAACCGGTAGCGTCGCCGCGCATGCCAGCAGTAATACAGCGAAGCAGCGTCGCATGGTTTACGGCGCCGTTAAGGTGTAGGTGGCGCGGCCGGTGTAAACGCCCGCGGCAACCACTTGGCTATTGGCGTAGGAGAACGTGTGGCAATTCTCTACCCAGGTGTTGGCGGTGATATTGCGCAAAAACACCGTGCCGCCGTTGAAAGTGCCGGCCGGAATGTCAGCAGCGGCGTTGCCGTTGGCAGTGCTGGTCCAGCTGATTTGCGAAAACGCAATCGTATCGGTGCCGCTGGTAAGCGTTGCAGGGGTGCTCACCTGCAAGACCGCAGAGACGGTAGATGCAGCCGGCAAACGGAAAAACCCGCCCACGTACACCTGCGCGGGGGGATTGCACACGGCAAAGTTGTCAAAGAAGCTGGTCGCCTGCGTGCTGTTGCTGGTCATGGCTTGCGGCGCGCCAGTGCCCAGTGCTGCTGCAGGCAAGTTCAACGAAACTTGGTTGATGGTGGTGTTATCGGCCAGGTTGGTGCCGTTGCCCACCTGCAGATACACCGCGCGCGCCGCGGGCGTGATGTTCAGCACCCAGGCGTTTGAGGCGGCGGCCCAAAAGAATACAGTCGCTGCCACCGGGGCAGCGGCCCACCGGATTGCCGCTTTAGAACGCCGGCCCGCGCCCTTAGGGCATTGAGGCGGTGTAGGTAACGCGGCCATTGTTGGTGCTAACGCCGCCGTACGTGCCGGCAGCGGGCACGGCGGTGTTGAGATAGGTGTAGGTCCAGCGCGCATCACGGTTAACCACTTTACCGGTCGCAGGCGCGAGGGTCAAAGTCGTGGTTGCACCATCTGCCAGCGTGGGATGCGCCAGCGCGGTGGCTGAGGTCAATGCCGCAACAGCGGTGCCGATCTGACTGTACGAGATCGTGTCGCCTGCGCCGTTGTTCAGTGCACCGGCAGTGGTCGATGTAAACGTGATGGTGCCGTTATTGCCAATGACTTGCGCCGTTACTGCGCCGTTGCCCAGATCTCCCGACCCGGCAGTGGCGGCTACTGCAGTGCCGCTGCCAAGCACGGCTGCAGCTGGTGCAAAGTCGATCAGATTTATCGCGCCATTGTCCGCCAGCGCGGTACCCGTACCGACGCGTAGGTAAATGACTTTCGGAATAGTGATGCGA
>JBOFGW010000128.1:0-14359 GCA_051649325.1 Burkholderiaceae bacterium | reverse complement strand
GTTTTGGTCGAGCAGATATAGAGTCAGTGCATTAGTTGTTTCAAGCGTATAGCTTGCCACCAGCAACTTGCCGCCGGCATTGGTCATACCCGCTACCGGGCCACAGAGCGCGGGCCAGTTCATGACCTGTGCTCCTGTGCCGGTGTCATATAGGCCAACTTGATGATTCGCAATGCCGCTGCTGCAAGCAAGTAAGCGTGATGACAAAAACGCCATGCGTGGCGCAACCGCATAGGAGCGCGCCCTGAATGCTGTGGACGAGCGCCCATCTAAGCGGCGAACATTGGTATCTCTGGCATCGCTCCATGCCAGGCAACTAGAAGTCACGGAAAGCGTGAGCGCATTCTTGCACTCTTCAGCCAACACCCGTTTGGTGGCGCGCTTAACGTCGTAGCGAATCACCTCTGTGCCTACTACGCACACGACGCCGCGCTCATCATCAGCCACAAATGGGCCGGTAGACACAATGGATGGCCCAATCGGTCGACCCTCCGCTGTGAAAAACTCAGTGTGCCCTTCAAATGTTATGCCCAGATTTGGCGTAGATCCGAACGCCACAATATCTTTGGGCTGACGCGCTACAACAAACGAGCCGCTTAATTCAATATGAAACTTTCCTGCTACGGCCGGCATGATTGCAGCGCTATCGGCAAACCCGCCGAATGCTGATGCGCCGGTCTCGTTATTGATCATTGCCAACACCGCGGCGAGTGCGTCGCTGGTAGAGCGGAGGCGCCGCGAAGGCTGTTTTTCCATCAACGATTCGATCAGTGAGCGCAGATCGGCGTTTTCGATCTCGCGAAATGCCGGCGTTCCAGACAGATGACCTTGATAGATTTCTTTAACGCTGCCAATGAATGGAAGATGGCCAGTCGCCATTTCAAAGCAAACCACGCCTACGCTATACAGATCACTTTGCGTGCCAAAGCCATCGAACAACCGCTCCGGCGCCGTATATGCAGGACTACCAATAGCATGCTTACCTGTGCGCGCTTCGCGCACTGTGGTAGCTGCGCCGAGGTCTACCAGCTTATAGAGCGCAACCCCTTCGGAGTTATCCAGGATGATATTGTCCGGTTTAATGTCGCAATGAATCCAGCCGTGCGAATGCATATGAGTGAGACCGCGCAAAATATCTGCAGCGCAGTCCAGAATCTGGCGCGAAGACCAAAGCCGGCCATCCAGACCTTCACGAAGAGAACCGCCACCGATGTGTGGGTAAGCAATCCACGCCGTGCCGTCAGCGTCAGTTGCGGTATCTACGCAGCGCACGATGTGGGGATGATTCAGCTGCATCGCCGCAGCGGCCTCGCGCCGGTAGTGCGCAAGATAGTCTTTGGAAAAAACTTTCAGCAGAATCGGGGCACCGGTTTTTACATCGGTCGCACGTGCGGCCCAGCCCGATGCCCGCTGTGACACCATTTGCTCCACGCGATAGCGCCCAGCGATCGTGACTTCACCGGATCGCTGATCCCCTGATGCATCTGCGCCACGAATTAAGCGTAACAACTTGATAACCCTAGATTAAGCTGCGCGCAGAATCTGCAGCGCCTGGTCAACTGCCATACCGGGCTTGAAAGAGTCGCGCGCTGACTCAACACGCGCACGGCCACTGATCAAAAAGTGTGTCAATGCGTACGGCTTAGCACCTTCGGGAATAATTTGTGCACAGCCCAGTTCTTGCCCGCCACTCATTGATTCAAACATGCCTTGCAACATGCCTTCGATCATCTGGTCCACCGGCTCTTGGACATGGCTAAGCACCGTGGAAAATATGCTGTTTGCAAACCCCACACGCACTATGCCATCGGATGCTGCCAGCTCGAGATCAATCGTTGCCTTACCCCAGCCATGAAACGCAAAGTAAGACTCCATCAAATCGCAGTATTCTTTGACCATCAGGCCATCCATTCTGCGATTGGCTAACGCGCGCAATTCCTTTTCGAGTGAAGTCGCAACCCTTTTACCCCAGCGAATGCCGCAGCTGTTTAGGATCAGCCCGCAGGCCTCACCGGCTTCGTAACTCAGCGCCTCATGAATGCCGCGAATGATATCTGCCGAGAGATAAATAATGCGCACGTTGGCTGCACTGGAGATCGTTCCCTCGTACAGATCAAAGTGCTGGCCGGATTCGCCGAACAGTTTTTCGTAAACCTGGTTGACCATCGCCTGGGTCATTGATGGATCTTGCGTGGCAGTGGTGCTCATATGCGTGGTCACTTTGCTGACAAGGTGTTGACGGCCTGGTCAAGAAACGGCTCGAACAAGCTGAACGACTCAGGCGAAAGCCGGTCTTTGTAGTTATTCTTGAGCCTGGAATAAGTCTCGAAAATAGCGCGTTGATTTGGGGCGAGCTGCGAAACGTCCATGCTGGAGCTTGATCCAAACATTGTTTTCTTTTGCGCCATTTCGCGATCAGGAAAATACAGCGCCTGCAAAATGGTACGCAGCCACAACAGCAGCTTGTCGCGGAACCAATGCGGATCATTCATCAACATGGATAACGTTGCGTATGAGCTCACGCCACGGATATCCCGCATGCACTTGGAATGTGCGTACGCGTGATTGCGCTCAAAAGGGTAAGCGGTAAAAATTTCACTCACCACGCGTTCAACAACCGCTTGCTCGCAGGCGGCAATTTCACGCGCAGCCTTCAGCCGCATCGCCTCACCGGGTAGAACGCGTTGATACTCGGAGCATTCTTCCTCGGTGAAATGACGGTTTTCTGAAGCCTTGAAGATGGCCACGAGCGCGGGATGCCGGCGATAAGATGAGGTGGCCTCAAGTACAGGAAGGTTCATGCTAGTTATATCCTCTATTTGTGAGACGTGGACTTACCTTGCCACGGGATTTCTTTGAACAAGCTGACGGAAGCGGTTTGCAGATCCGCAAGCCCCGGCAGCATGCCAAACCGTTGCTCGGCGCCCGCGTCTCGTTGCGCCGATGGTTGAATAGAAACTGTCGCTGCAGCCGCACCCGACCATGCCAGCTTGACAAAAAACTCCTTGGCATTAATCCGATCAATCGGACCGAATACGCTTTGGCTAACCCGCGCGGCCTGTGGAGTGCTGTCGGCTTGCTGCGCTTGCGCGTCTGCCCGAGCGCCGCTCCACGGCATCTGGCCAAAGAACTTCACGGCTACCGTCCGCGCAACATCAAAAACTGCGGTTCGCTTTGCAGGTGCCACGGCGCGCACCGCAGGTTGCGGCTTTGCCGCACTGACTGGCACCGGCGATTGCGATGCTGGCGGCTGCTCTCTAGCGACGCTGGGCGAACGGACGACCGTCTTCGCTGTATCAGCAGCATTGCTCGCAACTTTCGGCGCGGTAGTAGCGGCTGAGCCTTTGCGTGCGTTTTCTACGTCTGCCGCATCAATCATCGCCCGCACAGCAGCCGAGGCGTCGTAGCTGCGACCAATCAGCTCAAACAGTCCGCGCAGCGTCTGCGTAGACCCCGGCTGACCGCGCGGCACGGCGATCGCTACGGAAACTGAATTCGCGAAGCGGCGCAAATGAGAGAGCGCCCGAGTTTGACGCAGCTGGCTACTCAACTTTCGAGGTTCCCCATGATTTCGCCGGCGCTTGCGCCTTCCTGGCGCCAAAACTCGGCTGCGTTAACGCGCTCTTTATTCCCTACAAGGAATTTGCACGATTCATTGCCCATCGAGTAACACTGAATCTCAATCGACTCCCGTTCGGTCTTGTCATACACGCTGAAAACACCCGCAAACATGCCTGCATACAAATGGCATACCGGCTTGCCCAAAATCTTCATCGATTTGGCGATTGCGGAGTTACGAATCTCGGCAACGGTAAGGCCCTTGTCTTGAAACGATAAATCCAGCGCCCAGGCGCCAAACCCGGTAATCGTCAGCGGCCACCACCATGACTCAAACACAAAACGTTTGTCCATGTTCCATATTTCGCGCTTGCCACCGCCAAACTCTTGACGCATGCGGTCTGCGAACCGTTTCATGTCTTGAATACCCCAGGCGTAACCGCAGCGATACATCATCAAAGCACTGGCCGCGCCGACCTCTTCTTCAATACCACCATGCAAGCCATTGATGAACGCTTCGGTCACCTTAGCTGCGCGTTGTCCATCGCGCAGGTAAATCGCGCCTTTGTCGAGCTCATTGCTGAAGAATTCTTCGGGATGGAAATAATTGTGGTATCCCCGAAAGCCGCCTTCCACCGGGTCAATTCCGTCACTCTTCACTGCTACTTCATCTGCCATGACTGCTCCTTATTCGTTTGCTCAGCTCGCATCGACACTGCGCACATCAAAATCCACCTCTCTAAGCTCTGAGATGGCTGAACGCGTGATGATCTTGTTTTCCTGAATCAGTACCTTGCCGCTGACGGGGTGCAAGATCGGCGCGCTTGTGCGCTTGCCCACCAAGCTTTCGATTTCTGAAAAAGACTCTACATACAGGCCGCGCGGCAAACTAACTTCAACACCTTCAGCCAGCACTTTGGACTGACAAGCCAGCCGGCTATTGGCCTGCGCACCAGTTAGCATGGAGAGCGTCAGCTTTTCCCGCTCGGTCAGCGGAGTCAGGCTCTCCGCGCCTTTGGTAACGTACACATGGCAGGTTGCGCACAAACCGCGGCCACGGCAAAGCATCTTGACGGGAACGCTCTTGGCGAGCAAAGCGTCAAGCAAACGCTCCTGCGTATTGATGACGGCTTTGCTGCCGTCATTGCTGAAAGTTACGGATTTCATGTAGACCGCCTCCGTAAACCTACGCGACGCATCGATATCTGATCCACTTTACGCCGCATTCTTGACTGTCCCTTGCTCATTGGCCGAGAAAGCGTAAATGGATTCCAAACGCTTGCATAGCGGTTCAGCAACAGAACGAACATTGGCAAACAATTGGACTCTCAAAAACTCACCAACGGTACGCTCCTGTGGCGGATCAATCAAACCCGATCCGAGCTGGCAAAGCTGCATCGTGATCCCGTAGGCCACAAGCGCCATCGCGCCACTGGTTTGCGCAGGCGCCTGCTTTGCTGCGTCCCGCGCAATGGAAACGCGCTCTGAAAATGCTTTGGCCGACGCTACGATTGCAGGCATTGCTGGCAAGAGCGTTTTTTGCAGCAACGTACTGTCTGTGCCGCTAAAGCTTGAATCGAACTTTGGATCAAACAGCGCATTGACGTTATCCAAATTGCGCATCAAGTCGGACTCGGAATGCCAAGCACCCGTGAATTCGAAAATCGCTTCCCGCACGCGATGTCCGCCCAGCGCGCTGCGCACACTAGCGGCCCAGACCATGCGCGGAATCTGTGTGGAAAATGCGCCTTCGAGCTTGACCTCATCACTACCAAAAAGCTTTTTGCGCCGCAGCACCGCCGGACAAGCAAACGTCCGTGCCGCTTTGACCTGACTAGCGATATAGTCGCATCGCCGCGCATCGGGCGCCTGCGTGCGTGTAGCCATGGCTGCGAAGGTGTCGTCGTGCGTTGCAACGAATTTTTCAGAATCGTATTGGCGCGCAAAACTCGAAAGCTGCCAGGAGAACTGGCAGGCTTGCACTGAGGAAAACGCAACTCCCCACTGATGCGCCGGTTCAAGCGCACCAGCCTCGCGAATTCTGCCCATATCCAGCAATCCGGCGACGAGCTGGCCATGGCTGGCGGCCATCGCTTCTCTCAGACTTGGGCTGAAGCTTTCTTCATAGGTTTGCTCAAGTGCCTGACGCCGTTCATTCCAGCTTTTAGCCGACTCGTTACCAAGCACTGGCGAACTCAGCAGCAGGCGCCTAACCATCATGCTGCCGGCAACCGGCAGATAGTCAGGTGTTGCGGCACTTACCAGCAAGCTGCTAATGCACTCGCGCCAGTCGCTCTCTTCCTGCATTGACTCCGCAAACACAGGTTGCGGGTCCAGCAGGGTGGCGACAACGTACTTGGAAATCTCGGGCAACCATTGAACCGAACCCAATTGCTGCGTAATCCAGCGATTTAGGCCAGCTTGCTCGCAGACGTCTAGCTTGGGGCGCACAGTGTCATCAAACGCAACCCAAAAACGATTCCATTGCTCAGAGGTCAGATCAAACGCTGGGCCACCGGTCAGAATCAAGCGGCGCAGCACATTGGTGGTGGCAAGCGAAGGCGGTTCAGACAGCAGCGTAACGGAAAGCCGTGACACCATGACAGCCACCGCACCGATCAACTCATTGGCTTTTTGATCGCTACCCCACACACTGGCCATGCGCGGCTGCAGATCTGCAGAAAACTTTGCAGCACGCTGCGCTATTTGTCTTGCAAACGCAACCTGCCGCAACAGATTCAAGCCGTTCGAGAGCATATGCACCCAAAATGCCGCTGCCCCCAACGGCAAATCGGAGCGCGCCCGGTCAATCCACTCAAGCCATGCGCGCTCAACCTGCGCTGCGCCAAACTGCTCGATTGCGGAAAACATTGCGGGCATTAAGCGTTGCCATACCAGCTCTTCGTCACCCAGCTGGGAAAAGCTGGTGACCAGCCCTGTCGCCACTTGATGCAATAAAGCTGGCGCGCGCTCTTCAAACAGCTGCTCGGCAGCCTCATAGTGGCGCCCCACCGCGCTGGTGGTCACGCTTGTGGCAAACACTGCCTCCCACCATGCACCGCGCATGCGGGCAGGGGCAAACAGAGCAAGATTGCTGCCGGTATCTTCAATGGCCACGCCAAAGGCCGACTTATATAGGCTGCTGATCGGCGCAAAAATCGTGAATGCTTCATCGCTTGGCATACGGCCCACAAGCTCTTGCAGCATGATCTTGAGGTTCATCGCCATGAAAGGCCGCGGCACCGCGGTAATGTTCTTGGCAACGCCAATCGACCACCAGAAATTCAGGTCATTGCTGACATCATCAACACCGCGCATCAGCAGATAGGCCAAACGCCCCATACTGAAGGTATTGTCGGCAACACCGAGTTGCCATGATTTAGCGCTGCCGCCACGGGGCTCGTCTGCAGGGTTGGTGCGCAGGTGCTCCGCATAGCGCGGCGGGCCGCTCTCGGAAATTGCAGTTGCAATGTCGTCGATCTCACTGATCAAACGGACCGCACTGGTGTAACTAGGCATCCGCTGCACTGCACCGCGCAGCAAAGCCACAATCTCCCGCGGCGCTTCGCTGCTCTCCAGTTTGACGGCGAGAGCCAAAAAATCCGCGCGCAAGTTGGCCAAGTTGGGCCGCTGATTGTGCGCAAACAGCAGTTGAGTCAGCGATCTTCCAATCGCAGGCTGGCCGCGCTCACCGTACAGGCGGCGCGCGATGATCGCTGTAACCACCATGCAAGTTGCGTCGCCCAGGAAATGACTCGGCAATGCCTTGTCATCTTTTGCCAGGGTTTTGCCAACCCAGTCCAGCGAAATCCCAAGTAAATCGGGCACGATGTTGGCAATCTCAGCCAGCAGCGTTTGCGCTTTTGCGTACAGACGCTGTGCCGCGGTGGATTCCACCTCTAATTGCATCAGACCTGCACTGATTTGCCGGTGCTTTTTCCAGATTCCAGGATCGCGCTCCACATCCAGATAGGGCGCCACGGTTGATCTGAATCGTGCCCGCGCTTCCAGCGGATCCTGGCTGACCGAGCCGCATATCAGCGCCTCCGTCAGCAGCCCTTCCAGTTGAAAAATTACGCGTTTGCGTCCGGCGGAATCTGATACACCTTCCACCAGTTGCGAAGCCAGGCGCTCGATCGCGGGCCTAGCGTCTTTGATCAGTTGTGCAGAATCCGGTACCGCCTGACCAATTGCAATCAGTGATTGCCACGCATCTGTCATCCAGTCCAGTTGCGCGCGCTCTACTTTGTCGCGCAACACTGCCTTCATCCTGCTGCTGGCAAGCTCTGCTTTGTCCGGCTGAAACCCGGCCTCGAGCAGTGCAAGCGGATTTACAAGCGCACCAAACCTGCGAGTCAAATTCCCTTTTGCACGCGCATCCAGCACCATCCTGACCAGGAGCAAATGCAATAGCGCATTGGCATTGGGGAACTCAACCGCGAACTGTTCCGAGAACAATCGCAGAAAACCGAATCTGGGCGTAGCCGCGAGCAGCGATTCAATCGCGGTTGAAATCGGCGCGTAGTGCAAGCGCTCGCCCTGGCGCGCCATGTAGCGCTCAAGCTTGAGCAGCAGCATCTCCCAGAAGCCGACATTGGCATCCAGCGCGCCCACCACGCGCTGCACAAACAAGCGGATAAAGTCCAGTTGCGCCGCGACCATGCTGCCCACCGGCATGGTAGACCACTCATCCAGCATTTGGCTCAGTGCATTTTCTACTCGGGAAAGATCAACTGTTCCCCAGCGCGAGTCATTCTGGTTCATGGCGGCAAGTTCGCCGCACACGGCCTTGGCTGCTGCGGCGTGATAAGCCCCCACGATGGTACGGTTGCGGCTCAGCAGCGTTAGGCCATTGACCTGGTCCAAATGCACATGCGCTTGGCTTGCATAGCGCGCCCCCACCACCGGTGCGCAAGCGGCAAAGGCGTACTGCGTCATCAATTCAATGCCGCTGCCGGGAGTGATTTTCTGCAGCTGCTGCATCATGCTGATGGAGGTCAGCATGCTGCGGTCTGAACCATCCGCAGAGTCAAACGCTTCGGCGGCCGAGATGGCCATATCCACCAACTGCATGCAGGCGGCGCGGCGCTCGGCAACCTTGATCCGCTCAGCAAACGGCTCAAAGCTCTTGAGCGCGTCAATCAGTTCATCGCGCTTGGCACGCAGCGAATCAGCTCTTGACTGCAAGCGTTCGCCGCCCTCAAGCATCGCAAGCCGCGCAACATCGCGGCCAAGAATCAAATTGAAAACACTGGTTCTTGAGTTCATTGGCTCATCGCAAGTCCGTCTAGGTGCTGGGCTTGATCCATCGCATGAATAAATACTTCAAAGGTATTGCGAGCGGCTTGCAGCGCCTGCTCTGCGTCGACAGGTTTGCTCAGGCGCTGCTCCATCGCTTCGATCAGGGGACGAAATGCAACCGCGCCACGGCTCGCCGCCGCAAAGTAGCTCACGGACCGAACAGCCGGGTCGCTATGCATCTGCAATTGGGCAGCGATTTGCTTGGAACCCAGCGACGAGCCGATCAGCACATACAGCACGCCCAGCAGCGCAGCCTTGTCTTCGCAGGTCCACGTAATCTGCTGCGTCAGTTCGCTGTGTGATGGTGCGATCTGCGCCAAATCTGCGCGCAGTACGGTCGATGGAGAAAACAAGCCAATGCCCAGTTCGCTGCATAGGGCAGTCAAGCGTGTGCCAAATTTGGTTTCAAGCGCCCGGTGCGCGCCCAACATGGCCGCGAGCGCAAGCGCGATTTCTTGTTTGCCGGCGCTCTGGCTCATCAAAGCAGCCATCACAGGATGCGAGTCCAGCCGTTGATGCTGGCTGTGGGTGCGTTCTCGAATCACAGCGCGGATAGAAACTGCATGCGGGTAGTGCAGCCCGGGGGCTGCCGCTTGCATCTCTACGCTGTTGCCTACGACTGTTTGCATGAACGCACCTCAACCTGAATTGTCTTGAACAAGATCAAACGAGATTGTGCATCTTTTTTTTGATAACAAAGCAATACGATGTCACGCCGTCAACTCGGCGTGCAGTAAAACCACAGCGCTAACCGGGCGTATGTCACCACAGAATTGAGACATACGGATAACAGACAAGGGAAATCACGCGGATCAATGGCGGCCCGGTGTTGCCATTGCGCATTGTTCACAAACATTTCTTTGCTGCCGAGTCGCCTATTGCAGGCGACCCAAGTCACACTTTTTTTACTCTTGATTTAGACAAAATAACCGAGGAGCACTTGCGCGGCTAGTGAAGAACCTGATCAGGCTTTGTCGATGCGCTATCGGCATCTTGATGAAGTCAATCCGGCGCGGTGTCTTAGCCTGCGCTAACCGCTTAAAGAGACGCTTTATCCATGCGCTTTTTCAGGCAGAAATGCTTCAGAACCCGCATAAATTAAGCGTCTCTCTTTTTCCAGCGCATGCAATTAATGACCAAACGGCAACCCGCGGTGGCGCCGCAAGATCCTTTGTGCATGTGCACACGCTGCGCTGCACGCGACTACGCGCTGCGGCGGCGCAGATGCGGTGCATGCTGCCACAGCGTGTGCAGCGAGCGGAATGCGCCGCGCAGGATGTTGCCAATGCCGCCCCAAAATTCTTCAATCGCCTCGCGCCGCGCTTCAATCGCAGCGGCACGTGCGTTTTGCATAATTCGGAAATGCCTTTCCATCTCGAACTCTACCGCGCTGCGGCTTTGCTCAGCGGTTTGGATCGATTGTGTGCCCATGGCGTTCTCCTGAAAATGCTTGCTGCAACGGTGCAGCCAGTAGCGCCACAATAGAGAACCCCGCGGCGGCGCGAAACCGCGTGCAATGCACAATGGTTTTGCGGATAATGCAAAACACAGCGCATTCCATTGAAAGGTAAGCCATGGATTTGGACGATGTGGGGCTGTTTCACCGCGTGGCCGAGCTGGGCTCGCTCTCTGCCGCGGCGCGCGAGCGCGATGTGCCGGTGAGCCTGGTGTCACGCGCGATCACGCGGCTGGAGTCGCTGCACAAAGTGCGGCTACTGCATCGCTCCACCCACGGCCTGTCGCTGACCGAGCCGGGCCAGGCGCTGCTGGAGCACGGCAAAAAAATGCTGGCGAGCTTGGCCGATCTTGAAGCGGAGTTCGCGTCGAACCAAGCCGAGCTGCGCGGCACGGTGCATATCGGCCTGAGCCCGGCGATGGCGCACTTTGTCATCGTGCCCAGCCTGCCCGCGCTTGCAAAGCGGCATCCGCACCTGTCGGTAGAGCTTCATGTGGATGACCGCGCGGTAGACATTGCGCGCCAGGGCCTGGATTTTGCGATCCGCACCGGGCCACTCGGCTCAGACAATCTGGTGGCGCGCCCGATCGGCACCCACGGCCGGCGCCTGTATGCCACGCCTGGGTATTTGCGTGAGCATGGCATGCCAACGTCGGTCGACGACCTAGACCACCATCACCTGATTACCAACAGCGTGATTCCGGCACTGAACCGCTGGCCGTTCTTAGTTAAGGGCAAAAGCGTGATGTACCAGCCGCGCGGCCACTACCGCGCCAGCTCCACCGGCATCATGATGACGATCGCATTGCAAGGCCTGGGCATCGTGCGCGGCAACACCGCCATTTGCGATCCGCTGGTTGCGCGCGGCGAGCTGGCCTATGTGCTGAACGACGTGATCGATTCGCCCGAGGTGCCTATCAACGCTGTAATGCTGCAAGAGCGCCACCGCAGCCCAAAAGCGCGAGCCTGTATCGATTTTTTCGCTGAATGGCTGGCAAGCCATGGCATGCCGGTTGCGTCGGCGACCAAGCGGGCCGCGGTGAAGAAAACGGCTAAGCGTTAGGGGCGAAAACCTTTTTGAACAGGCGGCTTTTCATGGATGTTTCACGCAGCGCCTGCATGATGCAATTTGAAAGCAATTTAAGTATGTCTACGCAATATCCATGCGGGTTTTGGGGCAAAATTGGCTGAAAACCCGCATGGATATTGCGTATTTCATGTTTAAACCCCTTCAAAACACACTTGTATCGTCGTGAAGCTCATAGTTTGATTCCCCGCCCTTCCCGCATCAAAGCGATTGCCCCAAGCGCCTTGTCTACTTAACATTCACGGCTTCGATTGAACTTGTTTCACGATCCACATACCTAAAACTAAGCAACACGGCATTTGAACCGGTTGCACATAATTTCCGACCTAGGCGTATCAATCAATGCTCTCTTTGGATAACGGCACCGCGCTGGCATTACTCGCGCAGGTGGCAAACGGCGACCAAACCGCCTTTAAGCGCCTGTACGAAACCGCCAGCCGGACGATTTACGCATTTGCACTGCGGCGCTCGGAAGACGCCGCGCTGGCTGAGGAAATTGTGGTGGATACGATGGTAGAAGTCTGGAAGCACCCCGAGCGGTTTCGCGGCGACGCGAAATTCTCCACTTGGCTGCTTTCAATCGCGCGCAACAAAATGATCGATCGCTTTCGGTCGGCCGATCCGCTGGCTGACGATATCGACGACCACGCAGAAACACTCTCTGCTGGCGATGAATCCGACGCCGCCACCCAGCTTGCGCAGGTGCAAGACCGCGAAGGGGTTGAGCGCTGCATGGAAAAGCTCTCTGACGATCACCGCCAAGCGCTCGTGCTCACCTATTACGAAGGCATGAGCGTGAACGAGATCGCGCAAGTGCAGCAAGTGCCAGACAACACCGTCAAGACGCGGCTATTCCACGCGCGCCAGAAAATCAAAAACTGCCTGGCCCGCCTGTTTGGGCAAGAGGTGGCGCATGCCTGACCTGAACCCCAATCAAGTGCGCTTTGAAGCGCTTGCCCCGCTGTATGCCGCCGGCACCTTAAACGCCGCAGACCGTGCGTGGATGGACGCTTACATCAAGAGCGAGCCCAAAGCTGCCAATGATTTGAAGTGGCACGTTGGCATGACGCAGCAACTGCATGCGCGCTTTGACGACGTGCCAACCAATATCGGCTTGGATAAAGCGCTCGCACAGGTACAAATGCTCCCAAAGCGCCAACCGGTTCAGACGGCCGCACAGGCGGCGCCGCTTAAGCGCCTGATCGATTGGTTCTTTGCCGGCTCGCCCAAGTTTTCCCCGGCGTTTGCCGTGCTGCTGCTCTGCGCGCTGGCGCCTTCGCTGCTCTTGATGCAAAAGTCTGAAGTGCCGCATTCTGAGACGCGCAGCGTCAAACAAGGTTTGTTTGACGGCCCGCTTTTGCGCGTGAACTTCAAGGCTGACGCGAAAGAATCTGAGATGCGCTTTCTGCTGCTTGAGCAAGGCGGCTTGGTGGTTGGCCCCACGCGGCTGGGCGACTGGTTTGTACGTGTGGCGCCTGGGCGCATAGAAGCCGTTCGCGAAGCACTCAGTAAATCTGCGCTGGTGGCCAGCGTAGAGATTGTGCAAACCCTGCCCGCGGAGTTGGTGGACCAATGAGCGGCGCACACCACTTCATCAAGGCGCTGGCCGCCTTTTTTTTGGCGCTCTGTGTTGCGGATGCGTCATTTGCCAACATCGTTGCCAAGCAGCCCGGTCACGGCGACGGTAGCCGCGCCGCGCTGGTGATTGGCAACGCCAGCTATCCGGGCGCGCCGCTGAAAAATCCACTCGCCGATGCCGATGCGATGGCCAAGGAACTGGAAGCGCTGGGCTTTCACGTCACGCTCGTGCGCAACGCACCCTGGAAATCAATGCAAGAAAGCGTGCGTGAATTTACGCGCCGGGCGGAAGCCGCCAAGGTGCGCGTGGTGTTCTATGCCGGCCACGGCGCACAAATCAAAGGCCGCAATTACATGGTGCCGGTGGATGTAGACATTCTGGAAGAGGAAGACCTCACGCGTAAAAGCGTGGACCTGGGCGAACTGGTCGAGCGCCTGGGCCGCCAGCCGCAAGCCGTCAACGTGGTGATTGTGGATGCGTGCCGCAACAACCCCGCCACCAATGTGGTGCTGGCCGCCGATGGCCGCCGCCTCAAGTCGCGTGGTGCGGGTGCGGTGGGCCTCGCGCGCATGCCTGCGCCGGCCGGCACCTTGATCGCGTACTCCACTGCGCCCGGCCAAGTGGCGGACGACCGGCTCGGCGGCAAGAACAGCCTGTACACCAAGCATTTGCTCAGCCATATCGACACGCCTGGCATCACGCTGGAGCAACTGTTCAAACGCGTGCGCTTGAGCGTTTTGCAAGAAAGCCAGAACAAACAGCAGCCGTGGGAAGAAAACAGCCTGTCGGTGGACTATTGCCTGAAGACCGGCGCAGGCGGCCGCTGCCCAGGAATATGAAAAACATTGTGAACCGGAACGCCGGCGTTTGCGACCTAGGAAAGCGCTGACCAAGTTCTCCGTTCGGGCTGAGCCTGTAAAAGCCCATTCGCATAACTTCAGTGTGTCGGTAAGGATTCAGAGAGGTCTTAGTATGCAGATCACAAAATCATCCATTGCCAGCAGGCGCTTTTTTTTGCCCGCGTTGTTGACGTTTTTGCTCTTTGTGCACATGGCGTTTGACGCTGATGCGCAGACCGTCAAGATGTACTCAGACAAAGACAAACCGAGCGCACAAGAAATTGCCGAGATTCTGGCCAGCAGCGTGCGCAGCAAAACCCGCGGCGTGCGCCTGACCAATGACAGCACGCCCGCAGCCTCTTCCACCTTAAAGCTCACCGAACCGGCGCCCGGCCAGACGGCGCAAAAAAAATCCACCGCCGAGCCGGATGCATTTGCGCGACCGATTCAGTTTGCCTTTGACTCCGCCCGCATTCTGCCCGGCGCATTCGAGCAGCTCGATGCCGTGGCCGAAGGTATGAAGCTCTTGGATGGTCAAG
>JBOFGW010000127.1:0-4104 GCA_051649325.1 Burkholderiaceae bacterium | reverse complement strand
GAATGACAGTTTTTTAAGTTTTTAATGAGGTGTACGCAATATTCATGCGCATTTTGAGCCATTTTTGCTTCAAAAGGCGCATGGATATTGCGTAAAGCACTTGTGGAGGATGATTCTGAACTATAAAACGCTTGCTCCTGGCGCATGGCTGGGGTTACTGGGCGGTGGTCAGCTCGGCCGCATGTTCTGCATGGCCGCACAAAGTCTGGGCTTCAAGGTTGTGGTGCTAGACCCGGCGCATGACGGCCCGGCCATCAGCGTGGCAGATCATCACATCTGCGCAGACTATCTTGATCCACGCGGGCTGGAAAAGCTCGCCGCGATGGCGCAAGCGGTTACCACCGAGTTTGAAAACGTGCCGGCCAAGGCGCTTGAAACGTTGGCAGAGTCGGTGCAAGTCAGTCCGCAAGCTGCATCTGTGGCGATTGCGCAAGACCGCATTGCAGAAAAGCGTTTTGTCGCCGGGCTGGGTGTTGACGTTGCACCGCACGCGGTGCTGATGAGCGCGCAAGACATCACCGATTCACTGGGCAAGCTGCTACCCGGCATCTTGAAAGTGGCGCGGCTGGGTTACGACGGTAAAGGGCAGGCGCGCGTGGGTACGCTGGATGAATTGCGCGCAGCGTTTGCCAAGTTCAACAACGTGCCCTGCGTGCTTGAGCAAATGCTTGATCTGGATTGCGAAGTCTCAGTCGTCGTGGCGCGCAATCATCATGGCGCAATGGTGCATTACCCGGTGGCGCAGAATATTCATCGTGATGGGATTTTGGCGATCTCCATGGTGCCCTCAGAGCGTGCGCAAGGCGATCTGACCGCGCGCGCACTCACCGCTGCGCAGCGCATCGCGCACGGGCTGAACTATGTGGGCGTGCTGTGCGTGGAGTTCTTTGTACTCAAAGACAACCAACTTCTTGTAAATGAAATCGCGCCGCGCCCGCACAACTCCGGCCACTACAGCATTGATGCCTGCGTGACCAGCCAGTTTGAGCAGCAGGTGCGCATCATGGCCGGGCTGCCGCTGGGTTCGCCGCGGCCGCATCATCCCGCGGTGATGTTCAACTTGTTGGGCGATGTGTGGCAACGCGGTGATGCGCGCGCTGAGCCAGATTGGAGCTACGTCCTGGCTGAGCCCAACGCAAAACTGCACCTGTACGGCAAGACCGATGCGCGCGCCGGCCGCAAAATGGGCCATGTGACTGTGCTGGGCGATAGCGTGGCCGACGCGCTGGCGCGTGCCAACACACTTGCCGCAAAACTTGGGATTGCGCCGGCGCAATAAGCGCTGCGACAAAGCTGTCTTTGTCCCGATACACTGCACCCTCATCCCAACCTTCTCCCTGGCAGGGAGAAGGAGTTTTGTCCCCTCTCCCTCGCAGGGAGAGGGCTAGGGTGAGGGTCGTGTCTCTGAACGGGCGCGATACTTTTTAAGAAATGCCACGAGATATTCAAGCGACCATCACGCACGCCGCGCAGCGCCTCGCCGCCGGCGAACTCGTCGCCTTTCCCACCGAAACGGTATACGGCCTGGGCGCGGACGCGATGAATCCGCACGCGGTCGAAAAAATCTACGCGCTCAAAGGCCGCCCGAGCAACCATCCGCTGATTGTGCATGTGCCGCTGCACACTGATCTAGGCATTTGGGCGGCAGATGTGCCGCGCTACGCGCAGCAATTGATCGATGTGTTCTGGCCCGGCCCGCTCACGCTGGTGCTGCGCAAGGCCGGCGCAGTGCCGGGCGCAGTCACGGGGGGGCAGGACACCATTGGTCTGCGTTGCCCGGCGCATCCGGTGGCGCAGGCACTGCTGGCGGAGTTTGCGCGTATCGGCTCAGGCGGTGTGGCCGCGCCCAGCGCCAACCGCTTTGGCCACGTCAGCCCCACCACCGCGCAGCATGTACGCGATGAGTTTGGCGATCAAACGCCGCTGCTGCTGGACGGCGGCGCATGCGATGTGGGAATTGAATCCACCATCGTGGACTGCACCGGCGCGCAGCCCGTACTGCTGCGGCCAGGGCAAGTTACGCGCGCGCAAATCGCGGTGGCGAGCGGGTTGCCAGTGGCGGAGCGCCACGCGGATAGTCCACGCGTCTCCGGCGCGTTGCCAGCGCACTATCAGCCAGCAACACGGGTTGTACTCGTGCACGATTCCGCGCAGTTGCCTAGCGGGAAGATCGCGCTGTTTGGCCCCCAGCGGCCAAGCGTGTTTGCTGGTGTGTATCGCGCTGCCCCCACGGATGCCAGCGCCTACGCAAACGTGCTCTACGCAACATTGCGCGAGCTGGACATGCTGGGTCTGGATGCCATCTGCATCGTGCCGCCACCACGCGGCGAACAGTGGGAAGCGATTCACGACCGTTTGCAGCGCGCCGCTGCTTAATATTTGTTTGTTACAACATGGTGCACTGCGGCTTGATGCAGTGCGCAATCCCCAGTATCTTAAGCATCGAAAATCGAACGCTCGTTCGATAAAACTATAAACGCATTCGATAGGAGACAACCATGCGTTACTTGCGTTTTGGTATTGCGGCGCTTGCCGCAGCAGTATTGGCTGCGTGCGGCGGCGGTGGGGCGGGGGATCAAAAACCCAAGGTTCAGATAAGCGCCGTGAAAGTCATGGGTGACAGTCTGGCCGACAGTGGGGTGTTTGGTTTCAAGTTCAACGTACAAAACGCGGCTGACCCTGCAGCTGGATTTCCCATCTGGACCGAACGCATCGCGCAGTCTTATGGTGTCCCTGCGCTTTGCCCGGTGTTTCGTGCCACAGGCCCAACTACCTTTGCTGCGCCTGTATTGACATGCAGCAGTTTTGCCATTGGCGGCGGGCGCATCAACAGCCTGGCGAACAGTGGCGGGCCTACCGCGCCATATTCGATTCCCTATCAAATGACTGTGGCCACAGCGGCCGGCAACTTCGCTCCCAGTGATTTGGTCTTGATCGACGGCGGTGGCAATGACGCCGCTGATTTAATCGGAGCCTATCTTGCCGCACCAAGCGATGGTGGCGCTGCCTATGGAGCAATGCTCACCTCGTTGCTGCCACCGGCTACCGTGCAAGCCACTTTGGCACAGCAAAACGGTGCTGTCACCGCAGGTGGGCTGTACATGGTTGCGTTGGCGGACAAGTTTAAAAACGACATTGCTACGCAAGTGCTTGGCAAGGGCGCCCAGCGCGTGGCGCTGCTGAACATGCCGGCTGTGACTAACACCCCGCGCTTTAAATTTGTGCTGCAAGCAATCGAAGCGTCTGCTGGCGCTACCGCGGCTGGCCAAGCCAAAGCTGTATTCGATGGCTGGACCAAAGCGTTTAACGATCGTTTGACTGCCAACTTTTCAGGTGAATCACGCGTAGCACTGGTGGACTTTTTCACCAGCTTCAACGATCAGGTGAACAACCCTGCGCAGTTTGGACTGACCAACGTAACCACGCCAGCTTGCCCCGCGGGCCCCCCGGGTGCCGATGGGCTGCCGACGTACGATTTCTCCCGTTGCACCTCTGCCGCGCTAGATGCCAGCACGCCAGGCTGGAAGACCTATGGTTTTTCTGACGGCTTTCATCCCACGCCATTTGGTTATCAATTGCTGGCGCAACTAGTAAGCCTAGAGTTGGCGCGCAAAGGCTGGCTCTAAATCCATTCGGGAGAATAAAGAACATGAACAACATCATTAAAGGTCTGGTCGCCGCGGGTACGCTTGCACTTGCAACCAGCGTCCAGGCGCAAAACCTGCAGGGATGGAGTGTATTTGGCGGTGTATCAAATGTTGGGCCGAAAGTCAGTAGCGGCAACTTAGGCGCGCCGAGTCTGCCGGGCACGAAAATTGATGTCGAAGATGCCACGCAGGTCAGCGGTGGTTTTGCTTACGACATCAACGATACTTTGCGCGTCACGTTTGCCGTGCTTGCTTTGCCGTTTGAGCACGACATTGTGGGTGACGGCGCCATCAACGGCGTGGGCAAGATTGGCAGCGTCAAGCAGCTGCCGCCGACCGTGCTGCTGCAGTACAAGTTTTTGGACGCCAAGTCGCAGTTTCGGCCCTACGCAGGTGCTGGCGTGAGCTATGCCTACTTCTTTGGCGAAGAAGGTTCAGCCACATTGACAGCGCTGAC
>JBOFGW010000126.1:0-39230 GCA_051649325.1 Burkholderiaceae bacterium | reverse complement strand
CGAGTATCGAAGACAAAATCCACCGCTTTGCCGACAAGGAAAGCCACCAGATTTTTCTGGAGCCGGAAGGGCTGACCACGCACGAGATCTATCCCAACGGCATTTCCACCAGCCTGCCGTTTGACGTGCAGCTTGCCCTCGTGCGCAGCATGAAGGGGCTGGAGAACGCTCACATTCTGCGGCCCGGCTACGCGATCGAGTACGACTACTTTGACCCGCGCGCCCTCAAGGCCAGCTTTGAGACCAAGGCAATTGCCGGGCTGTTCTTTGCCGGGCAGATCAACGGCACGACCGGTTACGAAGAAGCGGCGGCGCAGGGCCTGCACGCCGGACTGAACGCCGCGCTGCATGTGCAGGGGCGGGATGCGTGGTGCCCGGCGCGCAATGAAGCCTATATCGGCGTGCTGGTGGACGACCTGATCACCAAGGGCGTGATGGAGCCGTACCGCATGTTTACCAGCCGGGCGGAGTACCGCCTGAGCCTGCGCGAAGACAATGCCGACATGCGCCTGACTGAGATCGGCCGCAAACTCGGCTGTGTGGATGATGCGCGCTGGGACACTTTCAACCGCAAGCGTGACGCTGTTTCACGTGAAACAGAGCGGCTCAAATCCACCTATGTTCACCCCAACCGGCTGGCCGCGGGGGAGGCCGAACGCGTGTTTGGGCAGCCGCTGGAGCGCGAATACACCCTGGCTGATCTGCTCAAGCGCCCGCAGGTCACCTACGAAAGCCTGTTAACACTTCGGTGGAAAACCGGTGAACAAGCTGTGGATGAGCAGGGGACAAGCGGTGGACAACCCATCGCTACAACCCCACCCCAACCCTCCCCTGCGAGCAGGGGAGGGAGTAATCAGACGTTCACTGAACATGAACGCCAAGCTTGGATGGAACAAGTCGAAATCACCATCAAGTACGCCGGCTACATCGACCGCCAGACCGAAGAGGTGGCCAAAGCCGCCAGTCACGAAACGACACGCATTCCGGCCGAGCTGGATTACACCGTCGTGCGCGGCCTGTCCAAAGAAGTGCAGCAAAAACTCAGCAGCCAGAAGCCGGAAACGCTGGGGCAGGCCGGCCGCATTTCCGGTGTCACGCCGGCAGCGGTGTCGCTGCTGATGGTGCATATCAAGCGGCTAAATCTGGCCAGCGCTGCCGGCAAACAGGCGGCTTGATTGGACCGCGCCGCAATTCAGCGCGCCATTGAGCAAGGCGCCGCACAGCTACGCTGCGGCCTGCCTGAAGGCGGGGCGGCCAAGCTGGCGGACTATGTGCAGCTACTGGCCAAGTGGAACGCCAAGATCAATCTGACAGCGGTGCGCGACCCGGCGCAGATGGTGACGCATCACATCTTGGATTGTTTGGCGGTCGTTCCTGAAATCGCCAAGCTCACTCAAGGTAAAACTGTGACAGTGGCCGACATCGGCACCGGCGCTGGCCTGCCCGGCTTAGTACTCGCCCTGGCGCAGCCACAGATGCAGGTGACGTGCATTGACACGGTGGAAAAAAAGATCGCCTTCGTGCAGCAGGCGATCGGCGTGCTGGGCCTGAAAAACGCCAAAGCGCTCGCCAGCCGCACGGAAAACCTGCAAGAACAGTTTGATGTTGTAACCTGTCGCGCTTTCGCCTCGCTGGCGGATATGGTGGCGTTGGCCGGGCATCTGCTCAAACCGGACGGCCTGTTGCTCGCCATGAAAGGCCCCAAGGTGGAAGAAGAAGCCGCGGCGCTGCCAGCAGGCTGGTTGTATCTGGGCGCGATGGATATTCAGGTGCCGGGCTTGAACGAAGAGCGGAATTTGGCGGTAGTAAGAAAGACATAAAAGCAGCATAGACGCAATATCCATGCGGGTTTTCAGGCAAAAATGGCTGAAAATGCGCATGGATATTGCGTAGAGCATGTTGAGAGGCTTCTGATGAGCTGGTTAGGTATTACCGATGTGTGGCTGTTTGCCGTAGCGGTGATCGTGTTCCTCGCGATCCCCGGCCCCGGCACGTTTGCGCTGCTCACCTCCACCGCCAAGGGCGGCAAGCGCGGTGGCTATGCGGCGCTGGGCGGCGTGATCGTGGGCGATCAAATTCTGCTGTGGCTCGCGGTGGCCGGCGTGGCGGCGCTGCTGGCTACCAACCCGACGCTGTTCAAGTTTGTGCAGTACGCGGGCGCGGCGTATCTGGTGTGGATTGGTCTTTCGCTGCTGCGCGCCAAAGGTGGCACCGGGTTCATCGAGATGAAAATGGGCCAGTGGTTTCGTCAAGGCTTGCTGATCACCGTGCTCAACCCGAAGGCGATTGTGTTTTACATGGCCTTCTTTCCGCAGTTCATTGACCCCGCCACGCAGCAAGGCGTAGTGACGTTTGCGGCGATGGCCGTGATCATCGCGCTGCTCACGCTGATCTACTGCACCGGAATTATTTTTGTCGGCGATGCGATGGCGCGGCGCTTGCAGGCCAACAGCACCGTGGACAAATGGCTGGAGCGCGCGGCAGGCGTGTTTTTGGTGGGGTTTGGGATTCGGTTGGGGACGAATTGAGTGTTTTAATTCCTCCCCCTTCAAGGGGGAGGTTAGGTGGGGGATGGGGTTGCGATGCGCTGGCTTAAGATTTGGAAAGAAACCCATCCCCATCCCTGCCTTCCCCTTGAAGGGGAAGGAGTTACTGGCGGCTTTGCCGCAAGCTAGGTCTGTATGCAAATTTTCTGTGTCGCCAACCAAAAAGGCGGCGTCGGCAAAACCACGACCGCGGTCAATCTTGCAGCCGGCCTCGCGCAAGTGGGTCAGCGCGTGCTGCTGGTGGATCTTGATCCGCAGGGCAACGCCACGATGGGCAGCGGCATCAACAAATCCGCCGCCAAGCACACGGTGTATCACGTGTTGATCGGGCAGGCCGATGTGGCCGATGCGCGGCAAAAAAGCGAGCACGGTTATGACGTCCTGCCTTCCAACCGCGAGCTGGCCGGCGCAGAGATTGATTTGGTCGAGTTTGACGACCGCGAGACGCGGATGAAAAGCGCGCTCGCTAAAGTCGCGGATGATTATGACTTTGTGTTGATCGATTGCCCGCCGAGTTTGAGCATGCTCACGCTCAACGGCCTGGTGAGTGCCAACGGCGTGGTGATTCCGATGCAGTGCGAATACTTTGCGCTGGAAGGGCTCTCCGACTTGGTGAACACGATTCGCCGCGTCACCACCAATCTGAACAAAGAGCTGAAAATTATCGGCCTGCTGCGCGTGATGTTTGATCCGCGCATGACGCTCAGCCAGCAAGTGAGCGCGCAACTGGAGCAGCACTTTGGCGACAAGGTATTCAAGGCCGTGATTCCGCGTAATGTGCGCCTCGCAGAAGCGCCCAGCTACGGCCAGCCCGGCGTGACGTTTGACCCGGCCAGCCGCGGCGCGCAGGCGTACATCGCGTTTGCGCAAGAGATGGTGGCGCGCGTGCAGGCGCTGCCGCAGAGTTAGGCCGCGTACATCATGGCAACTGCTTTTGGTTTTGCATCCGTGCCCGCAATCAATCACACGCTGCTCGCGCGGATTGAAGAAGCTGGCCTGAACGCCAGCGCGCCGCCGCAACAACTGCTGTACGACGGCTGGCTGCTGCGCTTTTCGCCCGGCAAGGCCAAGCGTGCGCGCTGCGTGAATGCGATCGCGCCCGGCCAGTTGCCGCTGGCAGAAAAACTCGCGCACATGCAGGATTTTTTTGCGGGCCACAAACTGCCCGCAATGGTGCGCATCACGCCGTTTGCGCAGCCACAGGACTTGGATGCACAACTGCACGCGCTGGGCTGGCAACAGTTTGACGACACGCGCGTGATGACATCGGATTTGGCCAGTTTTGCGGCTTTAGAAGGCGATCACGCAATATCTAGGCGGGTTTTCAGCCAAAATGCCTTGGAAATGCCCGCCAATATTGCGTCTTTCGGTTTAAAGCTGGAGCAACCCACTGTCATGGCGTTTGCAGACATCGTCGGCACGCTGCGCGGCTCGCCGGCGGAGCAGCGCCGTGCGCACGCGCAGCGCCTGGCGGCCAGCCCGGTGACCTATGAGCCGTTTGCGCTCACGGATGCGCGCGGTGTCGGTGTGGCCTGTGGCCAGGTTGCGCGTGAAGGCACACTCGTGGGCGTGTACGACGTGTTTGTGCGCGAAGATTGGCGCGGCAAAGGTGTGGCGGCGGCGTTGACCACGCGCATGCTGACGCACGCCGTCAAGCAAGGCGCGCGCACCGCTTATTTGCAAGTGGACGCGAACAATACCGCCGCGCGCGCGGTCTACACCAAGCTGGGTTTTGCAGACGCGTATGGCTATTGGTACCGGGCGATTGATCCGGACGCTGCTTAAGTCCCCTCTCCCCTTGCGGGAGAGGGCTAGGGTGAGGGGTTGTTTCAAGCGCTGTTTTCGGGGCGCATAGATATCACCCTCACCCCAACCCTCTCCCTTCAAGGGAGAGGGAGTTGAAGATGAATAGAAAGCTAAATTGAAAGGGTGAAACGTCCCAAAGGCCTTGGCCGCGGATTGGATGCGCTGCTTGGCGGCAATGAAGAAGCTGCGCTGCCGGCTGTAGCAGGCGCGCCCAGCAGTTTGGCTGTAGCGGCGCTGCAACCCGGCAAGTACCAGCCGCGCACCCGCATGGATGAAGGCGCGCTCGCCGAGCTGGCGGACAGCATCCGCGTGCAAGGCCTGATGCAGCCGATTTTGGTACGCATCGTCGGCGCGGACAAATACGAAATCATCGCCGGTGAACGCCGCTGGCGCGCCGCGCAAATGGCCGGCCTGACCGAAGTGCCGGTGCTGGTGAAAGACGTGCCGGACGAGCACGCCGCGGCGATGGCGCTGATTGAAAACATTCAGCGCGAAGATTTGAACGCGCTGGAAGAAGCGCAAGGCATCAGCCGTTTGATCAAAGACTTTGGCCTGTCGCACGAGCAGGCCGCGCAGGCGGTGGGCAAAAGCCGCAGCGCGACATCGAATCTGCTGCGCCTGCTCAACCTAGCCAAACCCGTGCAGACTATGCTGATGGCCGGCGATATCGATATGGGCCACGCGCGCGCACTGCTCGCGGCCGATGGCGCCACGCAGATCACGCTGGCCAATCAAATCGTGGCCAAAGGGTTGTCGGTGCGCGAGGCGGAAAAACTCGTCAGCCGCACTGGAAGTGAGTCTGCGCTTACCCCCACCAAAACCAAAGCCGCTGCTAAGCCTGACCGCGACGTGACCCGCCTGGCAGAAGAGGTTGCCGAGGCGCTGGGCATGCCCGTGGTCATCAAGCCCGGAAAAAAAGGCGCCGGCAAACTCACGGTCGAATACCACTCGCACGAGGCGCTGGACGCTTTAATCGCGCGCATCAAGCCGCATTAAACAAGCTACACGCAGGTTCCATGCGCTTTTCCAAGGCAAATAGCCCGGAAAAGCGCATGGATATTGCGTAGAGCCTTCAAAAATGCCTGTCGATCCAGCGTAGATTCAACCTTTCTAAGCGCTTCGGATTGCATGCCGCACGGCGCGTGCGACCAACCCCATCCTTTGCCGCCGCGCGCTACGCAAGACACAAAAGTTTCAGCGGGAATACCCTATAAGAGGTCTTTGCACGCTCGCGCAAAAGCAGCACAATCCGACCTTATTTGTTGAGCATCTCGCAACAATTGTTAGGTATTTGTTACATCTTTTGCAGTCTGCGTTTATTTCAAGGATCGCGGCGTGCTGTTTTAGGCCCCGCATGTGAAGCAGCAAGCACTCAGCAAGATTGCGTCGCGCAGTGTTTGGCGCACGGCAGTTTTTGCAAATCGGCATAACAACTAGCACCTGACCAATGCGCTCGCTTGGCCAAACAATGGCGGGCAAAGCGCATAAGGGGCGAGGCTTAGAGACAAAAGGCAATCGATTTCATGGTATTCGCAGTCGCTGTTTGTCGTCAGTCGTTCAAAACTGCCCGCCCTAGTGTGCAAGCGCGGCATCACCGTTTGTTTTCATACGCACGGCGGTTCGCGCTGACGCTGCTGGCCGCTGGTAGCTTGCTGTTGCCGCTGACGGCGCAAGCGCAATTTGCGACCGGTGGCACCGGGCTGCACAAAGGGCGGATCTTTTGGATCAACTGGGGTAGCCCCAACGAAAACGTCTTCAACGGCAAAACCGTGACGCGCGGCTTCAACATTGGCTCGCCACCCAGCCCAAGCAACCGGCTCGAAATTACCTGTTCGCTGTCCAACGCGGTGCGCACTCGCAATGTCGGGGGCAACGTCAACCCGGACTTGCGGGTGTATGTACCCGGCACCTGGCAGGGCGATGGGCTGGACGAGCTGTACAACGTCGGCGGCAACCGGCCCGGCACCGGCGCAAACCCCAACACGATGGCGATTGGCCTGGCGGCGTTTGGCGGCCAAACGATCGAGTTCGACTTTCGCTGTTCGGCCACTCTGGGCGGCAGCCCGTTCACGCTGGACGGGTTGGTATTTGCCGATGCAGAGGCCAGCGACGGCCCCGAATTTTCCGCTGCGCGGCTGACCAATGGCGGCACGCTGCGCATCATTGACTCCATCTCCAACTGCGGCAACGCCGGCACGGTCGATACCACCACCGCGCCAGGCGATATCCGCCTAGTACCCGGCGCCGCCGGCAGTTGCGAAGACCTGCCAACGCCAGCTCTGCGCGCTGGCCCGGCGCTGGTGGGCTTTATCGACGGCGCCACGGCCGCGCGAGTGATCGTGCAAGGCGGGGGCAACTCCGCAGTAGCGGTGGGCGCGGTGCTGGAACTGGAATATTCCGAAGGTGTGCCGGGCAGCTACGGCATTGGCACGCATCTGCTGAGCACCGCGTGGAGCGGCGGGGCGGCCGTGAACGGAGTGAACTACGTCAACCAAGCGAATCTGGCAACGCTCGTCACCGCCGGCCCGCGCTTGGGGCTGACCAATGTGCCCGATGCCAATCCCAACGGCGCCATCGGCGGCCCGGACGTGGATGCGCTGCCTAAAACGACGGGGCCGCTGGGTGAGGGCTACGCGAATGTGCCTGGCCCGACCGCACGCGGCGCAACGTACACCATCAGCAATATTTCTTGTTTAGGGCCGGGCCAAGTGGCCGGCTGGATTGATTTCAACGGCAATGGCACCTATGACGCCGGCGAACGCTCTGGTAATGCGGCGTGTCCCAACGGACAGAACAACATCACGTTGAGCTGGACAGTGCCGACCGGCACCGGTTATGTGGCGCAGCCCACCAGCTATCTGCGCCTACGCACGGCCACCGGCGCAGCCAATATTGCCGAGCCCACCGGCGCAGCACCGAATGGTGAAACCGAGGACTATCGGCTCGTATTGCCCTCTTTGCAGGCCGATATGGCGGTGGCGATCAGTGGCTTTCCCACCGCGCCCAACGCCGGCAGCCCCGTGGCCGGTACGGTGACCTGTACCAACAACGGCCCCGATCCAGCGGCAGCGCCCACCTGCAATGTGCCCACCGCCAATCTGCCGCCCGGTGCCACGGTGGTGTGCACGCCCAACCCGGCACCCAACCCGCTACCCGTAGGCCAAGCCATCACCTGCCAGGTGAACTTCACCGCGCCAGGCACTGGCCCCGTCACAATCAATGCGACCACCACAACCACCACGCCCGATCCGGTCGCGCCGAATAACAGCGCGCAGCAGGTCGTGAACATTACGCCGCAGGCCGACATGGTGGCGACTGCCAGCGGCTTTCCCACCAATCCGCCGGCAGGTTCAACCGCCACCGGCACCATCACCTGCACCAACAACGGCCCCAGCCCGGCGGCAGCACCCACCTGCAACGTCAGCAGCACGCCACCCGGCGCTGCAGTGGTGTGTACACCTAATCCAGCGCCTAACCCGCTGCCGGTGGGGCAATCGATTACCTGCAGTGTGAGCTACACCGTACCGCCGGATGGCGCGATCACCATTACTGGCGTGGCCGGCTCGACCACTGCTGATCCCAATACGGGTAACAACACCGCGCAGGCCGGCACCGCAGTTTCGCCGCGCGCCGACATGCAGGCGGTGACGACCGTGCCTGCCAGCGTGAATGCGGGCCAACCGGTGAGTGTGAGCGGCACCTGCACGAACAACGGCCCCAGCCCGGCAGCATCTCCAACCTGCGCGTTGTCCGGTCTGCCGCCCGGCACGCCGCAAACCTGCACGCCCAATCCGGCGCCCAATCCATTGCCGGTGGGCCAGGCAATTAGCTGCAGCGCAAGCTTCACCGCGCCGTCCAGCGGCAGCCTGAACATCACCACCAGTGCGGGCAGCGGCACGGCCGATCCGGTGCCGGCCAACAACACCGATACCAAGCCCATCACGGTCAACCCACAGGCCGACATGGCGGCGGCGGTGTCTGGCTTTCCCACCAATCCACCGGCTGGCAGCACGGCCACTGGCACAGTGACCTGTACCAACAACGGCCCGAGCGCGGCAGCCAATGCGGCCTGTGCAGTGAGCGGCCTGCCGCCGGGCGCAACAGTGAACTGCACGCCCAACAATCCGGTGCCCTCGCTGGCAGTGGGCAGCGCCATTAGCTGCGCGGTGTCTTACCCCGTGCCCGCCAGCGGCGCCGTCACAGTAACTGGTACCGCATCGACCAGCTCGCCCGACCCCAATAGCGCCAACAACACCGCGCAGAGCACCGCCACAGTGGCGCCGCAGGCAGACATGCGCGCCGTTACCTCCGTGCCCAGCAGCGCCACCGCAGGCCAGCCGGTGACAGTCAGCGGCGTGTGCACCAATGCAGGCCCCAGTACCGCAGCTTCACCTGCCTGTGCGCTGAGTGGCTTGCCAGCGGGCGCAACGCAAACCTGTACGCCCGCGCCAGCACCCAATCCGCTGGCCGTTGGGCAATCGATTACCTGTACCTCAACCTTTAACGCGCCTGCCAGCGGCCCGCTGAACATCACGACCACGGCCGGCAGTGCAACGCCTGACCCAGTCCCGGCCAACAACACGGACACGCGGCCGGTTACTGTTGCCGCAGTGTCAGATATGCAGGCGGCGGTATCGGGCTTTCCCGCCAATCCGCCGGCAGGTAGCACGGCCACCGGCACGGTGACCTGCACCAACAATGGCCCCAGCGCAGCGCCATCGCCGACTTGCGCGGTGGTGAGTTCACCGCCCGGGGCCGCCGTCAGCTGCACGCCTAATCCGGCGCCCAATCCGCTGCCGGTGGGGCAATCGATTACTTGTAGTGTGAGCTACACCGTGCCGCCGGACGGTGCAATCACCATCACGGGTACTTCGGGTTCTGGCAATCCCGACCCCGCGCCGGGCAATAACACTGCGCAGGCAGGCACCACCGTGGCTCCGCTGGCCGATATGGTCGGCGCAGTCACTGCGCCTGCCACGGCCAATGCCGGCGCCAGCGTGACGGTTTCAGGTACGTGTACCAACGCCGGCCCCAGCGGCGCGGTGGCGCCCACCTGCGTGCTGTCCGGTTTGCCGCCCGGTGCGACGCAAACTTGTGTGCCCAGCCCAGCGCCCGATCCACTGCCGTTGAACGGTGTGATCACCTGTACCTCTACGTTTGTGGCACCGGCAAGCGGGCCGCTGAATGTTGCGGTCACGGCCAATTCGAACACCAATGATCCGAACCGCAACAACAATTCCTCGAGCGCGCCAATCGCTATCGCGCCGCGTGCTGATATGTCGGCCGCCATCAGCGGTTTTCCGCCCAGCCCCGTCGCGGGCAGCACAGTGACGGGCACGGTCACTTGCACCAATAACGGCCCCAGCGTGGCGGCCGATGCGACCTGCGCAGTGACCGGATTGCCTGCAGGCGCAACGGTGGTGTGTTCTCCTACTACGCCACTAGCCAGCCTGGGTGTGGGCAGCAACATCACCTGCAATGTGAGCTACACGGCGCCCGCAGATGGCGCTGCGGTGACCGTCACCGGTACCGCGGGCTCCGCTACCGTTGACCCCAACCCTGGGAACGAAGTGGTCACGGCAGTTTCCACGCCCGTGCCGCAGGCTGATATGCGTGCCACACTCACCGGTTTCCCAACCAATCCTGCTGCAGGTTCTAGCGTGACGGGTACGGTGACCTGCAGCAACCTCGGCCCCAGCCCGGCAGCGGCGCCGACCTGTGTGCCGTCTGGCTTGCCGCCGGGCGCGACGGTCACTTGTACGCCCAACCCTGCACCCAACCCCTTGCCAGTGGGCGGCCAGATCAGCTGCGCGGTGAGCTTTACGGCGCCCGCCAGCGGCGCGGTCAACGTGACCGGTACAGCCGGCTCGACCACGGCAGATCCTTTCCCTGCCAATAACACTGTGACGCAAGTAGTGGCTGTAACGCCGCAGGCTGACATGCAGGCCGCGATCAGCGGTTTTCCGGCCAATACCCCGGCGGGCAGCCCGGTGTCAGGCACCGTCACGTGTACCAATAACGGCCCCAGCCCCGCGGCTGCGCCTACGTGCGCGGTAACCGGTGTACCCGCGGGCGCTACGGTGACGTGCACGCCCAATCCGGCACCCAATCCCTTGCCGGTGGGTCAAAGCATTAGCTGCGCGGTGAGCTTTGCGGCCCCGGCCAACGGTGCAGCGACGATTACCGGTGTGGCGGGCTCCAACACGCCCGACCCCAACAGCGTCAACAACACTGCGACAACACAGACCGGTTCGATTGACGCCGTGAATGACGCAGGCGCCGCGCCGGTGACCAGCACCACGGGCGGCGTAGCGATTCCCAACGTGCTCGCAAACGATACGCTGAACGGTGCACCTGCCACGCTTGCCACTGTGACCTTGCGGCAGACCGCAACGACCAATCCAGGCGTGACGCTGGATCCTGCCACCGGCGCGGTCAGCGTCGCACCCAATACGCCGCCGGGCAACTACACCGTCACGTATGAAATTTGTACGCGGACGACACCTGCAGTGTGCGATACCGCGACCGCAACAGTGGTCGTACAAGGTGCGTTAAGTGGCAGCGTTTGGCTGGATGCCGGCGCCGGCGGGGCCGGCACTGCAGACCGTCAGCGCAACCCTGGCGAGCAAGGCTTGCAAGGCTGGACGGTGGAAGTTGTGTTCCCGCCGGGCAGTCCACAGGCTGGACAAATCGTGCCGCTCCCTAATGGCCAGCCCGCGACGGCGCTGACCGATGCAAACGGCCAATATCAGATTCCAGGTGTGCCGCCGGGCAACTATCAAGTGCGCTTCCGCGCGCCCAGCGCCGGCGGCGCGCCTGGCCCGGTCTATGGCACGCCGGTCAATGGTGAAAGCGGTAATCCGCAGCCAGGTTCCGCCGTCAACCCGGCCACGCGGACATTAGATATCACCATGCCTAGCGGCGGCAGTCTGGCACAGCAAGGCTTGCCGGTCGACCCATCCGGTGTGGTGTACGACAGCACCACCCGCCAACCTGTGGTCGGTGCCACCGTAACGCTGCTGGGCCCGAACGGCCAACCGGTCCCTGCTAACTTGCTTTTGCCCGGCCAGCAAGGACAAACCGTTGTTGCCACCGGCCCGGCTGCCGGCAGCTACCGGTTTGATCTGCTGCCTTCAGCGCCGCCTGGCACCTACACCATCGTCGTCACGCCGCCAACGGGCTACGTGGCCTCGCAGTTAATCCCGCCGTCGCCTGGGCCAGTCACCCCGGGTGCCGGCGCGTTGTGCCCAGGCTTGGGCGCCGGCGTGCCGTGTCCCGTACAGCCGCAAGCGGGGCCACCGCCGGTGGGCGCGAGTACGACGTACTACACGAGCTTTACCCTCACGCCGGGCAGTTCGCCGGATGTGATTCACAACCACATCGCGCTGGACCAAGGTAACCCGGCGACGCTGGCAATCATCAAGCTGGCGGACAAGCGCGAGGCGGAGATCGGCGATCCGGTCAAATACACGATCCGCGTGAAAAACCTCGCGGCCACCGGGGTGCTGCCTGCGGTGCAGGTGGTCGACACATTGCCGCTGGGCTTTAAGTACGTACCGCGCACCACGCGCGGTCTGGGCAGTCCCGCGCCAGTGCTCGCCGAGCCTGCTGGAGCGCCCGGCCCGCAACTCACGTTCAATCTTGGCGCGCTAGCGGCGGGCGCAGAGGCAACATTTACCTATTACGTACGCATCGGCATCGGTGGGGCGGATGGCGACGGCATCAACCGCGCTTTGGCGCAGGCCGGCAACATCCGCTCACTCACCGCGCAAGCCAAGGTGCAGGTACGCGGCGGTGTGTTGGGCGCCGAGGCCTGCATTGTCGGCAAAGTCTTCGCTGACTGCGGCGAGAACGGCGTGGGCTATGGCAACGGCAATGCGATTCAAGATCCGGG
This sequence comes from Burkholderiaceae bacterium, assembly GCA_051649325.1. Classification (GTDB taxonomy): domain Bacteria; phylum Pseudomonadota; class Gammaproteobacteria; order Burkholderiales; family Burkholderiaceae_C; genus JBJOQV01. Next base: position 26,984 of record JBOFGW010000126.1, on the reverse strand, counting down.
CGAACCGGGCATTCCTGGCGTGCGCATCTATATGCAAGACGGCACCTATGTGATCACTGATGCCGAAGGCAAATACAGCCTGTGCGGGTTAGAGCCGCGTACGCACGTGCTCAAAGTCGATCCAATCACGCTGCCCAAAGGCGCGCGTCTAGGCACCACCAGCAACCGCAACGCGGGCGATCCCAGCAGTTTGTTTGTCGATCTGAAAAATGGTCAGCTGCAGCGCGCCGATTTCCGCGACATGAGCTGTAACGCAAGCGTGTTTGATGAGGTTAAGCGGCGACGCGACGCTGCGCCCAAGGGAGAACAAGAGGATGTGAACCGGGCGCGCGTAGAAGGCGATGGCCAGCCGGGCAGCGGCCTAGGACTGCCTACGGATAAACCGGGCAACACCACTGGCGCGACGCCGGTCAAACCACAGGGCAAGGAGGGCGGCAAATGAAACGCGCACACTCCTTGAATCCAGTCATGCAGGCACTCGCACTCGGTTTGATGGCAACGCTGGCCGCGCCGCTCGCGCTTGCGCAAACTGACCCGTTCAATCCCTTGCCGCGCGACCCGAATGCTCCGGGGCTCGTGCGCGGCAACAGCAACCTGAGCACACCGGGCAGAACCGATAGCCTGCTGTCTTTCGGCGCGGCGGCGCAGGTGCGCCGGGTGGAAGTGGGCACCGAAAAACTTGACCTGCCGGCTGACAGCCTCTCGCTGGTGCGTATCACCGTGAAACTGCTGGATGCCGATGACAAACCGGTCGCCGGTGATGTGCCCGTGCTGCTGGAAGCCACGCGTGGCCGCATCGTTGCGCCCAGCCAGGCCAATACGGCGCTGGAGGCCGCGATCGATCGCGACAAGACCGCGCCGGGCATTCAAGCGACTGCGAAAAACGGTGAGCTGAGTTTCGATCTCGTGGCGCCCGGCGAGCCTGGCGAAGGCATCGTACGCGTGTCAGCGGGGCAGCGCCAAAGCTCGCTTACGCTGAACTTTGTGCCGCACCTGCGCGACATGATCGCGGTAGGTTTGGTTGAGGGCATCATTGTGCTGCGCGACCAAAAGGGCGGTTTGCAGCCGGTGCGCCCCGGCGATGGATTCGAGCAGGAAATTCGCCGTTGGCAGCGTGACTTTAGCGGCGGTGATGGCGCAGTCGGCGTACGCACCGCGTTCTTCCTCAAAGGCAAAATCAGTGGCGCGACCTTGCTCACTGCGGCCTACGATTCAGACAAAGACGTGCGCGGTCGCCTGTTCCGCGACATCCGTGCGGATGAGTTTTATCCCGTCTATGGCGACGCGAGCATCAAAGGCTATGACGCGCAGACCAGCGGGCGCTTTTACGTTCGGGTAGACAACGGCAAAAACTATGCGCTGTATGGCGACTTCAATACCGCTGAACAGCAAAATGAAGCGCTGCAACTGGGTCGCTACAACCGCAGCCTTACGGGGGCTCAAGGTCATTGGGAGAACACGCGCGGGGCACTGACTGTCTTTGCCAGCAAGGACAATCTGCGCCAAGTGGTCGACGAGGTGCCGGGCAAGGGCATCAGCGGCCCATACAACTTGCGCTTTCCCAATGGCGTGCAAAACACTGAAAAAGTCGAAATTCTGGTGCGCGACCGCAATGCGCCAGCGGTGATTCTGCGCGTCACGCCGCAGGTGCGCTTTGTCGACTACGACTTTGAGCCGTTCAGCGGCCGCTTGCTGTTCAAGAGCCCGGTGCCGAGCCTGGATGAAAACCTGAACCCGGTATCTATCCGCGTTAGTTACGAGGTTGAAGAAGGCGGGCCTAAATACTGGGTCGGCGGTATCGAGGGCAGCATCAAACTCGGCGAAAACATTATCCTGGGCGCCAGTTACGCCAAAGACGAAAATCCGCTGGCCAAGTTCTCGCTCGCAGGCGTGAACGCAACGGTCAAGCTGGGCGATCAGACCCGCATTCTGGCTGAAGTGGCGCGCAGCGACCGTGGTGACGTCACCGCGTTTGGCTCAGCAAGCTTGGTGGACCGTAACGCCGCGATTGGCGATCCCAGCGCCACGACCGGCCCGGCCAAAGGCAATGCATGGCGTCTGGAGTTGCGGCACCAGACCGAGCGACTGGAAGCGCGCGCCTACGGCCAGCGCGTGGATGAGAACTTCACCAATACCGCAGCCAGTGCTGCCTCGGGCCGCACCGAAGCTGGCGGCAAAGCGACCTATGCGCTGACCGAATCTGTGCGTTTAATCGGCGAGGGTACGTTCAGCAAAGAACTCATCACCGACGGCAAGCGGAGCGGCGCGGGGCTTTCAGCTGCGTGGGATGTATGGCCGCGCCTGACCGTGGAAGCAGGCGTGCGCTACGCCGAACAAACCGGTGCTGGCGCCACGCTGGGGGCAACCGCCTTTCCTGGTACGGGCGTTGATCCGATCACCGGCGGGCAGACGCTGGTACCCAACGCGGGCCTATCTTCCACACTCAACGATCCCTACAAAACCACTAGCCTGCGCATCAAAGGCACCTACCGGCCCACCGGTAACACCAGCGTGTTTGCCGAGGCCGAGCAAGCCATTGACGACAGCAACGCACGCGCATGGGCGGTGGGTGGCGATTACCGTTTTAGCGAAATTGGCCGTGTTTATGGCCGCAGCGAATGGGCCAGCGGCGTGGCGGGCAGTTACGGCCTTGCAGGCGAGGGCCGGCAGTCCGCCACCATCTTGGGCGTAGATGCGCAGTACATGAAAGACGGCCAGGTGTTTAGCGAATATCGCCTGCGCGATGCGCTTGCCGGCCGCGAGGCCACCGCGGCCGTGGGCCTGCGCAACTATTGGCCGATCCGCGAGGGGCTGCGGCTGAACACCACACTGGAACGCGTGAAGCTTATCAGCGGGCAGGCCGTGGCCAATCCCTTGAGCGGCACCACTACATCACCCGAAGCCATCGCCGCAGGCATTGGGGTGGACTACACGGCCAATCCTTTGTGGAAGGGCAGCGCGCGGCTGGAATGGCGTAAGGACGATACCTCCAAGAGCTGGCTGAACACTGCGGCGCTCGCACGCAAGCTGTCGGAAGACTGGACGCTGCTGGCGCGTAACTACTGGTACCGGCAAAACTACGACGACGGCGGCAAAAATCACCAGCATCGCTTCCAGATCGGTGCGGCGTGGCGCGAGACGCAGACCAATACGTGGAACGCGCTGGGCAAATACGAGTACCGCAAAGAGTCCACCCGTTTTTCCGCGACGCAGGCACTGGGGCTGGACGATGTGGATACCAAGGTGCATATCCTCAGCCTGGATGCGGAGTACCACCCGCGCCGCCCCGTCTGGTACGCCGGCAAGGTTGCCGGCAAGTGGCGCAACGATGTACTGGCTGGCGAGCGCAGCAAGTTCGATGCGCAGTTGTTGCAAGCCCGTGTGATCTGGGACATCACAAACCGCTGGGACATCAGCGTGATCGGCAGCGTGCTGGGCGAAGACGGCTTCAGGAACCGCCGCACCGGCGTAGGCGCTGAAGTGGGGCGCGTGCTGGCGGACAATCTGTGGCTAAGTGCGGGCTATAACTGGCGCGACCTGACAGACAAAGATCTGTTGACCGACTATTCCTACAAAGGCCCGTTCATCCGCCTGCGCTGGAAGTTCGATGAAAACCTGTTCAAGCGCGGCGAGCCCGGCACCGACAAAACGGTGCCTCCTGCAGCAGCTGTACCAAGCAACTAGCGGCGCGGAATATTCGACTTCTATGATGAATCACACCTTATTGATCAAGCCGCTGGCCGTAACGCTGATCGCCTTTGGCTTGGCCGCCTGCAGCATTCCGCGCGATATACCCGTGGAGACCGGTGGCAAAAATGCTCAGCTTGACCGCTTTGCAGAACTACAAACACGCTTGAACACGCTGCGCGAAAAAGCCCCGGGCCGCTATAGCCCAATCGGCGATAACGAGCGCATCAACCCAGCGATTGTGGCCTCGATCGAGGAAACGCTGCGCTTTGGCAGCAAAGACGACAAGTACGCATGGTCCAAAGCGCAGTGCTGGGTGCGCAATGCCTATAGCGAGCGGCATGAGCGCGATGCAGCAGGCTTTCCCGCGGCTGCGCTGACCGAGGCAGAAAAAATCATCCAAGGACTGGAAGCGGGCAACAATACCTACAAAGACACCGCGCTGATCAATCACAGTGAGCGGCTGCGGCCCGATTTGTGGGCACGCGCCGAGGCGGTAAAAAAATCGTCTGGCTTTGTATGCGCAGCGCACACCGTGGGCTGTCTGGAAGTGCAGCTTTCCCGCTCTGGACACGAGCGGGCCGAAACCGGCTGGCGTCACGCCAACAGCTACTTGGCTATTGCAGAAGACATGGCGCAAAAGGCCGAAGCGCAGGCCAACGTGTGTGTACCCCCGCCACCTGCGCCACCTGCTCCAGCACCCGCTGCGCCGGCGCCGCCCCCCAAGCCTGCGCCAACGATTGAAAAAGTCACGCTCAACGCCAGCGCACTGTTTCGCTTTGACAAGCGCACGCAGGGTGACTTGCTGCCCCAGGGCAAGGCCGAGATGGATCAGCTGGCCGAGCGCATCAAGCAGGTGTACGCCAGCGTCGAGCGGATTGACCTCACGGGCCACACCGACCGGCTGGGCAGCGCCGCCTACAACGCCAAGCTTTCGCAAGACCGTGCCGATACCGTCAAAACCTATCTGCAAAGCCGCGGCGTCACTGCGCCCATGACCACCACTGGCAGAGGCGCTGCCGACCCGGTGGTGCAGTGTGAAGGCAACCGGCCCACGCCCAAACTCACGGAGTGTTTGCAGCCCAATCGCCGGGTCGAGATCACCATCATTGGTGTGAAGAAGTAGCGGCAAGCGCCCAAAAGCGATCGTCCCAAGACCCGCAGCGATTTGAAGATCGCTGCGGGTCTTTCTTTTGGATACTAGACGCAGATCTGGTGCGGCTTTTGGACCAAAATACCTTCAAAACCCGCACCAAATATGCGTAGAGCCACATACGCAGTTCGTCTAGTCCCTTGCTTGGTCAAAAGCGCTCTGTCTGGGACAGTAAATTCAGCCGAGACTGTTGACTGACACGCAATTTGTAATTGACATTTAATCACAAACAAACCCGAATATCGCATTTCCCGTTGGCAATACCGGAATATTGGTACTAGAGTGACATCGTTATGAAACGAAACCCATCCCGGCATCTGGTTCACGCACGTCGCAGCACGAACGTCGATTCGCTGCTGTTTCCGTGGACAGCCGTTGGCCGCAGCAGCCACCGCGTTCTGGACGCGCGTCCACGGCTGCGCCAGCGCGCCGCCAACGATGAAGGGTTGAGCGCACGCGCCTGGGCCTGGATTGGCGTGGGCGTCGTAGCCGGCAGCGCAGTAAGCGCCTTGGCGCTGTATGGCTGGCTGTTCTCGATGTTCGCGCGCTAGCACCGCCTCGCTGCTGCGCAAACCCTCAAATTAGTGTGGTCTTACCAGCGCTGAATCAATTCAGTGTTTACTGCGCTTTGCTGTTCGATCGTGAGTAAAGTGATCAAGCAGCGGATGATCGCCTTTGATATGCGCTTGATAGGCACTTGATGCAAAGTGCCTGACGCAATATCCATGGGCATTTCCAAGCAAAACTGGCTCAAAACTCGCATGAAAACTGCGTATATGCGTTGTGATTGCGCAGCTTTTTGACACTGTACTCAATGTGTACTGAGGCAAATCACCGCAAGCGCAAAGACCACGTGTTTTTGACGCAGCGCCGCAAACCATCTTAAAATCGAAAAGTTTTGCGAATTGGTCTGGATACACAGGCACCGGTTATCAATCAGCCCGGATGTAGAGCAAAAAAGGGATGTCATGATTGCCGGTGAACCAACCCTCCTGCGCGCACTCAAGTTTCAATGGGTGGCGGCCTTGCTGGTGGCGGCTGTTGGCGCGTGGTTTGGCGTGCATACGGCGCTCTCTGCTCTGGCTGGAGGCTTGGCCTACGCTATTCCCAATTCGCTGTTTGCCTTGACACTCATGCTCAAAAGCCGGGTGCAGGGCGCAAACCCAGTGTCGTTTCTGCTGGGTGAGGGTATGAAAATCATCCTCACCGTTGCGATTCTCGGTTTGATCAATGTGATGTTGCCCACTGTGGTTTGGCCGGCGGTAATTGTCGGGCTGATCGTGGTGGTCAAAGCCCAGTTACTCGCTTTTATTTTTAATTAAAGACCATGGCCACCGGTTCCGCACCACCGACCTCCAGCGAGTACATCGCGCACCACCTCACGCATCTGCAGAACAAGCCGCAGACCACGCTGATCGATTTTTCCGTCATTCGCTACGACACCGTCTTTTTCTCCATCGTGACGGGGCTGATCGTCGTTGGCCTACTTTACGCGGCAGCGCGCAAACCCACCGCTGGCGTACCGGGCCGCTTCCAGGCGTTTGTAGAAATGCTCGTGGAAATGGTGAATGAACAAGCCAAAGGCATCGTGCATAGCGCCAAAAGTCGTGAATTCGTTGCCCCGCTCGCCCTGACGATTTTCTGCTGGGTCGCGCTGATGAACGCAATCGACTTGTTGCCCGTAGACCTGTTTCCTGAGGCTGCCAAGCTGATCGGGATCGACTACATGCGCCCTCTGCCCACGGCAGACATCAACGCCACGCTGGGTATGGCGGTGGGCGTGCTGATGCTCATGCTCTACTACAGCGTCAAGATCAAGGGCGCTGGCGGCTGGGCGCATGAACTTGTGAGCGCACCGTTTGGCAGCTCCAAAAACCCGCTCTTCGCCCTCGTGCTGGGCGTGATCAACTTCGCCATGCAAATCATCGAGTTTGTCGCGAAGACCGTATCGCTCGGCATGCGGCTATTTGGCAATATGTACGCTGGCGAGCTCATTTTCTTTTTGATCGCGCTTTTAGGCGGCAGCTTGACGGTATTCGGTTTCTTCGGCCACCTGATTGCTGGCTCCATCTGGGCCATCTTCCATATTTTGATCGTGCTCTTGCAGGCCTTCATTTTCATGATGCTGACGCTGGTGTACATCGGCCAGGCACATGACCATCACTGATTCACTATTTCAATAAACCAACCATCGTTTTTTAGTCAGAAGGAGTTGTTATGGGTACCGTCGGTTTTGTAGCACTAGCGTGTGGTCTGATCATTGGTCTGGGTGCTGTGGGCGCCTGTATCGGCATTGGCATCATGGGCGGCAAATACATTGAAGCGTCAGCACGTCAGCCTGAGCTGATGAACACGCTGCAGACCAAAATGTTCCTGCTGGCCGGTCTGATTGATGCTGCGTTCATTATCGGTACCGGTATTGCTCTGTGGTTCGCCACCGCCAACCCCTTCAAGGGCTGAGCTAATTCGTTGAAAGCCACCGCGCCGCGCAAATGGTGCGTGGCGTGACTTTTACGAACAGGGATTGACCGTGAATATCAACGCAACCTTAATTGCGCAGCTGGCCGTCTTTTTCGTGCTTGCATGGGTATCGACCAAATTCATTTGGCCGCCGCTCATCAAAGCGATTGATGACCGTCGCCAAAAAATAGCCGATGGTCTTGCCGCCGCTGAACGTGGCAAGCTGGAGCTGGCAGAAGCCAACAAGCGCGTGGAAACCGAGCTGGCCAAGTCGCGCACCGAGAACCAAGGCCGCATGGCCGAGGCTGAGAAGCGCGCCGCGCAGATCATTGAAGACGCGCGCAAAGCTGGTGAGGCAGAAAAAGCCCGCATCGTGGCTGCTGCCAAAGAAGAAGCAGAGCAGCAAATGGTACGTGCCAAAGAAAGCCTGCGCGATCAGGTGGCCTTGCTTGCGGTGGCTGGCGCAGAGCAGATCCTCAAGCGCGAAGTGGATGCCAAAGCGCACGCCGACTTGCTGTCCGGCTTAAAAGCCAAGCTGTAAGAGGACACCATGGCAGAGCTTTCCACCATCGCCCGCCCTTACGCAGAAGCGCTGTTTGCCGCGAGCAAGAGTGGCGATTTAAATCGCGTGCTTTCAGACATTGAAGCCGTGGCCGCGCTGGCTAGCGACGCGAAAGTGCGCGATCTGGCGCTGTCGCCCAATGTGACCGATGCGCAGCTCAAAGATGTGCTCGGTGGCGCGGTGAAGGCCGGGCTGTCGGACGTGGTGCGCAGTTTTGTGGCCACGGTCGTGGAAAACGGCCGTGTCGCAGCATTGCCCGAAGTCGCGCGCCAGTTCCGCCTGCTGAAGAATGCAGCAGAAGGCAAGGCCGATGCCACGATTGAGAGCGCGTTTGATTTGACTGACGCGCAAGTGGCCGACCTGACCGGCGCGCTGGAAAAAAAGTTTGGTGTGAAGCTTAAACCGGTCGTGTCCAAGAACGCTGCCCTGATTGGCGGCGTGCGCGTGACGGTCGGTGACCAAGTACTCGATTCATCGGTGCGCGCGCAACTCGAACAAATGCGCAACGCCCTGACTGCGTAATTTCCACTTAACTACGCAGCCGCACAGAACAAAGTTACGGAGAAGTTGAAATGCAACTCAATCCCTCAGAAATCAGCGAACTGCTGAAAGCCAAGATTCAGGGCGTTGCCGCCAGTGCGGACGTGCGCAATCAAGGCACCGTGGTGTCGGTGACCGACGGTATTTGCCGTATCCACGGGCTGTCCGACGTGATGCAGGGCGAAATGCTGGAGTTTCCTAATAACACCTTTGGCCTCGCGCTCAACCTCGAGCGTGACTCAGTGGGCGCCGTGGTGCTGGGTGACTACAAGCACATTTCTGAGGGCGACGTGGTCAAGACCACCGGCCGCATTCTGGACGTGCCGGTGGGCCCGGAGCTGATTGGCCGCGTGGTCAATTCGCTGGGTGAACCGATTGACGGCAAAGGCCCGGTCAATGCCAAAGAGCGTGACGTGATCGAAAAGGTTGCGCCAGGTGTGATTTACCGTAAGTCGGTGGATCAGCCCGTGCAAACCGGTTTGAAGTCGATTGACGCGATGGTGCCCGTGGGCCGTGGCCAGCGCGAGCTGATCATTGGTGACCGCCAGACCGGCAAGACCGCCGTGGCGATGGACACCATCATCAACCAAAAAGGCAAAGACCTGATTTGCGTGTACGTTGCCGTGGGCCAAAAAGCCTCGACAATCGCCAACGTGGTGCGCAAGCTGACGGAAAACGGCGCGATGGGTTACACCATCATCGTGGCTGCGTCTGCGTCTGACTCGGCAGCGATGCAGTTCATCGCCCCGTACTCCGGCTGCACCATGGGTGAGTATTTCCGCGATCGCGGCCAAGATGCGCTGATCATTTATGACGATCTGTCCAAGCAAGCTGTTGCCTACCGTCAAATCTCCTTGCTGCTGCGCCGTCCGCCGGGCCGCGAGGCGTACCCGGGCGACGTGTTCTATTTGCATAGCCGCTTGCTCGAGCGCGCCGCGCGCGTGAACGAAGAATATGTCGAAAAGTTCACCAAAGGCGCAGTCAAAGGCAAGACCGGTTCATTGACCGCGTTGCCGGTGATTGAAACGCAGGCAGGTGACGTGTCCGCCTTCGTGCCGACCAACGTGATTTCGATTACCGACGGCCAGATCTTTCTGGAAACTGACTTGTTTAACGCCGGTATCCGCCCCGCCATCAACGCCGGTATCTCCGTGAGCCGCGTGGGCGGCGCAGCACAGACCAAGATCATGAAGCGCAAAGACACCGGCGCTGGTGTGCGTCTGGCGCTCGCGCAGTACCGCGAACTCGCAGCGTTTGCGCAGTTTGCCTCTGATCTCGACGAAGCCACCCGCAAGCAGCTCGAGCGCGGCAAGATGGTGACCGAGCTGATGAAGCAGCCGCAATACTCGCCGATGGAAGTGTGGGAGATGGCGACGACGCTGTTCGCCGTCAATAACAACTACATGGACGACGTGGATGTGAAAAAAGCGCTGTCGTTTGAAAAAGCGCTGCTCTCTCATGTCAAGACCAAGCACAACGCGCTGGCCGATCGGATGAACACCGGCAAGCTGTCTGACGACGATGAAAAAGCCCTGCACGCTGCAGTGGCTGAGTTCAAGAAAACCGGCGCTTACTAGCACCACGAAGAAAGCCAATCATGGCAGGCTCAAAAGAGATTCGCACCAAGATCAAGAGTGTGCAAAGCACACGCAAGATCACCAAGGCGATGGAGATGGTGGCAGCATCCAAAATGCGCAAGGCGCAGGAGCGGATGCGGCAGGCGCGCCCGTATGCAGACAAAGTGCGCAATATCGCCGCGCACATGTCGCAGGCCAATCCTGAGTACAAGCATCCGTTTCTGATCAAGCGTGATGGTGCCAAGAAAATCGGCATCATTTTGGTCACGACCGACAAGGGTTTGTGCGGCGGCCTGAACACCAACATTCTGCGCGCCGTCACCACCCAGATCAAAGAAGCACAAGCCGCCGGCGTGAAGGTGCAGACCACCGCTATCGGCAGCAAGGGCCTGGGTTTTCTCACCCGCATCAGCAGTAATGTAGTGTCGCAAGCGGTTCAGTTGGGCGACAAGCCGCTGCTAGAAAAGTTGATTGGCCCCGTCAAGGTGCAGCTGGATGCGTTTGAAAAAGGCGAGGTAGACACGGTTTACCTGGCTTACACCAAATTCATCAACACCATGAAGCAAGAAGCAGTGATTGAGCAGTTGTTGCCACTCACCGCTGATCGGCTCGCGCAAACCGCCGCCGAAAAGAACGCCTATTCGTGGGACTACCTGTACGAGCCCGACGCCAAGACGGTGGTGGACGATCTGATGGTGCGCTATCTCGAAGCGCTGGTGTATCAAGCGGTGGCCGAGAACATGGCCAGCGAGCAATCCGCACGCATGGTGGCCATGAAGGCCGCATCGGATAACGCCAAGAAAGTGATTGGAGATCTGCAGCTGGTCTACAACAAGACCCGCCAGGCAGCGATTACCAAAGAGCTGAGTGAAATCGTCGGCGGCGCAGCCGCGGTGTAAAGAAGTTACGCAGATCAAGTTACGGCAGCATAAAGAATTTAGTTAAGGAAATTGCGATGAGCCAAGGTCAAATCGTTCAATGCATCGGCGCTGTGGTGGACATTCAGTTCCCGCGCGACAAGATGCCCAAGGTGTATGAAGCGCTGATGCTGGAAGATGCCGGAAATAGCCTGGCCGAGAAGGGCCTGACCTTCGAGGTGCAGCAACAGCTGGGTGACGGCGTGGTGCGCACGATCGCCATGGGCTCGGGCGACGGCCTGCGCCGCGGTATGAAGGTGAACGCATCCGGCAAGGGCATCTCGGTGCCCGTGGGCAACGGCGTGCTGGGCCGCGTGATGGACGTGCTGGGCCGGCCGATTGACGAGCGTGGCCCGGTTGCCACCACTGAGTATCGCGAGATTCATCAGGCAGCGCCCAAGTTTGACGAGCTTTCTCCCTCTGTGGAGCTGCTTGAGACTGGCATCAAGGTGATTGACCTGATCTGCCCGTTTGCCAAGGGCGGCAAAGTCGGCCTGTTCGGCGGCGCCGGTGTAGGCAAGACCGTGAACATGCTGGAGCTGATCAACAACATCGCCAAAGAGCACAGCGGTTTGTCCGTGTTCGCTGGCGTGGGCGAGCGCACGCGTGAAGGCAACGACTTCTATCACGAGATGTCAGACGCCAACGTGATCGTGCAAGAAGACTTGTCCAAATCCAAAGTGGCGATGGTGTTCGGTCAGATGAACGAACCGCCGGGCAACCGCTTGCGCGTGGCGCTCACTGGCTTGACCATGGCCGAGCGCTTCCGCGATGAAGGCAAAGACATTCTGTTCTTCGTCGACAATATTTACCGCTACACCCTGGCCGGTACCGAAGTGTCCGCGCTGCTGGGCCGTATGCCGTCCGCGGTGGGTTACCAGCCCACGCTGGCCGAAGAGATGGGCGTGCTGCAAGAGCGCATTACCTCCACCAAGACTGGCTCCATCACCTCGATTCAGGCCGTGTACGTGCCCGCGGATGACTTGACCGATCCGTCGCCCGCCACCACCTTCCAGCACTTGGATGCCACCGTGGTGCTGTCGCGTGACATCGCCTCGCTCGGTATCTACCCTGCGGTGGACCCGCTGGATTCCACCAGCCGCCAGATCGATCCGAACACGATTGGTGAAGAGCACTACAACACCACGCGTGCCGTGCAGGCTACGTTGCAGCGCTATAAAGAACTGCGCGACATCATCGCCATTCTGGGCATGGACGAGCTTTCGCCGGAAGACAAACTGGCCGTGGCACGAGCCCGCAAGATTCAGCGCTTCCTGAGCCAACCCTTCCACGTGGCCGAAGTGTTTACCGGTTCGCCCGGCAAATACGTGCCGCTGAAAGAGACCATCCGCGGCTTCAACATGATTGTGAACGGCGAATGCGATCATTTGCCCGAGCAGGCGTTCTACATGGTCGGCGGAATCGACGAAGCGTTTGAGAAAGCCAAGACGATGAAGTGATGCGCGCCGCGCGTTGCTAACCACTCGTCACAGGAACCTCTATGTCAACCATTCACGTCGATGTCGTCAGCGCAGAAGCCTCGATTTTCAGCGGCGAGGCAACTTTTGTCGCGCTGCCGGGCGAAGCCGGTGAGCTGGGCATCTATCCCAAGCACACGCCGCTGATCACCCGCATCAAGCCAGGCGCAGTGCGCATCATGCGCGCAGACACTAAGGCCGAAGAGTTTGTTTTTGTTGCTGGCGGCATTCTTGAAGTGCAGCCCGGTGTGGTCACCGTGCTTGCAGACACCGCCATCCGCGGCAAGGATCTGGATGAAGCCAAGGCCAGCGAAGCAATCAAGCGCGCTGAAGAAGCCAAGGCTAGCGCTAAAGACAAAGCAGAGATCGCAGTGGTAGAAGGCGAGCTTGCCATGCTTGCAGCGCAGCTTGCCGCAATCCGCAAACTGCGTAACCGCGCCTAGCAAGACTGCGGCACTACATCAGAAAAAGGCAGCGGGTTCGCTGCCTTTTTCTTTGGCCGCCAGCTTCACATAGACCGAAACGTTATTGCATCAGAACCTAGGGTACGCAATATCCATGCGCCGTTCCGGCCGATTTTGCCTCAAGACCCGCATGGATATTGCGTATCGCTCTTTGAAATGCTGACCCGCCATCAGTATTAGCCGCCAAAAAAGATGCCCGCGGATACCCACAGCTTAAAACTGCACTGCCCCTATTGACGGCGCAGAAAAGGCGTGGAACAATGCATACATTAATAAATGCATAAGTGTTCACGCTTTTTGTGATTAGCTTAGACGATCTCGAATGGCAAGGCAGCAAACTCAAAAGGCCAGAGTGTGTACTCGCTAACAGAGCTGGAGCGCTCGTCTGCTCGCACTGGCCAGGGGGTGTCAGCGTGATTTCTCCGCAAGGCGCAACCCGCATGACTATAGGTCAAATCTCGCCAAACCGAGAAGCGCGCCCCAACGGGGTTGCCGCCATGGCTGACGGCCGGTTTCTCTTTGCCGATCTTGGCGCTGATCAAGGCGGCGTGTTCGTACTTGACCCAGCCGGCAACATCAACCCCTGGCTTCAGGAGGTTGATGGCTTTGATCTGCCCCCGACCAATTTTCCGCTCATCGACCGCTGGGGCCGCACCTGGATCACGGTCAGCACACGCGTCACACCGCGAGCCGACGACTACCTGCCGAGCGCTAGCAGCGGCTTTATCGTGCTCGTGGATGCCAAAGGCGCCCGCATTGTGGCGGACGGGCTTGGCTACGCAAATGAATGTGCGCTTTCGGCGGACGGCGCCTACTTGTACGTCAATGAAACCTTTGGGCGGCGATTGACGCGGTTTACCGTTGCGCCGAGTGGTGCGCTGATCAATCGCGTCACCATCAGCACGTTTGGCGTTGGCACTTTTCCAGATGGACTTGCGCTTGATGTCGAGGATCACCTTTGGGTCACCAGCATCGTGAGTAATCGCGTGATTCGTGTCGCGCCCAGCGGCGCGCAAACGCTCATGCTGGAAGACGCTAGTGCCGAGCACATTCAATGGGTAGAGGACGCGTTCCAATCTGGGACGATGGGCAGGCCGCATCTAGACAAGTGTGCCGGCCGCGTGCTCAAGAACATCAGCTCGCTTGCATTTGGCGGCCCGGACATGCGCACCGCGTATCTCGGTTGCCTGCAAGGCGACAGCATCGCGCGCTTTCGCAGTCCGGTCGCGGGCGCGATCACTTCACATACGGAGTATTTATGGCATTGACGTCGGCCCAACTTGCAGACGGTGAGCCCAAGACGCTGGTAGACAAAGCGTACGCGGACATCAAACGCCGCATTCTCGACAACGAGTTCCCCACCGGATTCAGCGCCATGGAGCCTGAGCTGGCGCTTTCTCTGGGCATCAGCCGCACGCCACTGCGGGAAGCGCTGGTGCGCCTGCAGGCCGAAGGGCTGGTGGAGGTGATTCCACGGCGCGGCATGCGCGTACTCCCGGTTTCAGCTGACCAGATGGCCCAGATCTACCAAGTGGTGACTGCGCTGGAATCGCTTGCGCTGGAACTGATTGCTGCGCGCAAACCTTCCGAAGCCGAATTGCAGCCGCTGATTGACGCGACCAATCATATGGAAAAAAGCCTTCAAGCCAATGATCTGCGCGCGTGGGCGCTGGCTGACGAAGACTTTCACCGCAGCATGGTGGAGCTTGCCGGCAACGAGGTCTTGCTGCACGACATCATGCGCCACTGGGACCGTACCCACCGCGCGCGGATGGTCACGCTGCATCTTCGCCCTTTGCCGGTGAACTCTACCCGCGAGCATATGGAAATGGTCGATGCCCTGCGCAAGGGCGATGGCGACCTCGCGGTAGGCACCAACCGCAAGCATCGCGCGCGTGGCAACTCCGAGCTCACCAGAATTCTCAGCAGCCTGCCCGGCCGCTCTTTCTAACCGGATCTACATGAACGAATACAACATTGCAGTGCTGCCCGGCGACGGTATCGGCCGCGAGGTGATGACAGCTACCCTCGATGTTATGCAGCACCTCGCAAAAACGCACGGCGTGAAGCTGCGCTTCACCACCTACGCCGCTGGCGCGCAGCACTATCAAGACACCGGCGTCGCGCTGCCGGAGGTGGTGCTGCGGCATTGCGAGCGCGCAGATGCAATTCTGTTCGGCGCGATGGGCCTGCCGCACGTGCGTTACCCCGACGGCACCGAGATCATCCCGCAGCTGGACTTGCGCTTTCACTTTGACTTGTATGCCGGCGTGCGGCCAATCAAGACTTTTCCGGGCCTGCCCACGCCGCTCTCGCATCCCAAGGCGCAGCAGATTGACCTGGTGCTGGTGCGCGAATCCACCGAAGGCTTGTTTTATGCGCGCGGCCGCGGCCAAGCGAACGGTGACCAAGAAGTGCTGGACACAATGAAGATCACGCGCACTGGCACCGCGCGCGTCTGCGAGTTTGCGTTTGCGCTCGCGCAGGCGCGCAAAGCGCGCGGTCTTCCCGGCCGGGTGACTTGTGTGGACAAAGCCAATGTGTTCATGTCGATGGCGTTCTTCCGCAAGATCTTTGAGGAGGTTGCCGCCAAACACAGCGGCATCGCGTTCGACTCCGCCTACGTAGACGCCATGGCACTGAACCTTGTTCTGAAGCCGTGGAACTATGACGTACTCGTGACCGAAAACATGTTTGGCGACATTTTGTCCGATCTGATTGCGGCGCTGGTGGGCGGTATGGGCATGGCGCCGTCTGCAGACATTGGCGACAAACACGCGCTGTTCCAGCCGGCGCACGGCACTGCGCCTGACATTGCTGGCCAGGGCAAGGCTAATCCGACCGCGATGCTTCTCTCCGCCGCGATGATGCTGGAGTGGCTTGGCCACCGCCACGCTGACGCACATGCACAGCAGGCCAGCGCTGCACTTCAAGACGCCATCCAGCAAGTCTTTGCAACGCACCGCGTTCAGCCGTGCGAGTTTGGCGGAGCCGACGGCACTACCGCTATAGCCGGTGCCGTCGCTGCGCAGCTTTCGCGTCAGCACTAAAGCCATGCACAGCGCCAACGCAAAAGTTCGAATTGCTCTGGTGGGCACCGGCTACTACAGCCAGTTCCACATCGATGGCTGGCAAAAGCATCCAGAAGCTGAGCTCTGCGCCGTGTGCGATCTGGATCAAAACCGCGCAGCCGCGACTGCGCGCGAGTATGCGATCGCCGCAAGCTACACCGATGTTGTGCGCATGCTGTTCGATGTAAAGCCAGACGTGATCGACATCGTCACACCGCCTGCAACGCATGCGCGCGTTGTCGAGCAAGCGATTGGCAAAGTGCCGTTTGCGGTTTGCCAAAAACCGTTCACTGGCAACTATGCACAAGCGCTTGCGTTGACGCAAAAAGCCGAAGCAAGCAACACCACCTTGCTTGTGCATGAGAATTTTCGCTTCACCCCCTGGTTTCGCGAAACAAAAAGCCTCATTGATAACGGCCACTTCGGCCGTCTACACGGCATCACTTTCCGTCTGCGGCCAGGCGATGGACAGGGGCCGAGCGCTTACCTGGATCGGCAGCCGTACTTTCAAAAGATGCCGCGGCTGCTGGTGACGGAAACTGCGGTGCATCTGATTGATGCATTCCGGTTTCTGGCGGGTGAAGTCAAAAGCGTATACGCGCAGTTGCGCCGCCTAAACCCTGTGATTGCCGGTGAGGACGCCGGCATCATCATCTTCGAATTCGAAAGTGGTGCTGCAGGCATCTTTGATGGCAATCGTCTGAATGAGCACCCTGCTACGGATCAGCGGCGCACCATGGGCGAGCTGTGGGTCGAAGGCGAAAAAGGCGTATTGCGGCTGGATGGTGAAGCGCGGCTGTGGTTCAAGCCGCACGGACAGTCGGAGCAAGAACATGCCTATGACCGCGGCCGCACCGACAGTTTTGGCGGCGGCGCGTCGCAAGCACTTCAGGCGCACGTGATTGACAGCATCAAGCGCGGTACACCGGTGCAGAATCTCGCGCGCAGTTACCTGGAAAACATTCGTATTCAAGAAGCGGTTTACCGCTCACACGAAACCGGTTGTCGTATTGATCTAGCCAACTTCCAGATCGGCGACGCCTGATTCGATCGTTATCTAACAGATATTCACAAAAGGAGACCGTATGAGCACCAACCCCATCACCAAAGCAGCGCTTGCGACAGCGCTAGTCTGCGCCGCCAATTCATTGTCTGCCCAGACCATTCTCAAGTTCAGCCACACCGACCAACAAGCCGGCGCGCGCCAAGCGGCCGCACAGGTTTTCGCTAGAAAAGTCGAAGACTTAACGCAAGGCCGCTACAAAGTGCAGGTGTTTTGCTGCAGCCAACTGGGCAACGATCCGAAAAACATCGAGCAATTGGCTCTCGGTGGCATTGATTTCACCGTTTCAGCCACCGGCTCCTACGCGCCGCATGTGCCTACTCTGAATTTGACGATGATGCCTTTCCTCGTAGACAACTACAAGCAGGGCTGGAAACTCTACGACGAGAGCAAGTGGCTCAAGGCGCAGTTCGACAAAGCGCCGGCCAAGGGCTTTCGCTTTCTCGCAACTTGGGAAGCAGGCTTTCGCAGCATGACCACGCGCGATCCACTGAATTCTCCTGATGATGCCAAGGGCAAGAAACTGCGCACCTTCCCCAACGAAATGATGCGCTGGACGCTTGAAGCAATGGGCTTCAACATTCAGATCATGCCGCTGCCGGAGGTGTACTTGGCGATCCAGCAAGGCGCGGTGAGTGGGCAAGAGAATCCTGTGGATACGATCTACTCCAACAAATTCTACGAAGTCGCGCCCAACGTTACGCTGACCAACCACGTATACAGCCCGATTCCGCTCGCGATCTCGGAAAAAACCTGGGCCAAGCTATCGCCCGCCGATCAGAAAGCTGTCACTGAAGCCGCGCAGGTCGCCGCAACGTTCAGCCGTAATCTGATTTCTGGCAACGACGCTAACCAGCTCAAAGAAATGATGGCCAAGGGTGCGAAGGTCAACGACAAGCCTAACGTTGCCGCGTTCCGCACCGCCGTGCAGCCCGTGTATGGCAAGGCCCGCGAAAAATATGGTGCCGATGTTGACGCCTTCTTGAAAGACGCCGAAATCGTGCGCGCGTCCGTCAAGTAACTATTGAGTGTTCGCCGCAGGCGGCCCGTGCGATCCACGTGCCGCCTGTGCAGACACCTTCTTGTTGCCGCTCGTCCCGAGGGTTTGGAATGAATACACCGCTTTTGGCTCCGGTTGGCTTAGCACCGCTTCCCATGCGTGTGCTGGGCCGAATTGTGGACTGGGCCGTGATTTGCATTGGCGCAGCCATGGCCGGACTCGTCTTTTTCAATGTGAGCCTGCATTTAATCAACAAGGATCTCGCCTGGGTGACCGAACTAGGCGAGCTGCTGATGGTGTGGGTCACTTTCCTCGGCGGTGCATGCGCCGCGCAGCGCGGCGTGCATATGAGTATCAACGAGTTTGTTGACAAGCTTTCTGCGCCAAAACGCAAGCTGGCAGATGCCGCGATCTTGATTCTCAGCTTGGTGACGCTGCTCGTTTTAACGCGCTACGGCTGGTCTTTGGTGCAGAGCAATTGGGACAACCAACTCACTGTTCTGGAATGGCCCATGGCGATCCAGTACATGGGCATGGCGCTTGGCTGCACCCTGGCCTGCATTTTTGTTGCCTTTGATTTGTGGCAAACGCTGGCGGGCGTTCCGCGTGATCAGCGCTATCCAGGGAATCACTAAATGCTGGCGCTGCTTCTATTCGGAACGTTTTTTCTTATCGCGCTGGCCGGTGTGCCGCTGCTGTACGCCTTGTTGGCAACAACGGTAGGCGTGATCTGGGCGACCGGCCTGACGCATCCGCTGGAAACCATTTTTCTCACCTTTATCGGCGGGGTAGAGCCGTTCATTCTGCTTGCTGTGCCGCTGTTTATCTTCGCCGGAGAACTGCTTGCACGCGGCGGCGTAGGCAAGCGCATCGTGGCGTTTGCGCGTGTGTTGTTTGGCTGGCTGCCTGGCGGGCTGGGCGTGGTCACGGTGGTGAGCTGCATGCTGTTTGGCGGCGTATCGGGCTCGGCGATTGCAGATACCGCGGCCATCGGATCACTGATTATTCCGGCCATGATTCAGCGCGGCTACTCGCGCGGCTTTGCAGCCGCGCTGCTGGCGGTGGCGGGCACGCTTGCGCTGCTCATGCCGCTGTCGATCCCCTTTCTGGTCTACGCATTCGTTTCTGGCGTTTCCATGCGCGAGTTGTCGATGGCCGGGCTAGTGCCGGCCATTGCTTCGGCATTGGCGTTGATTGTGGTCTGCATCTGGCACGGCAAAAAGACCGGCTGCGACAACGGCGACGAACGCGCCTCACTCGCGCAAATCTGGGCGGCCACAAAAGATGCCGGCCCGGCGCTGCTCATGCCGGTGATCATCATTGGCGGCATTTGGACTGGCCTGTTTACGCCGAGTGAATCTGCAGCCGTTGCCGTGATGTACGGGCTTGCTGTGTCTTTGCTGCTGTACAAAGATTTGAAACCGCGCGATATCCCGCAGCTGCTGCTCAATGCGTTCATCATGAGTGCCACGGTCATGCTGGTGATTGGCGCAACCGGCGCGATGGCATGGTTGATCACTGTGGAGCAAGTGGCGGTGCAAATGGCCGATTGGATCAAGCTTGTCGCTACCGAACCCTGGATGTTCCTGTTGCTGTTCAACATCTGCCTGCTGCTGCTGGGCATCTTTATTGAACCGCTGCCCGCGCTGCTTTTGTCGGCACCGCTGTTCTTGCCGCTGGCCAAAGCGTTCGAGATGGATATGGTGCATATCGGTGTGGTGATGACAGCCAATCTTGCCATCGCGCTGTACACCCCACCGGTGGGCGGCACTTTGTTTGTGGCCGCACGTTTGTCGGGCGCCAGCATCGGCGAAATTACTAAATACATCTGGCCACTCATGGCGGCCACGTTTACCGTGGTGCTGCTGGTGACCTATATTCCCAGCCTATCCTTGTGGCTGCCGCGGTTTCTGGCATCTTTCTAAGAGTTTTTGGGGCCAAGCATGCAGGTACTTGTGGTTGAATTTCACATCAAGCCGCAGTGGATCGCTGCGTTCGACTCGGCGATTGTCGAAAACGCACGCCTCTCGCGCGAGACCGAGCCAGGGTGCCGGCAGTTTGATGTGTGCCGCGACTCAGCCAACCCGGCATTGTTTTTTCTGTACGAGCTGTATGACGATGAGGCCGCTGTCCAGGAACATCTGCGCTCCGCGCACTTTTTGCACATGAACGAGCTAACCGCATCCTGGGTAGAGAAAAAAACCGTGTGGCGCTACACGCGCACGGCGCCATGACACTCAAGCTGGGCTGCATCGCAGACGATTTCACTGGCGCGACCGATCTGGCCAACAACCTGGTGCGCGCTGGTATGCGCGCCGTGCAATGCATCGGCTTGCCTGATGCAGACGCGCAGATCGAGGCTGACGCAGTCGTGATCGCGCTTAAATCGCGCACCGCACCGGCCGAGCAAGCAGTGCAAGAGTCGCTTGCCGCAGCGTGCTGGTTGCAGGAGCGCGGTGCGCAGCAGCTGTATTTCAAAATCTGCTCCACGGTTGATTCCCCGCCGGCGGGCAACATCGGCCCGGTGGCTGAGGCGCTGCTGCAAATGCTGGGTACCGACTTTGCCGTCGTCACTCCAGCCTTTCCCGAAAACGGCCGCACCGTATTCAAGGGCCACTTGTTTGTGGGCGATGCGCTGCTGTCTGATAGCCCCATGCGGCATCATCCGCTCACACCCATGCAAGACGCTAATCTCGTACGCGTGCTGCAGGCGCAGCTCAAAGACACCAAAGTCGGCTCGATCGATCACGCCCTTGTCGCACATGGCGCGCAGGCGGTGGGCGAGCGCATCACTGCGCTCAAGCGCGACGGGGTTTCGTTTGCGATTGCAGATGCCATCAGCGACGAAGATCTGCGCACGCTTGCCCATGCTGCGCAGCATCTCAAGCTGGTGGTGGCCGGCTCCGGCCTGGCCATCGGCATCCCGGCGCTGCATGGTCTTGCACCCAACGCGCTGGCTGCGCAGTTGCCGGCGGTGACGGGTGCGCGCGCCATCGTGAGCGGCAGCTGTTCTGCAGCAACTAACCTGCAAGTCGCTACCTTAATGGCGGCGGGTGGCAGTGCCTTTGGGGTTGATCCACTGCGTCTTGCAGCGGGCCAGGACGTTGTGCAAGAAGCGCTTGACTGGGCGCTGCCCAAGCTCGCGACGCAGCCCTTGCTCGTGTATGCCACCGCGGAACCTGCGGCCGTGCGTGCGGTGCAAGCGCAATTGGGTGCTGAGCGCGCGGGCCTGCTGGTAGAAAACGCACTCGCGCGCATCGCGCAGAGCCTTGTGCAAAACGGCTGCGATCAATTGATTGTGGCAGGCGGCGAGACCAGCGGCGCGGTGGTGCAGGCGCTGGGCATCCAGCAGCTGCGGATCGGCTCGCAGATCGATCCCGGTGTGCCCTGGTGCGGTGCGAGCGTGCACGGCAAACCCGTTCGCATCGCGCTGAAGTCAGGTAACTTTGGCAGTGACGATTTTTTTCTCAAGGCCTGGAACGTTCAATGACCGAGCTGCAGTTGCGCGATGAAATGTGCCGCGTGGGCAAAAGCTTGTTCGACCGCGGCTACGTGCATGCAACGGCCGGCAACATCAGCGTGCGCCTGCCGGACGGCTATTTGATTACACCGACCGATGCGTGCCTGGGCTTTTTGGATGCCGCGCGTCTTGCCAAAGTCAGTCTGCAAGGCGAGCAAGTTAGCGGTGACCCTGCATCCAAGACGCTAACCCTGCATCGTGCGATCTACGCGGCGGATGGCAGCGCGCAGTGCGTGATCCATACGCATTCAACGCATCTAGTAGCGCTCACGCTGCAAGGTGTGTGGAAGCAAGAAGATATTCTGCCGCCGATCACGCCCTACTTTGTCATGAAGGTGGGCCATGTGCCGCTGATTGCCTATCGCCGTCCGGGCGATCCGCAAGTTGCGCAGCTAGTCACGCAAGCGATTGCCCAAGCCGCGCAGCGCGGCACACCAATTCGCGCGGTGATGTTGGAACGGCTTGGCCCCAACGTGTGGCATCAGTCGCCCGCGCAGGCAATGGCGGTGCTGGAAGAGCTGGAAGAAACCGCCAAGCTGTGGCTGATGAGCAGTCCAAAGCCACAGCCACTGACGGATGCGCAGCTGAATGAACTGCGCACCGCATTTGGTGCATATTGGTAGCGATTTGAAAGGTGTCTATGCAATATCCATGCGCCTTTTGAAGCATTTTTGCCTCAAAAAGCGCATGGATATTGCGTAGAGGCATAAAAAAGGGCGCTGCAGCGCCCTTTTTCTTTGTACGAACTCGCTAAAACTGCGCATCCGGTGAAGGCGCCAAGAACGATGCGCGCAGCACTTGGCTCATCGGCACGTTGAGCGTAACGCTCTTAGGCGGCGTGGGCTGCATGAACCACTTGTTGTAAATCGCGTTGATCTCGCCATCGATAATCAGGTGGCTCATCGCCGTATCCACCAACTTCTGCCATGGCGGGTCTTTACGCATGGCAATGGCCAGCGGCTCCACTGACAGCAGGCGCGGGTTGAGCGTCCAGTCGGCCGGCTTATCTGAATTAGCGCGGTAAGAAAAAAGCAAGATGTCGTCGGTCATCCACGCGCTGGCCTTATTGTCTTTCACTGCGGCAAAGGCCTCGGCATTGTCTTTCACCAGCAGCAGCTGGATCGGGCTACGCGCGGCGGCGTTGTACGCGGCAATCAAACCCTCGGCGGTGGTTCCTTTTGCGACCGCCACCTGTTTGCCTTCCAGCTCAGTCATCGTGTCAATGCCTGTGGCAGTTTTGGTCAGCATCTTGGCACCGGTCAGAAAATGCGGCACGGTAAAGGCCACCTGCTCGCGGCGCGCCTTAGTGTTGGTGGTGTTGCCGCATTCAAGATCAACCCGGCCATCCAGCAGCGCGGGCAGGCGCTCAGCTGCGGCCAGCTGCACGTACTCAATCTTTAGCCGCGGCAGCTTCAGTTCTTTTTTGACCGAATCAATCACCCGCATGCAAAGATCAATCGCATAGCCGATGGGCTTTTTGGTCGCGGGATCGATAAAAGAGAAAGGAATCGCCGCTTCGCGGTGCCCTACGCGAATCGTATTGGTGCTGCTGATGCGGTCAATCGTGCTCGCCGGCGCGGTTGCGGGGGTTGCTGGGGCCGGTGCCTGCGCCATTGCGGCGGCACTAACAAGACACGCACACAAGGCGGCGAAAAGCTGAATACTGCGCATACCGAAAACATCCTCACAAAGGTAGATGCTCGCTTAGAGCGTAAGCGATGCAATAAGTTTGCAGTTTGAACCTGCTGTGAAAAATGTCCATTCGGACTACCCCCGTTTGTAGGCTCGGCGCCACTGGGCCACTTCCGAGCCGCCGCGCGCGTACCGCATCCGCGCGATAAAAAAGAGCGCCGAAGCGCTCTTTTAGCCTGAAATCAAAATGCCTCTTAAAACTGCGCGTCCGGCGACGGTGCCAAGAACGAAGCGCGCAGCACCTGGCTCATGGGAATGTTCAGCGTCACATTTTTGGGCGGCGTGGGCTGCAAGAACCATTTGTGGTACAGGCCGGTAATCTCGCCATCAATAATCACGCGGCTCACCGTGGTATCCACCAGTTTTTGCCAGGCCGGGTCTTTGCGCATCGCAATGGCCAGCGGCTCTACCGACAGCATGCGTGCGTTGAGCATCCAGTCTTCGGGCTTGTCGCTGTTGGCTTTGTATGAAAGCAGCAAAATGTCGTCCGTCATCCAGGCGTTGGCTTTGTCTTGGTTGACGTTGGCAAATGCCTCGGCATTGTCTTTCACTTGCACAACCTCAATCGCCTTGCGGGCAGATGCGTTGTAAGCCTTGATCAGTCCTTCAGCCGTCGTGCCTTTGGCCACGGCGACTTTCTTGCCTTCCAGCTCATCCAGGCTGTCGATGCCGCTGCTTTTCTTGGCCAGCATTTTAGCGCCAGTCAGAAAATGCGGCACGGTAAAAGCCACTTTCTCGCGGCGCTCTTTGGTATTGGTGGTGTTGCCACATTCCAGATCAATCCGGCCGTCCAGCAGGGCGGGAATGCGGTCGGCAGCGGCCAGCTGCACGTACTCAACCTTGAGATTGGGCAGCTTCAATTCTCTCTTGGCGGCGGCCACGACCTTGTTGCACAGATCAATCGCGTAGCCGATCGGCTTTTTGGTGGCCGGATCAACATACGAAAACGGAATCGCTGCTTCGCGGTGGCCGATGCGGATGGTGTTGGTGGCGGTAATGCGCTCGATGGTGTTGATGGCCGGCGTGGGCGGCGCAATTTCCACGGCAAGCGCGGGCGAAGTTGCCAGCGCGAAAGCAGTCATGGTCGCGGCTGCGGAGAGCGCAGCGATGGCAATGCGGCGCGGGGTAGACGGGGTAGAAGCTGGGGCGTTCATGGCTCATCCTTTTGGATTGTGCGTTAAGCGATGCGGCGGTTTCCACCGCAACAGAAAGCATTATGAAAGTTGCTTTGTATTAACACCAGCCGTTAGAGCGAACACTCTCACAAATGCAAACTCAGGCAAACTAATGGTCTCACCAGCCGCCTGAGCTTTAAAGGAGTCGCCATGAACGCGCGCGTGCCGAATCTGCAACCCTTGGTTGATACTGCTTGGGACGCGGAAATTGTTCCTGCAATTACTGAGTACATCACCATCCCCGCCAAAAGTCCGGCGTACGACGCAGACTGGGTTAAGAATGCGTATCTGGAGCGCGTGGTGCGCGATGCGGCGCAGTGGGTAGAAGGTAAAAAACTGCACGGCCTCAAACTTGAAGTGGTGCGCCTTGAAGGCCGCACGCCGGTGATCTTTTTTGAAATCCCCGGCACGCGGCAAGAAACGTCTGGCACACCGCCCACGGTGCTGATGTACGGCCATCTGGATAAGCAGCCCGAATTTTCTGGCTGGCGCAGCGACCTTGGGCCGTGGACGCCCAAGTATGAAGACGGCAAGCTCTACGGCCGCGGCGGCGCAGATGATGGCTACGCAATTTACGCCGCGCTCACTGCGGTGATGGCGATGGACACGCACAACCTGCCGCGCCCACGCGTGGTGGGCTTGATCGAAACGTGCGAAGAATCTGGCAGCTACGATTTGCTGCCCTACATTGATGCGCTGAAAGATCGCTTGGGCGATGTGGCGTTGGTGGTGTGCCTGGACAGCGGCGCGGGCAACTACGATCAGCTCTGGCTTACTACATCGCTGCGCGGCCTGGTGGGCGGCACGCTGGAAGTGCAAGTGCTGGATGAAGGCGTGCACAGCGGCGACTCGAGCGGTGTGGTGCCGTCAAGTTTTCGCATCATGCGGCATGTGCTCGACCGCTTGGAAGACAGCAAAACCGGCCGCATCCTGCCCGCGAGTTTTTACTGCGAAGTACCGGCCGAGCGCCTCGCGCAAGCGCAGGCCACTGCAAAGATTTTGGGTGAAGAGGTGTACAAGCGCTTTCCGTGGAGTTGCGGTGCAGACGGCGGCCCGGTGCTGCCGATGGTGCGCGAGCCGGTAGAAGTGCTGATGAACCGCACCTGGCGCCCCACGCTCTCTGTTACCGGCGCCGAAGGTCTGCCGCCACTGAATAACGCCGGCAACGTGCTGCGCCCACGCACCGCCTTCAAACTCAGCCTGCGGCTGCCGCCGCTGGTCGATGGCAGCACTGCCGCACACACACTCAAAACGCTGCTGGAAGACAACGCGCCCTACAACGCCAAAGTCATTTTTCACCCCGACAAAGGCAGCGCCACCGGCTGGAACGCACCCGCCACCGCGCCCTGGCTCGCCAGTGCACTGGACACCGCGAGCCAGCAATACTACGGCGCCCCCTGCGGCTACATCGGCCAAGGCGGCACCATTCCGCTGATGAACGTGCTGGAAAAAGGTTTTCCCAAAGCCCAGTTTATGGTCTGCGGCGTGCTCGGCCCCAAGAGCAACGCCCACGGCCCCAACGAGTTCTTGCACGTGCCCTACGGAAAAAAACTCACTGCTGCGGTGGCGCAGGTGATGGCGGCGATGCCTTGAGTTTGAAACAAGCTTGAAACGCATGTACGCAGTATCCGTGCGCCTTTTCAGCCTGTTTTGCCCCAAAACCAGCATGGATATTGCGTAGTGCGGGTTTGGGCTGCTACATTTTTTGCACTACTCATTGCGCTACTGCTCTGGGCAGGCAGCAGCGGCAAGCTGCACGCACTCTTTGCTGATTCCAGCCAGCTCGCCGGCACTCCAGCCGCGCACGGCACGCAAACGCCGCCTGCCGAAACCATCGACAGCCTGCTCGCAAAATCAATGGACCTGCCCGGCATGCGCGAGGCCGCCGAGCAAGCGCAGCCCTTCACCATGAATGTCTGCGGGCTGGACAAGCCCCTCATCGTCGACCCACAAGCCGAAGAACCGAGCGAGGCAGAAAAAGCTTTGTACGCAGAGACCGACCGCGTCATGCTCGCGCTTGGCAAGACCTTGGCGCACTCAATCGATGACGCCACGCAGGCGCTGGGGCTGCAACTGATCTCAATGACCGAAGCCGAGCGCTCCGCGGCGGATGCCAAACTGTTTGCACTCGCGGCAAAGACCAAGAGCGCATATGCCTACCGCACCGCGCTGTTCCGATGCCGATTTGCTGCAAAGACGGCGGACTGCGGCGCGCTAAGCGCCAAGCGCTTGACCGAGCTTGAGCCAGACAACGCCGATAGCTGGCTGCATCTGGCCGATGAAGAGCTTGCCGCCAAGCGCCCCGAAGCCGCCGCAGCGGCCTACGCACGCGCCGCGCACGCCAAGCGCTACGACCTGTATTACGCTGAACCACTCAAGCTTGCGCAAGCGGCGCTGGCGAATTTGCGCACACCGCTTGAACTAACCGTAGCGCCCCAAGGGCTCGTGGGTCTGGCTACTGCGTTTCCGGTGGGGCAATTTCAGCAGGTCTTTCGGCGGTGCGATGCGCGAATTGTGGCCCATGACCCGCAACGCAGAGCTGAGTGCCGCCAACTGGGCGATCTGCTGGCGCAGTCGGACACGATCATCGGCACCCAGGCTGGTCTGTCGCTCAGAGAGCAGACC
>JBOFGW010000125.1:0-1967 GCA_051649325.1 Burkholderiaceae bacterium | reverse complement strand
CTCGATCATTTCTAGCACTACTGTGCGGTTCAAAATACCGTCCGCCGTAATGGTGAGCTGTGCTTCCCAGCCCGTCGCCACACGTTTGACGCGGCTGGCAATCGCATCCACATCCAGTAGCAATTGCGCGCCGGCCACGAGTAACTCGTGGCCGGCGGCGGTGAGCTTAGCCTCGCGGCTGCCGCGGTCAAACAGCAGCACATCCAGCGCATCTTCAATCCGGCGGATGCGGTAGGTGAGGGCAGAAGGCACCAAATTCAGTTCGCGCGCCGCCGCGGCAAAGCTGCCCAGGCGCACCACTTGTTCCAGCAGCGCGAAGTTTTCAGGCGTCAGCGCTTCGCGCGGCGTGCGCAGACTACTTGCAGAGCGGGTGGTTGCCAACTGGATTCACCGTACAAAGGTGTTCAAAGGGGCGTTCGAAGGGGCGTTCGAAGGGGCGTTCAACGGTGTTGAGCTGTTTTAGGGTTTTCAGTAGTTGATCATACAAAAATATTGAATGGTAGGTTCAAGTACGCAACCTTTAAAGCGCTTGTGGCAGTACCTATATTGAATCCATCGACAACGCACCACCTCAAAGGAGCCTTCTTATGTTGACCCTGCGCCGCTCTGCCGACCGTGGCTACGCAGACCACGGCTGGCTCAAGAGTTTTCACAGTTTTTCCTTCGCCGGCTATTACGACGAAAAACACATGGGCTTTGGCAACCTGCGCGTGATCAATGAAGACCGCATTGCCGCCGGCACCGGCTTTGGCACGCACGGCCACCGCGACATGGAGATCATCAGCTACGTGCTGGATGGCGAGCTGGCGCACAAAGATTCCATGGGCAATGTGGAAGTGATTCGCCCCGGCGAAGTGCAGCGCATGAGCGCAGGCAAAGGCGTGATGCACAGCGAGTTCAACCACGCCAAGGGCACCACGCACTTTCTGCAAATTTGGATTATGCCCAACGTGAACGGTATTGCGCCCGGCTATGAGTCCAAAGTGTTTGGCAGCGATCAAAAACGCGGCACGCTGCGCCTCGTGGCCAGCCCGGACGGCGCGGAAGGATCGGTGACGATTCACGCCAGTGCCAAGCTGTATGCCGGGCTGTTTGACGGCGCAGAGCAGGCCACGCTCAAGCTGAACCCGGCGCGCAAAACCTATGTGCATCTGGTGCGCGGCGAGCTGCAAGTCAACGGTGAAAAGCTCGCCACCGGCGATGCAGCCAAGCTTGAAGGCGTGGACATGCTCAAGCTGTCCGCCGGCAAAGACGCTGAAGTTCTGGTGTTCGACCTCGAAGTGTAACTCTCAGACTCCCTCTCCCCTTGTGGGAGAGGGCGGGGGTGAGGGGTAACCAACGGATTGCACCAACATCACGGAAACCATCATGGATCGTTCAGTTAAAGCTGTAGTTGAAATGCCTTGGCATGCGTTTGATGCCAACTCCGGTGCGCACATGCTGCGCGCCGATCCAAGCTGGCTCGATCCGTTCATCGGCATCGATTCGTTTGTGATGCCGCAGCCATTCTTTGGCCCGCATCCGCATGCTGGTATGAGCGCGGTCACACTCATGCTGCCGGAGGCGGATGGCGGTTTGATCAATCGTGATTCGCTGGGCGACCACAGCATTATTCATCCGGGCGATTTGCACTGGACGCAGGCCGGCCGCGGCATGATGCATGAAGAGGTGCCAAGCAGGCCCGGCAAAGCCGCGCGCGGCATGCAAGTGTTTGTGAACTTAGCCACCGCCAACAAACAGGCTGATCCCGCAGCGTTTCACATCGACCATGCGCGCATGCCGGTAGTGCAAGGGCAGGGCAGCAGCGTACGCGTGGTCGCCGGTGAGTTTGCCGGGCAAGCTTCACCGATTGTGCAAGAGGCGCGCTGGCTCACGCGCGTCAACATGCTGGATATAACGCTGCAGCCTGGCGCACGGCTCGATGTCCCAATCAAAGCAGGCGACAACGCATTTTTTGTGCTGCGCTC
>JBOFGW010000124.1:0-2229 GCA_051649325.1 Burkholderiaceae bacterium | reverse complement strand
CACCCAACATGCGTGCAAGCGGCAGACCGCTGGCTTTGCACTGCACATCCCACGCAGCCATGTCGATGGCCGCAATCGCCATACTGACAAATCCCTGCGGGCCAAGCAGGCGAAAGCGCTTGCGCAGCATCTGCTCCAGGTCTTGTGGCGCGCAGGCGTGGCCTTTGATAAGCGCTTCAAGGTTCTGCAGCAGTTGCATCACAGGCTTGAGCGCCAGCGCAGTGTAGGTAAACACGTAGCTTGAGCCCGTGATGCCTGCATCCGTGTGCAAGTCCAGCAGCACCATCGGAAAGGTACTGACCGCGCCGCTTGCTGTGTTGTGCGGAATTGCGAGCGGCGGATTCACTGCCCGCGCGCGCAGCCCGGTAATCGCAATGTTTGAATGCGTTTGCATCTGCATCAAGCCAAGGTGTAAGACAAAATCCAGTAATGCTCGTAAGCGATCCATTGCGGATCGCGGGCGCGGCTGCCGAGCATGGCAAAGGCTTCTTCCGCCGTGGGAAAGTTCTTGAGCACTTCATGCGCTGAGCCATCGTCCAGCGTACGCATTTGGTAGGTATTGCCCTGCGCATCTTTGCGCGAGATGGGTGTGTTGCTGAGCTGAACGAAGCTGTTGTCCAGCATGATGACGCGCGCGCCGGGCAGCAAGCGCGCGTGCAACACGGTCAGCCAATCGCGCAGCCGTTCCAGCGGCACGTGCGACCACCAACATCCGGCAAAGGCTGCATCAAATTGCTGCGCGCCCAGTTCGGCAAGCGTGTACGCATCGACCTTTGCAAAGCTCACGTGCGCCGGCAACGGCTTGGCCTGCGCCACCTCCATCGTTTCCGGGTTCAGGTCGGTGGCGAGCCAGCTTTTGCAATGCTTTGCGCCGTGCGGCGTCCACCAGCCGGTGCCACAGGCAATCTCCAGCACATTGCGGCCGACAAACTGCTCTGCAAGCCAGGCTTCCATCGCGCGCAGATCGCTTTGGCGCTCGGGTTTGTGATACACACGCTCGTAGTAGGTTGCGCGGCGGGCGTAGTAGTCGCGCATGTTTTCAATGACGGCTTGGTTCGTGTTCATAGATCAGCAAACATGCGGCCACGGTTAAAAATGCCTGCGGGGTCAAATTCTTTTTTCAGGTTTTGGTGAATACGTTTGGTAACGGGATCGAGCGGCGACATAAAGCTGCTGTTGGCAATGGCATCAGGTTGTGAAAACCGCGTCGCGTGCCCGCCCGCTTTCTTTGCCGCATCGCGCGCTTGCTGCAAGTCGCAGCCCATCACCCAGCGCTGCGCGCCGCCCCATTCGATCAATGTATCGCCCGGCAGACCAAGCGGCGGCGTGACGGAAGGTACGGCTATGCGAATTAGCGAATGCGCACCCGATGGCTGCTTGAAAAATGCATCTGTCTGCTCACGCAAGTCGTACCAAAAATTTGCGGCGCGGTCTTCCGCCACGACTGACCCGCCCATCTTCTGCACGGCCGCTTGCACTGCGGCACGCGCGCCAGAAAGCCGAACAGCAAGCAGGCCGCCACGCCACGCGCTTGCTGAAAGCGGTAGCGGCTGGCCGGCCCACGCATTGAGCTGGGCAATCGCATCGGCTTCGCTCGATTCAAACTGCAACGTGGTTGTGGTAACCGGCTTGGGCAGCACTTTGAGCGAGACTTGCGTGATCACGCCAAGCGTGCCCAGCGAGCCGGCCAGCAAGCGGCTCACGTCATAACCCGCCACGTTTTTCATCACCTGCCCGCCGAATGCCAAGTGCTGGCCCTTGCCGTCGATAAGGTTTGCGCCGAGAACAAAGTCACGCGCGCGCCCTGCGTAGCCCGCTGCGGGGCCGTTTATGCCGCTGGCGATTGCGCCGCCAATCGTGGCAACAGCAAGCTCGCCCTCACCCTCCGCCCTCTCCCGCACGCGGGAGAGGGGACTGAAGTGCGGCGGCTCAAACGCCAGCATTTGATTCTGTGCATCCAGCGCCGCTTCAAGTTCTGCAAGTGAGGTGCCGCAGCGCGCGGTGATCACCAGCTCCGTTGGCTCGTATTCAATGATGCCGCTGTGGGCCGAAACATCGAGCAACTCGCCCTGCAACGCTTCACCGTAAAAGTCTTTGCTGCCGCCGGCGCAGATGCGTAGCGGCTGCTTGTTTGCAGCGGCGGATTTGATGTGGTCTTGTAGTTGCTCGATGGTGGTCATTTATTCACACAGAAATAGCATCTTAGTAGGGTGGGCAAAGCGCAGCGTG
>JBOFGW010000123.1:0-15876 GCA_051649325.1 Burkholderiaceae bacterium | reverse complement strand
GGCCGCTGTCGCATGACTTTCACAACGCGCCCAAAGACGGCGCAGATTTTGTCTGTGCCACGGTGCGCTTTGAGGGCGGCGCGGCGCATCCGCTCGCACGCACGCTGCCGCCGGTGGTGCGGGTGCCGCTGGCGCAGGGACCGGGCTTGTCACACACGCTGGCGCTGCTGTTTGCCGAGACGCAGCAGGTGCTGTGCGGCCAGCGCCTGGTGGCCGACCGGCTGTTTGAAATTTTGCTGCTGCAATTGCTGCGCTGGCTGATTGATCATCCGCCGCAAGACGGTTGGCCGATGGGGCTGCTCACTGCGCTGTCGCATCCACAACTGGCCAAGGCGCTGTCTGCCGTGCACGAGCAACCCGGCGAAGATTGGAGCCTGGAGCGCATGGCCGCTGCGGCCGGCATGTCGCGCAGCGCCTTTGCCGCAGCGTTCAAAACCTGCATGGACACCACGCCGGCGGAGTACTTGGCGCAGTGGCGGCTGACGATTGCGCGTGCGCAATTGCAAGAAGGCAAAAACATCAAGAGCATCGCGCAGGAGTTGGGCTACGGCAGCGCCAGCGCGTTGTCGCGCGTGTTTGCGCAAAAGACCGGGCAGTCGCCGCGTGATTGGCTTAAGGCCGAGCGCTTGGCGCAGGGATAGGTCTTTCCGTAAGCATTTGGTTTAGTTCTACGCAATATCCATGCTGGTTTTGAAGCAAAAACGCTTCAAAACCAGCATGGATATTGCGTAGAAGCAGTTTTAAGGCGTTCTAGCCACCACCAAGTTAGTCACACGCGCAGCGCCGGCGGCTTTGAGCACGCGCGCCACTTCTGCGAGTGTGTGGCCGGTGGTCATTACATCGTCCAGCACGGCCACGTGCTTGCCGCGCACATCGCCCACCACCGCAAAAGCGCCGCGGATGTTTTTGCGCCGCGCATCAAAGGGCAGCTCCATCTGCGGCGCGGTGTCACGCGTGCGTTCGAGCAGCTTCCAGTTGCGCGGGCCAAATGCTGCAGGCAACGCGCGCACGATGTCCCATGACTGGTTGTAGCCGCGCTGGGCAAGCCGTTCGCGCGAGAGGGGCACGGGCAGCAGCACATCGCAGCGCCAGTCTGGCGGTAGCCGCGCGGCGAGCTGTGCTGCTAGCAGCGGCGCAAGGCCAAAGTGCTGGCCGAATTTGAGTGCGCGCACCAAAGCGTCGCCCGGCGGTGCGTAATCAAAAGCGGCAAAGCTGGCGTCGTACGGCGGCGGATGCTTGAGGCACGCGCCGCACACCTGCGTACCATGCGCACCGGCGGAAAGGCCAATGGCGCACAAGACGCAGCGCGGGCGGCCCGCGCCGGGCAGGCTCGCCACACAGCCCGCGCACACCATGCGCGCTGCAGGCTTTGCGCATGCAAGGCAGCGGTGGCCGACCAGCAGGCTGGTGAGGCGGGCAAATAGCGGTGCGTTTTCTGGCGCTTGGAGCATTTGCAAAGTGTAGTGAGCCTGCCGCGCGCCGCTACACTGCCGCCCACATCGCCCGCCATGTCAGAACCTTCTTCAGAACGGCATTTGCCGATCAACCCCGCTCACGTTGCGCGCCAGTTTGCGCGGCGAGGAGCTACGCAGCCGTTTATCTATGCAGAAGTGGCCCGGCGCATGGCCGAGCGGCTGGAGCTGATCAAACTCGCGCCCGCTGTGGTGGTGGACGCAGGCTGCGGTGCCGGTGCGGCGCTGCCCATCTTGCATGCGCGCTACCCGAAGGTGCAGATCATCGGCATCGATCACGCCAGCCGCATCGAACAGGCGCGGCATGCGTGGCCAGATACAGGCCTGCGCGCCAAGCTGCGCACGCTCACGGGCGGCGCGCGAGTGGCTTGGCAGGCGGGCGATTTTGCATCGGCAGTGCCAGCTCAAACGCCGATAGATTTGGTGTGGTCCAACTGCGCGCTGCACTGGGCGGCCGCGCCGCATGAGGTGATCAAACATTGGGCAAGCTGGCTGGCCACCGGCGGCCTGCTGATGTTTTCCACCTTCGGGCCGGACACCTTCAAACAAGTGCGCGCCGCAGCGATGCAAGCAGGACTGCAACACAGCACGCTGCCGTTTGTAGACATGCATGACTTTGGCGACATGATGGTGGCCGCGGGCCTGGCCACGCCGGTGATGGATGTGGAAGTGCTCACGCTCACGTACGCGAGCCCGCAGGCGCTGGTGGATGAGCTGCGCGCACTGGGCGGCAACGCGCATGGGCAGCGCACGCCGCATTTGACCGGCCGCGCGCGCTGGCAACGCTTTTTGGATGCGCTCGCCGCGCAGGCGGATGCAGAGGGGCGCATCCCGCTCACGATTGAGATTGCCTACGGCCACGCGTGGAAGCCTGCGCCAAAGCCACCGCCCGGTGTTGCAACTGTCTCGGTGCAGTCACTCAAGGAATCACTGAAGTCGCGCGGCCCGGCGGGGTCTTGATCCGCAGCAAGACCGCGCATGCACCAAATTGCGGCAAGTTGTCGCATTGAGCCGCGCGCCTACATGAATGCGCGCTTTGGCCACGGGCGGAGTACGGGGTCTTCCGTATAATTTGGCGCAACAGCAAGGGTTTACGGCTACTCCAGCGGAAGGATGCGAAAACCATGGTGCAGCAGTGGGAACTACGGCGTAACTGCTCGTTTTCGCCCCGCCAGCTCGCTTTGGTGTTTGGTTCGCTGGCGGCTTTGTCGCTGCTGATTGCCGGGTTTTTCTGGTTGATGGGCGCGCCGCTGGTGCTGGCCTTTGCGGGCCTGGAGATTGTGGCCTTGGGCACAGCGTTTGTGGCGTACGCGCGCCATGCGACCGATGGAGAGCTGGTACGGCTTGCCGGCGGCAGCCTGGAAGTGCAGCGGCACCAAGGCAGCCAGTGCCGTATAGAGCGCTTTAACCCGCACTGGGTGCGGGTGGAGGCAGATGATTTGGAAGGCCGCGCGATCCGGTTAGGAGAATCGGGCCGGGCGGTGGAAATTGGGCGGTATGTCAATGCGCAGCAGCGCGCGGCATTTGCCAAAGAACTTCGCAGTGCGTTGCAACGGGTCTGATCGCCCTGCGCGCGCCTTGCGGATGAGAGTTAAAACAAAGAGCAGTTGCGAGAATCAGGTCAGAGGAACTATGACAACATCAACATCGTGGGCCACCAAACTGGGCGCGGCCGCACTCTTGGCGGCAAGCTCCATGGCTGCCCTGGCGCAGGTCAAAGACAGCGAAGGCGGGCCCAAGGTCAATCAGCTCAATCTGCACGAGCCGGTGACCAGGATCGCCGCAGACATTCACTGGCTGCACAACTTCATGCTGATCATCTGCCTGGTGATCTTTTGCGTGGTGTTTGGCGTGATGTTCTATTCCATCTACAAACACCGCAAATCCAAAGGCGCGGTGGCCGATAAATGGCATGAGAGCGTGACGGTAGAGATTCTCTGGACTGTAGTGCCGTTTTTGATTGTGATTGGCATGGCGCTGCCCGCCACCAAGACCGTGGTCGCCATGAAAGACACCCGCAACGCCGACATCACCGTGAAAGCTACCGGCTATCAATGGAAGTGGGGCTACGACTACCTGCAGGGCGAAGGCGAAGGCATCAGCTTTTTGTCCACCCTATCTACACCGCGCTCCGCCGTCACGGGCCAGACTCCCAAGGGCGACAACTACCTGATGGAAGTGGATAACGAGATGGTGGTGCCGGTAAACAAGAAGATCCGCGTGGTCACCACCGCCAATGACGTAATTCACGCCTGGATGGTGCCCAGCTTTGGCGTAAAGCAAGATGCTATTCCTGGTTTTGTGCGCGACACCTGGTTCAAAGCAGAAAAAATTGGCGTGTACCGCGGCCAGTGCGCCGAGCTGTGCGGCAAAGAACATGCGTTCATGCCGATCGTGGTGCGTGTGGTTTCTGATGCCGACTACACCAAGTGGGTCGACGGCAAAAAGAAAGAAATGGCTGCCAGCGCCGATGATCCCACCAAGACCTACACGCAGGCCGAGCTGATGGCACGCGGCGAGAAGGTGTACACCGCCAACTGCGTGGCCTGCCATCAAGCCACCGGCAAGGGCGTGCCGGGCGCGTTTCCTGCGCTGGCAGGTTCAAGCGTAGTAGCCGACAAAGCCGCGCAGATCAACATTCTGCTCAAAGGCAAGGGCGCGATGCCCAAGTGGACGCAGCTCAATGATGTGGAGCTTGCCGCCGTGTCCACCTACACCAAGAACAGCTGGGGCAATGCCCACGGCATCGCGCAGCCGGCGGACTTTACCGCGGCGCGCAAATAAACAAGCACCTAAGAAACACACCAGTCAGCACCAGGGAAGCTAAAGGACAACACTCATGAGCACTTCCGCCATCGATCACGCGCACGGCCACGATCACGATCATGCGCACGGCACACCTCACGGCTGGCGCCGCTGGTTGTTTGCCACCAATCACAAAGACATCGGCACGCTGTATCTGATCTTTTCGTTTGTGATGCTGCTGGAAGGCGGCGCGCTGGCGCTGCTGCTGCGTGCTGAGCTGTTCCAGCCCGGTTTGCAACTGGTGCAGCCGGAGCTGTTTAACCAGCTCACCACCATGCACGGCCTCATTATGGTGTTTGGCGCGATCATGCCGGCCTTTGTGGGCTTTGCAAACTGGATGGTGCCACTGCAAGTGGGCGCGGCCGACATGGCCTTTGCGCGCATGAACAACTTTTCGTTCTGGCTGCTGGTACCGGCCGCCATCATGCTCACGCTGTCGTTCTTTGTACCGGGCGGCGCCACCGCTGCGGGCTGGACGCTGTACGCGCCCCTGTCGGTGCAGATGGGCCCGGGCATGGATCTAGCCATTTTCGCTATGCACTTGATGGGCGCCAGCTCGATCATGGGCTCGATCAACATCATCACCACGATTTTGAACATGCGCGCCCCCGGCATGACGCTGATGAAGATGCCGATGTTCTGCTGGACTTGGCTGATCACCGCCTACCTGCTGATTGCCGTGATGCCCGTGCTGGCCGGTGCCATCACCATGGTGCTGACCGACCGCCATTTTGGCACCAGCTTTTTTAACGCCGCCGGCGGTGGCGACCCAGTGATGTACCAGCATATCTTCTGGTTCTTCGGCCACCCCGAGGTGTACATCATGATTTTGCCGGCCTTCGGCATCATCAGCCATATCATTCCCACCTTCGCGCGCAAGCCGCTGTTTGGCTACAGCTCGATGGTGTATGCCACCAGCTCGATTGCGATTCTGTCCTTTATCGTGTGGGCGCACCACATGTTCACCACCGGTATGCCGGTAACGGGCCAGCTGTTCTTTATGTACGCGACCATGCTGATCGCGGTGCCCACGGGTGTGAAGATTTTCAACTGGCTGGCCACCATGTGGCGCGGCTCTATGACCTTTGAAACGCCAATGCTGTTTGCGATTGGCTTTATCTTCGTGTTTACCTTTGGCGGCTTTACCGGCCTGATTCTGGCCGTGGCGCCGATTGATATTCAGTTGCAGGACACCTATTACGTGGTGGCGCACTTCCACTACGTGCTGGTAGCGGGTTCGCTGTTTGCCTTGTTTGCCGGCGCGTACTTCTGGGTGCCGAAATGGGCCGGCGTGATGTATGACGAAAAGCTCGGCAAGCTGCACTTCTGGGCCTCGCTGATTACCTTCAACATCACCTTCTTCCCGATGCACTTTTTGGGCCTTGCCGGCATGCCGCGCCGTTATGCAGACTATCCCGCGCAGTTTGCCGACTTCCACTGGATAGCCACCATCGGCGCCTTTGGCTTTGGCCTGTCGCAGCTGATCTTCTTGTGGGCCATGATCAAGTGCTGGACGCTGGGCAAAGGCGAGAAGGCGACCGATCAAGTGTGGGAAAACGCAGAGGGCCTGGAGTGGACAGTACCCTCGCCCGCGCCATGGCATACGTTTGAGACGCCGCCGGTGGTGAAGTAATTGCAAGCTATGACGGACCTACAACGCCAGCAACAAGCCGGTGCCAAGCGTACGGGGTGGATTC
The DNA here is from genome assembly GCA_051649325.1 of Burkholderiaceae bacterium. GTDB lineage: Bacteria > Pseudomonadota > Gammaproteobacteria > Burkholderiales > Burkholderiaceae_C > JBJOQV01. The sequence goes on along the minus strand of JBOFGW010000123.1, from coordinate 9,902 downwards.
TCGCCTCGGTGGCATTTGCGTTCTTCATTGGCGTGATAGTGAAGTTTTGGCTTTTGAAGTAACCCAGACATGAACCCGAGCGATCAGAAGCCCGCAACCACAGCGCCAAACGATAACGCGGTGATGGTCAAAAAACTCGTCATCATCGTGGTGGCGATGTTTGGGTTTGGCTACGCGCTGGTGCCGATCTACAAAAAACTGTGCGAAGTCACCGGCATCAATATCCTGGCGCTGCAAGAGCAAAACGTCAGTGGCAAAAAGACCAAGCTGGACAACACGCAGATTGATACCAGCCGCACCGTCACGGTGGAGTTTGATTCCAACGCGCAAGGCCCGTGGCGCTTTTTGCCGGCCAAGCGCAGCGTGCAGGTTCATCCCGGTGAGCTGATCACCGTCATGTACGAGGTGGCCAACCAGCAGCCGCGCACGATTGCCGGGCAGGCGATTCCCAGTTACGCGCCGCTGCAGTCAGCCGCGCATTTCAATAAGTTTGAGTGTTTCTGCTTTCAACAGCAAACGCTCGGGCCGAATGAAGTGAAGCAGTTTCCCGTGGTGTTTGTGGTGGATGCAGATCTGCCCAAAGATGTGAAAAACATCACGCTGAGTTATACGTTTTTTGAAGTCGCCGGCCGCAGCGCTGCTGCGCCGGAAGCTGGAAAAGTGGGTGGATGATTTAAAAGAAGCTGCGCAGCGGCGCGGCTCGTTTTTGCAGACGATCAAGGCAGTGGCGTGGTCTTTTTTTGGGGTGCGCCGCGGCAAGGATCACGATGAAGACATGGCCAAGCTCAATCCGGTGCATGTCATCATCGCCGGTATTTTGGGTGCAGTTTTGTTTGTGCTTACATTGCTAGTAATAGTCAACATGGTGGTCAACAGGTAGTGAAGTAAGCGTTCAAGGTTGAAGAGTTCAATAGGACAGGCAGGGACAACATGGCAAATACACAAAACACGCAGGCACCGTACTACTTTGTGCCGCAACCATCGCACTACCCGGTGCTGGCGGGCTTGGCGCTGCTGTTCTTCGGCGTGGGCATGGCATCGTGGGTCAATGGCCTAGCCTTCGGCCCGTGGAGCGTGCTGGTGGGCGTCGTGGCGCTGCTGGTGATTCTGTATTTCTGGTTTGGCGCCGCCATCGCTGAATCTGAAGGCGGCCTGTACAACAAGCGCGTCGATACCTCGTTCCGCTGGAGCATGAGCTGGTTCATCTTCTCCGAGGTGATGTTTTTCGCCGGCTTTTTTGGCGCGCTGTTCTACGCCCGCATCATCACTATGCCCTGGCTGGCCGATCCTGAAATGTCCGGCATCTTGTGGCCAGATTTTCGCGCCGTGTGGCCCAACGCCGGCCCGCAAGGTTCGGTGGAGCCATTCACCGCGATGGGCCCGTTCTGGATTCCCACCATCAATACTGCGCTGCTGCTCACCTCTGGCGTCACGCTGACCATTTCGCACCACGCGCTGCGCGCCAATCATCGCGGCTCGGCGGCATTCTGGTTGTTTGCCACCATCGTGCTGGGCGCCGTGTTCATGGGCTTTCAGGCGTACGAATACATCCATGCTTACCGCGATCTAAACCTCAAGCTCACCAGCGGCATTTTCGGCTCCACCTTTTTCATGCTCACCGGCTTTCACGGCTTTCATGTGACCATGGGCGCGATCATGTTGTCAGTGGTGCTGTATCGCCTGCTGAAGGGCCATTTCACGCCCGATCATCACTTTGCCTTTGAAGGCGCGGCTTGGTACTGGCACTTTGTCGACGTGGTCTGGCTGGGCCTGTATGTGGTGGTGTACTGGATGTAATGCTTCCCGCGCGTAGGACAAAAAGCCGCGTCATTGAGCGCGGCTTTTTTTCTACACTGAGTATATTGATTGTGGGGAGCGCATGCCGGTTAAAACAGGCTCTACGCAATATCCATGGGCCTTTTCAACCATTTTTGCCCCAAAAGGCGCATGGATATTGCGTGTTGCTACCTCAAACCGGTCGGTTTGATCCAGCCCATCCAGTAGGAAAACAGCACGAAGATAAACAGCGCCACCGAAAGTCCGATGCGCATGGTCAGCGCATTCACGGTGCGATTGGTCGAGCCCTTATCGCGCATCAGATAAAAGAGCGCAGAACCCAGACTGAAAAAGATGCCGACAAACGCGGCAATGACCACATATTTCATGAACAGCTCCTTCAAGGATGGTAACACCACAAACGCGCGCGCATGGCGCTTGTGGGTTGCTGTGCTGGCCGGTGTTCTCGTCACCGGCGTGGCGCTGTGGGCGGCGCACTGGCAGCATGGCCGCGCGCAGGAAAAGCGCGCGCTGGCTGCGAAAATCGATGCAGCCAGCGCCGCCGCGCCGCTCAACTTAAATCTGAATGCACCGGACGCGGCAGACGTGTTTCGCCGCGCCAGCGCACAAGGCCGTTTTATCGCAGACAAAGCGGTGTTTCTGGATAACCGCCAGTTTGACGGGCAGGTGGGCCGCCTAGTGCTGATGCCGCTTGCGCTTGAAAACGGCGGCGTCATTCTGGTGCTGCGCGGCTGGGTCGCGCAGGGTGCCGGCCAGCGCGCCGCGTTGCCGCAGGTGGCTACTAGCAGCGAACCCGTCAGCCTGCAAGGCGTGCTGACCGATCACGTGCCGCAGTTTGCCAAGTTCAATGAAACCTACGGCGCGCAATTGCCCGCGCTGTGGCTGAATTTTGACTGGGCCGCGTACCGCAAAGCCAGCGGCTACGGGGATCTGCGCTGGGTGCTGGTGCAAACGAGTCACAGCGGCGATGGCCTGTCGCGCCGCTTTACACCGCCTTCCACCGGCGTTGAAAAACATCTGGGCTACCGGCTGCAGTGGATCGCGATTGCGCTGCTGTCGGCCGGATTGACCGTATTCTTTGGCATGCGCGCGCTCCTGCGCAAACCGATTGTTTCTGCAGACTCATGACAACTATTTCTTCTTCTGCCCCCACCCGCAACAACCGCACGCTTTGGCTCGTCGCTGCAGTGTGCATCGCGCCGATCATCGCGGCGGTGATTGCGTATTTTTATCTGCGGCCCGACGGCGGCATTACTAATCGCGGCACACTCGTGCAGCCGCAGCGCCCGGCCGTGCCTATCGCTGCAACGCTGCCTGACGGAAAGCCGTTTGAGTTTGCGCAGCTCAAGGGCAAGTGGGCCATGGTCACGGCCGCGGGCGGCGCATGCGATGCGCAGTGCCAAACACGGCTGTATCACATGCGGCAAATTCGCATCAGCACCGGCAAGAACCAAGGCCGCGTGGAGCGCGTGTGGCTCGTGACCGACGCCGCGCCAATTGACCCAGCGCTCCTCAAAGCGCATGAGGGGCTGATCGTCGCGCGCGTGGACGCGCAAAAACTCGTGCCCTGGCTGGCCGATCGCAGCGACGCGCTGGCCGGCCCGGTCTGGTTTGTCGATGCGCGCAACAATCTCATGATGCAGTACAAGGCCGATGCCGATCCCAAAGACATTCGCAAAGATCTCGGCAAACTGCTGTGGTTGAATACTGCGGATTGAGTGCGACCGTAGTTTGAACAAATTGAACAATGCATGCGCGACCGTACCCTCATCCTAACCTTCTCCCTGGAAGGGAGAAGGAACTAACCCCCTCTCCCTTGCAGGGAGAGGGGCGGGGTGAGGGTGGCGCCTGTGCGCAATGAAACCCGGACAACATATCTAGATGCCAGTCAAAGAGTTCCTACAGCTGCTATTCATCGGCGCATCCATCGCGGCGATTCCACTGGCGATGGTGTGGTTCTCGCGCGGCGATACGTCGGCCAAGGCGCGCTACCGCAAGCTGGTGGCGATCACTTTGTTCTTCACGCTGGACTTGATTCTGTTTGGTGCGTTCACGCGCTTGACCGATAGCGGCCTGGGCTGCCCGGATTGGCCCGGCTGCTATTCGGCCAGCAGCCCGCTGGATGCCATCAAGCAAATCCGTGCGGCAGAGGCGGCGCAGCCCAGCGGCCCGGTCACGCTCACCAAGGCGTGGATTGAAATGTTGCATCGCTATTTGGCCAAAGGGCTGGGGCTGCTTTGCATCGCCATCATGGTGTTTGCGTGGGTGAAGCGCCGCGCGCTCGCGCAGTCACCGGCGCTGGCTACTGCGATTTTTATCGGCGTGTGCATTCAAGGCGCATTCGGCGCGTTTACCGTCACGCTCAAGCTCATGCCGCTGATCGTCACGCTGCATCTGCTCGGCGGCGTGACGCTGCTGGCGATGATGACGTGGCTGTGGGCCAAGCAGCAAGACGTACCGGTGCTGGCTACCGGCCAAGCAGCGTGGCTGCGGCCTTGGGCTTGGGGCGCGCTGGCACTGCTCACGCTGCAGATTGCGTTGGGCGGCTGGGTCAGCACCAACTACGCGGCGCTGGCGTGCATGGACTTCCCCACCTGCCAAGGCCAATGGCTGCCGGAAATGGATTTTGAGAGCGGCTACACGCTGCTGCGCGGCTTGGGCGAAACCGGCTCAGGTGCGGCGCTGCCTTTTCCCGCGCTGACTGCGATTCACTGGGTACACCGCAACTTTGCGTTTGTGGTGTTTGCTTACATGGGCTGGCTGGCTTGGCGCGCGGCGGATCACGGGCCGCTGCGCAAAATCGCGCTCGCCATTGGTGCGCTGCTCGCGTGGCAACTGCTCACCGGCCTGACCACGGTGTTTCTCAAGTGGCCGCTGCCGGTCGCGCTGGTGCATAACGGCGGCGCTGCGCTGCTGGTGCTTGCCACCACGCTGCTGATCGCGCGTCTGACGCTGGGCATCGCGGGCTCTACAATGCGCGCTGCACCGGCTTTTCCGGCGGCGCGCGCATAAATCAACCATGGCTCTCCAACCTGCCCCTTCCGCGACAACCGCTCCCACGCCACTCTCGCGTGCGCGGCAGTACTGGACGCTGACCAAGCCGCGCGTCACGCAGCTGGCGGTGTTCTGCGCGGTGATTGGCATGTTTCTGGCCACGCCGGGCTTGCCGCCGCTCACCGTAGTGGTGGCCGGATCGGCCGGCATCTGGCTCTTGGCCGCGGCCGCGTTTGCGGTGAACTGTTTGATTGAGCGCGAAGTCGATTCACGCATGCGCCGCACCGCGTGGCGGCCTTCTGCCCAGGGCGAAATCACGCCGGCGCAGATCATTGTGTTTTCTTTGATTCTGGGCAGCTTGGGCGCGGCGCTGCTGTACGTGTTTGTGAATGCGCTGACCATGTGGCTGACGATTGCCACCTTTGTGGGCTACGCACTGATTTACACCATCTTGCTCAAGCCCAACACGCCGCAGAACATCGTGATCGGCGGGCTGTCTGGCGCCATGCCGCCGGCGCTGGGCTGGGCGGCGGTGGCCGGCGACGTGCCGGCGCAGGCCTGGGTGCTGGTCGTGATCATTTTTTTGTGGACGCCGCCGCACTTCTGGGCCTTGGCGCTGTACCGCACCGAAGACTACAAACAGTCCGGCCTGCCGATGCTGCCGGTTACGCACGGGCCTGAACTCACGCGTCAGCACATTTTGCTTTACACCGTGCTGCTCGCAGTGGCCACGCTGCTGCCCTATGCCATGCGCATGAGCGGTGAACTGTATCTGGTCAGCGCCCTGGCGCTGGGCGCGGGTTTTATCTGGTACGCGTTCAAGCTGTGGAAAAATTATTCTGATGCATTGGCACGCAAGACCTTCCGCTTTTCTATTTTGTATCTGTCGCTGCTGTTCACCGCGCTGCTGATTGACCACTGGTTCCTATGAAACACTTTGTTGCCGCCTGCGTAGCGCTGCTTGCGCTAACGCTTTCTGCCTGTAGCCCGCAAGCGCCTAAGTTCAACAGCACAGATATTTCCGGCGGCAGCATTGGCGCAGGCGCGGCGGACATCAAGCTCACTGACCACACTGGCGCGCCGCGCACGCTGGCCAGCTATCAAGGCAAAGCTGTTGCGATCTTTTTTGGCTTTGCACGCTGCCCGGATATTTGCCCCACCAACCTGGCCGAGTGGGCGCAGGTGCGTCAAAAACTCGGCGCGGATGCAGACAAGCTGCAAGTGCTGTTTGTCACCGTAGACCCCGAGCGCGACACACAGGCCATTTTGGCCGGCTACGTGCCCGCGTTCGACAAGAGCTTTGTCGGCCTGCATGCTGATGCGGCAACCACCAAAGCCATGGCCGACAAATTCAAAGTCTTCTACAGCAAAGCGCCCAACAAAGACGGCAGCGACTACACCATCGACCACACCGCCGCCAGCTACGTGCTGGATGCCAAAGGCAACGTGCGGCTGTTTGTGCGCCACGGCGTGGGCATTGACCTGCTGGTGGCAGACATCAAGCAGATTCTCAAAGGCTAGTACGCAATATCCATGCGGGTTTTGAAGCAAAAATGGCTCAAAAACCGCATGGATATTGCGTAGAGCACTCAAAAAAGCACTCGAAACCTTCAATCCGTTCGGGCTGAGCCTGTCGAAGCCCTCTAGCAATCATGCAAATCAATCGCCACCTCGAATGCGTTTCGACAAACTCAACGCGAACGGGGTTTTAAAACGCTCGGCACGTACTTGACTCTCTGCACCCCCACCACCCTGCTTGCGCATGCTGTGCACGAGGGGCTTGCGCCGCTGGATGTACGCGTTCTGGTGGCGCACGCGCTGGGCGTGCCGCGCATCTGGCTGATTACGCATGGTGACGATGCACTCTCGCCCGTGCAGTGTGATGCCGCGCGTGCCGCAATTGCACGCCGCGCCGCCGGCGAGCCGGTGGCCTACATCACGGGTCAGCGCGAGTTTTATGGATTGATGCTCCACGTGTCGCCCGCCGTGCTCATTCCGCGGCCGGAAACCGAATGGCTGGTGGAATTTGCCGCCACGAATGCACCCACCGGCGGTCACGTGGCAGACATTGGCTGCGGTAGCGGCGCGATTGCCGTGGCGCTGGCGCACAAGCGGCCCGATCTGCAAGTGCTAGCCACAGACGTCAGCACTGAGGCGCTGGACATCGCGCGCGCCAACGCGCAGCAACACGGCGTGGCCGCGCGGGTGCGCTTTGCCTGCGGCGATCTGTACGCGCCGCTGGAAGGCGCGCAGTTCGACATGATTGTTTCCAACCCGCCGTACATCGCGGCGCAAGATGTGCATTTGCAGCAGGGCGATCTGCGCTTTGAACCCAGCCTGGCGCTGACAGACCGCGCGGACGGCCTAGCGCTGCTGCGCCGCCTGGCCCAAGGCGCAAGCGCGCGGCTTAATCCCGGCGGCTGGCTGGCGCTGGAGCATGGATTTGACCAAGGTCAAGCTGTTGCGACGTTGCTGGCGCAGGCAGGGCTTGAAAACGTGGCAACACACACCGATCTTTCAGCTCAACCGCGGAACACAGTCGCGCAAAAAGCACGCGCGCGCTCATCGGGATAACCCCTAGCTATTTGAGGTCGCGTGCTTATAATGGATTTCGTCCTGAACACAACTGCAAGGTAAACGCGTTATGAATCAAGAAGTGCAGTCATTCATTGAGAAGACCGTCAAAGACAACCCGGTCGTGCTATTTATGAAGGGCACCGCGCAGTTTCCCATGTGTGGCTTCTCAGGACGCGCCGTGCAGCTGCTCAAACAATCGGGTGCGAGCAACATCGTCACGGTGAACGTGCTGGACGATGAAGAAGTGCGCCAAGGCATCAAAGAATTTTCCAACTGGCCGACCATTCCGCAGCTTTATGTGGGCGGCGAGTTCATCGGCGGCTCAGACATCCTGGCTGAAATGTTTGCCAATGGCGAGCTGCAGAAATTGCTGGCGGATAAAGCGGCGGCTTAAGTTAAGTTGTTCCAGCAAACAAAAAGGCAGCCTAGGCTGCCTTTTTTGTTAAGTGGCTCGCAGAACATCTGTCATTCCGAGCAAAGCGAGGAATCTCTCCACGCTAGAACGAGATTCCTCGCTTCGCTCGGAATGACAATCCTTAGAACTTTTTGCTCACACCTACCTGCAAGAACGTCGCATCAAACACGTCCAGCCCTGGGCTGCCTTTGCCAAACGCGCGCCAGTCGCCTTTGTGCCGGTAGAACTCCGCTTTGCCATCCACCGACCAGAGCTTGGCGATTTCTTTGCTGACTTTCAGACTGGCTGTCACCGCGCCAAAGCCGGCCAAGCGTTGATCGGCAGAGAAGAACTCGGCAGTCGATGCGGTCGGTGGCGGGACAAACAGGCCACCGGAAAATATCGGATTCTGGTAGAAATCCGCCGCACTTTGCGAGTAGTAACGCAGGCCGGGCGTGAGCGTCCAGCCCTGCGCGACTGGTTGCACCCATTCCGCGCCGACCGTCTGCGAGTTGATGCCAAAACTGTCGTCGTAAAAGCGCAGGCTGGTGCGCAGCGTGCCATCAAGTTGGTCGAAGTGGCGGTTCCAACGCAGCAGCAGAATCGTTGCGTCGCGCTTGTCGGGCCGCCTGTCCGCCAATTTGTACGGGTCGGTGTAGTAGCCCTTGCCGCGGCTCACCGTCAGATTGGCCTGCACAATGTCACGCCTTGAGAGCACCTGCGTCACCCCGACCAGCAATTCATTGACCTTGCGGCTCTGGCTCTGGGTTTTCTTGCCATCTGAATCGATGAAGTTATTCACATCCGCCGTTGAACTCATCTTGTCGTTGGATGCAGACAGGCCGGCGCTAAAGGTAGTGTTGTTGTTGGGCGTGGACCAGCTGCCGCCCGCGCTTACCGTGCGGCCGGTGTAATCATCTTCAGTCGAATACGCTACGCCGATGTTGGCGGTGGCGCGGCCAAAGTAGCGCGTGAGCTTGGCATCGCCAGCGATACGCTCGTCCTTCATGCCGCGCTGGCCGGTGGCGGGGTCATATTTGGTTGCGCCTGCAATCGTGGAGTAAAAGCGCGGCGTTGCGCCCGACACTGCATCTTGCACCACCGAGCCTTCAAACGACCACTCGCCGGCAAACGGAATCAGCGCGTATACCGATGGTGACTTGACCTCAATGCGGTCCAGACCCGGCTGCTTGTCTTTGTAATACAAATACTTTGCACTGATCACCCCTTGTTCCGGCGGGGTGTTTTGCGCCAGCGCGCCCTTGGGCGCAAGCCCCGGCAGGAGCAGCGCAGCCGCGGCAATAGCGCCGGCCTGCTCGCGGCGCTTGCTTGAGGCTGCAGCGGTGGACGTGTGTGACAGCTGGGTCATTCAGATTCTCCCAAAGAGCTCTAGAAGCGGCGCGAGGCTCATTGTGTTTAGATTTTTTTGGTGCTGCGATAAAAACACAAACTTCAGCAACACAAACTTCAGTTACAGCCGCAGCCGCCGCCGCCCACGCCTGCGCCGCCGGAGCTGTTTTCTTTACTGGCGTAAATGTGCTGCGTGTAGCGATCATCCAGCGGATCGCTGTTAAAGCTCATGGCCGGTTTGGCAAGAACGCCTTTTTCCCAGGCATTGACTTGCGGCATCTGCGCGCAGCCCACAAGCAATGAAAGCGCGGCTCCAGACAGAACCAGGCGAGTAACGGATAAGTACTTCATGCAGAATTTCTCCAAACAGGCTGGATGCAAATACGGCTTGGCAAGCCCCGAGTTTTACTTGCCACTGATGGATTTGGCGAGCTTTTCTTCCAGCTCTTTGGCTTCGCCTTCTTTAAAGCCGGTGTGAACCCAGGCCACGGTGCCGTCCGGCGCGATCAGCACGCTGCTGGGCATGCCCTTGATTTTGTAGGCCTTGGGCGTTTCGCCTTTCTCGTCAAACGCGAGCATGAACTTGGCCGGGGTCTGCGCCAGAAACTTGTCTGCATCGGCACGTTTGGTATCGACGTTAATGCCCACAATGCGCAGTTTGTCGCCAAACTTGGCCTGCATGTCGTTCATCCACGGAAACGACTGCCGGCACGGCCCACACCACGATGCCCAAAAGTCAACATACACCCAGCGGCCCTTCAGATCGTCCAGCTTCAAGTTGCCGCTGGTC